>JANYJL010000373.1 GCA_025361845.1 Rhizobacter sp.
AGGTTGCTTAAACCACTATCACTCATGTCAAAAATTTCCCTACTTGGCTCGTAGATCGCGCTCAGAACCAGCTTTGGGGCACGATAACGATGTCTCCCGGCATGACGGCGGCATTGGCAGAAATGTCGCCTCGTTTGAGAAGATCCTTCAGTCGCAAGCTGTACTGCTTGCCCCCTTCGGAGCCACGGATCAGAACTGCCCCATTCCCGTCGGCAAAGTCGGTCATGCCCCCCGCCTGAATCATTACATCAAGTATGGTCATGTCGCGGCGGTACGCGACTGACTGCGGTCGTGCAGCTTCGCCAACAATTCGAACCTGCTCGGAGTAGATGCTCTGAAAGGTTGTGACGACGACACTAACCACTGGGTCGCGAATCAGCTTGGCCAACGACTTTTCGATCTCGCGCGACAGATCTGACGGGTTTCTGCCTGCGGCCTGCAGATCCTCCACCAAGGGGATCGACACGAACCCATCTGGCCGCACGGTGACAATCGCGGAGAGTTCGGGATTCCGCCAAACAATCACGTTCAGCGTGTCCAGCGGGCCAATCTTGTATCTCAGGCTGGGAGCGTCAATCGCCTGCGGCGCAGGCGGAAAACTGCGCCCCGTTGTTCCACATGCCGCTAGAAGCAGCAGCACTGCCAAACACGCGAACATACGAGGAATCGTATTACGAACCATTAAAATCTCACCAAGGGCCATGCTACCCCGGTCACTTTGCGAAGATATCTTCATTTGTAGCCTTTCTCTTCCAAGCAGATCTCGGGCTAATCTCAAGCGGCGCTCAGATTCGGCCATCGGTCGCTCACCGACAATGTTAAGACACGCCTCACCCAATACGACAGTGTGCCAGACCTCGAGGGCATAAAGCCTAACCCCTCTCGCGTACGCTGCGATCATGTGCTATGCGCGTTCCACCCAAGTCCGCACTTCTCGCGTACTCACCAAGTCGAAAACCGACCTCGATCCACGGCTCGAAGTCAAACTCGCCGCTACTAAAAGTCCGCAACAAAACACGGCTCCCCGCCTTGGCGGTGGAGCCCAAAGAACGTTCTGCGCCCAATAAACCACAATCTCGGTCGCTGTGGATTTCAATCGGTCGGTACCTACCTCGCCGATTTGGCGGCAAAGTGGTTGTCACATCGTCATAAGCTCAGTTTGACGACTGCTTCAATCCCGCGGCCCCACGCTTTGGACATCTCATCAAAAAGAGGCTCGGTATCCAGTGACCGACGGCTATTGACTGCGCGCGCCGCCTTCAAGATGAGTGTTTTGCTGACTTGCGCAATCAAGTCGAACGCAGCCGTCGCTTCGTTGACTTCGCGGCCACCAGCGGGCCACGCCCATCTCACATGCGCGCTTGCGAGTTCGAACGCCGCTCCAAGCTGCCGAATCGTCGCAAAGGCCCAAAGGTGATACTGCCCCAACTCGCCCTGCTGCATGACGGGGAGTTCATGGTCGAAACGCCGCTGAAAGCGGCGCACTGGATTGTCGGCGGGGCGGCGCTCGAGGTGTCGAAATAAATAGCTTTTCGCGATACGTCGCAGGTCTTCTCCGGATCGATGCCCCACGCGGTCGACTCGCACGAGTTCGGCATACAGAGGCAAGAACGCTGGGTCGTGCGCCATCCCGACTCTGAAAAGCTGCCGAAAGTCTTCACCTGCCAACTCGAAATAGCCGGTGTTGTGAAAGTACCCCAAGCATTCCCGTGCGACGTCGATGTTTGCCAGCACGATGGTGGACTTGGTGTGTTGGCGCCGATAGTCGGTACCAGCGGTGTCGGGCAACCAAAACGCATCCGCCTCCGTGCTGATCAGCTTGCCGGCGGCGAGGTGTTCCTGTGCATGCCCTAGCAGGGTGCGCCAGACGGTCAGTTCTTGCACATCGACGCCATAGAGTTCGCGCAACTCATCGTGGGACGGCTTGAAGAAGGTCCATTGGTCGCCTTCGAAATCGACTGCGACTGTCATCGACATTGCTGCGGCCGGCTCCAAGCCAAGGCTGTGGAGAAGCTCGATCCAGACGTCGACATAGCAGTTCTTCTCGACCCATACCCAACTGTCGGCATGCAGCGGGCTGCGCGAATAGTTGGCCGCGTCCAGGCCTGGAAGTGCGTGGAAACAACCGCCGATTGATGCGCCCATGGTCTCGCTCAGGGCCAAAGGCGCGCGCGCACCGATGCCGGCCATTGTTTGGGGTCGAAACCATGCGCCTTGAACAGCGCCATCGTGACGCGTTCCAGGCCGAAGCCCAGGCACGCGGTGTTCGCGATATTGCCATCCGGCGTGCGGATGTCGAAGGTCGTCCCGAAGTGGTCCTGGTGAAAGTTGAACGAGCAGACGGCGGTCGGGTCTTCCTTGGAGATCACCGGGACCAACACCTCGAACTTGAGCTTCTGCTCGCGCTGGTTCATTGCCAGGATCTTGCCGCCGCGACCGAAGAACGGGTCGGACGCTACGTCGGAGCGCGCCGGCAGTTCCAGCGAATGGAGCAGGGCGAGGCCGCGTTGCAGCCACATGTCACGCCACTCGACCACCTGATCGGGCGTACCGACGCGGACGAACTCGCGCACCCGGAAGGATTGCATCCGTGTGGGCTCGGGTGAAGGTTCGTGGCGATAGACCCAGTTCAGCATCGTCACTAAGCGACCTCGCGCCGGCACGGTCCCGGTGAAGCTCGGGTAGACGGGATAACATGCGGCAGGGTTGAGCACCACCGAAGTCGAGTCCAGCAGCTGACCCCAGTTTTCGCCGGCCTTGGCCCGCTCGGCGACGGCCAGGGCCTGGATCGTGTTGCCGAAGAAACTGTGCACCGAGCCGCACAGATGCGGAAAGGAATCGAGATAGTGCACACGCTCCAGGATGGAGCGGTCGATGATGGGTGGGAAGGTGTAGACCTCGGCGCCATCGTCGCGCGCGATCGCGCTGACCATGGCATTGAAGTGCTCCAGCACGTCTTCGAACACGGCGCCGCGCCCGAACGCACCTTGCACCGTGGTCGGCACGATCAGTCCGTGGCTGACGAGCCCGTCGTAGAAGGTTTGAACGTCGTAGATTTTTTCCATGCCCTTGGGGAGGTCGGTGAGTGTGAAGATCAGAGAGAGCTTGTTCGGTCCGCGTCGGTCAATCGTCTTTCAGGACCATCAACATGCCCGCACTCTTGGCAGCGATGCGGTCGTTCGAGACCATCAGCGAGCCCGACAGCGCGTCTCGGTAGTGACGGCCCAGGCTGAAGGGGCTGTCGTTCTTGTAGGCCAGGATGCCGATGATCTGAAGTGCCGAATGCACCAGCTGCGGGGCCGCTTCCGAGGCACCGACCTTCAGGTTGTTCATCTTCAGTGCCCACGGCATGCCGAGCAGTTCTTGCCGGCCATCGGCACGGGCATCGATCTCGTCGAACTCGTCGGCCAGCGCCAGCCAGTTGTGGCGCATAGCCTGAAGGCGCACTGAAGCGTCGGCCAGCCGGATCGCGTTGGGCGGCACGGTGCCCGGGTTCTTGCGCGCCTCGGCGCGGACGAAGCCGGCGGCCTTGGCGATGGCGTCGGACGCAATGCCCCACCACAGTGAGGCCCACAGGATGTGCGAGTACGGGACCATCGACTGCGACGATCCTTCGGCGAAGGGACCCGGCACGATCTGCTCGACCGAACCCGAGGACTCCAGCCGAAACCCGGGGCTGCGTGTGCCACGCATGCCCAGCGTGTCCCAGGTGGTGGTCTGGACCAGTGTGCAGTCGGCCTTGCGGACCAGCACCAGAACCTGGTCGCTTTTCGGCGCATCGGCGGCGCGGCGGCAGGTCACGAGAATGGCTTCGGCCTCGGCACAGTACGACCCGGTGGTCGCGTCCTTGTTGAGCACGAAGCGGTCACCCTGCCGCTCGACCGCGCAGACGCTCGAGCGGGTGTCGCCGAAGGTGCCGACCTCCGAGGTCATCGACGCCAGCAGGTGCTGATCGCGCACGAGCTCACGCATATAGGACTGGAAGAACTCGCTCTCGGCGCCGTGGCGTGCGATGCAGGCTACCTGGATGTAGTGCATGGCCAGGACCATGCCGCTGGAGGCACAGGCGCCCGATAGCGCCGAGCAGATTTGTGCGAGTTGCCGCATCGTACAGCCCGGGCCGCCGAAGGCAACCGGAACCGGCGCCGCCAACACACCGGCGCGCTTCAGGGCATCGATGGTCTCGCGCGGGAATCGTGCCTGCGCGTCGACGTCAGCAGCGTTCGGCGCTGCCACTTCCTTGGCAATGCTTCGGGCCGCTGACAGAATATCGTCGAACACCTGAGACCGCGAATTCATGTCCATGAAAGATCCTCGATGTTGGGGCAATGTGCCTGCTGGCCGAGAGCACCTGCGTTTTTGTGCTCGATCGTTTCGGTCGGGAAGAAGGCATGGCGCGAGTGACATTGCGACTCGGCATTTCACAACCCGACTGCGCGATATTCTGCCCCCGTTTGTCGCCCGCGTCTGCCCCCCAGATGGGCGGCGCGCCGCCAAGCTTGTCACGCGCGGGTGGGGCCTGTGATGGATGACTGCATCATTCTCGAGACCGCAGCCGTGCCGCCTGTCACTGTCGTGCTTCTGCATGGTTATGCCATGCAGCCCGAAGACCTGGCGCCCTCCGTCAGAGCGATGGGCCTGCCCGGCCGATTCCTGCTGCCGCGCGCTGCCCTTGCCGCCGAACCCAGTGGCCGCGGTTGGTGGGCCATCGACACCGAGGCCCGGGCCGAGGCGATCTCGCGCGGCGCGCGCGATCTGGCCTCGGTCGTGCCGGCAGGCCGTGCGCCGGTGCGCCGCCAACTGGCCGAATTGTTGATGGCCGAACGTGAGCTGGCACCCGCTCGCCCTTGCGTGCTGGTCGGATTTTCGCAAGGGGGGATGCTGGCTTGCGACACCTTGCTGCACGAAGAGGCCCAGGTGGATGCCTTGGCGCTGTTGTCATCTTCCTGCATCGACATCGACGCCTGGCGTGCCCGGCGCGCGCGACTCACCTGCCTGCGAAGCTTGGTGACGCATGGTCGAAGTGATGCCGACCTGGCCTTCGCTGCAGGCGAACGCTTGCGCGACTTTCTGGTCGAAGCTGGCGCATCGGTGGCATGGTTGCCCTTTGACGGAGGCCACCAGATCCCCCTTCCGGTGTGGCGCGAACTGCGCAAGCTGATCCGTTCTGTGACTTTCGGCCCGCCGGATCTCGCCACCGCTGCTTGAATTGGGGGGGTGTCGACGGGGTGCCGACCGATATGATCGGCGCCTATGAAGTCAAGCCCGAAGATCTCTTCACGCCATGCCCCCGCAACCTGATGCAAGCCCCGCGCCGACCCGTGCCGTGTCGCGTATCCGATCGGGCATCGACATCGTGCAAATCTCGCGCATCGACGAGTCGCTCAAGACCTTCGGCGGACGCTTCGCGCGCCGCCTCTTCACCGTGCGCGAAAGGGCCGATTCGGATCGGCAATCCGCGTTGGCGCCGCAACGTTATGCCGTTCGATTTGCCGCCAAGGAAGCGGCGCTGAAAGCCTTCGACCTAGCCCACGCGGGCATCAACTGGTGCGATATCGAAGTCGTGCGAGGCGAGGGCGGCCGCTGCTCCCTGCAACTCCACGGCAAGGCGGCGCGGCTGGTCGATCCAGTTGTCGCTGCCGACATTTCCCTGAGCATGTCCGACGATGGCGATTACGCCGTCGCGGTCGTCGTCGCGATGCGCGAGCCGGCGCCCCTCACTGAAACCAACCTGAACTGACCCATGACCGATACCGCCTCCCTCGACGCCAGGATTCGCACGGTGTTGCACGACCACGGCCGCCTCAACCATGACGCCCAGGCAATCGCACCGGACGCCGACCTTTACCAGGCCGGGCTCACATCGCACGCGAGCGTCAACGTGATGCTCGCTCTCGAGGGTGCGTTCGACATCGAGTTCCCGGACCAGATGCTCAACCGCAGCGTCTTCAGCAGCGTGCAGGCAATTCGCGTGGCCTTGCAGGAATTGGGCGCCGCCTGACGTCAACGACGCGCATGCGTGCTGCCGATGGTCTGCGCCGCCGGCTGGAGGCTGGCTGGAGCCTGCTGTCCAGTGAACCGGCCGCATTCGAGCAACCGCAAGCTCTGCCCGATGTCGGGTGGATAGCGATCGCGAGCTTGGCCACCGTGGCCGACGCGGCGCGTCAGGTTGGTCGGTCTCTCGCCGAGTGGGCGCCTGGCGGTGATGCCGACGCGGTGGACTGGTGGTATCGGCTGCGCTTCGACCACGATGCCGATATGTCGGGCGATGCGGTGCTGGCGTTCGACGGCCTCGCGACACTCGCCCAGGTCTGGCTGAACGATGAACTGGTGCTGACGAGCGACAATATGTTCGCTATGCATCGCTGCGTTGCCGGCCACGGGCTGCACGACAAGGGCAACGAACTGGTGCTATGTTTTCGCTCCTTGAACGCGGCGCTTGCCAAGCGCCGGCCCCGGCCGGCTTGGCGTGTGCCGATGCTGGAGCAGCAACAGCTGCGCTGGTTTCGCACCACGCCGCTGGGGCGCACGCCCGGGTGGTCCCCGCCGGCACCTCCCGTTGGTCCATGGCGCGGCATCTGGCTGACGTCGCCAAGCGGAACGACCATCGAGGACATCGACTTGCGCGTTCGTGTCGACGCGGGTGTTGGTGTCGTGGAGTTGAGTTGCTTGATCACCGCGCATGCCCCGCCGACACGTGCCACTCTGGTCGTGCAAAGGGGTGATTCGCGCGCGGCAGCCGACCTGTCCTGCCACGCCGACGGCCGCTGGCACGGCAGCGTGGCGGTTGTCGACGCCATTCTCTGGTGGCCGCACACCCACGGCGAACCTGACCGCTACCTCGCGCAAATCGAGCTTCAGCACGAAGCCGTGTCTTGCCATGAGCTGGGCAGCGTCGGGTTTCGGACTCTCCAGCTCGAAACACACGACGGTGGATTCAAGCTGGTGGTGAACGGCCAGCCCGTGTTCTGTCGGGGGGCTTGCTGGATGCCGCTCGACCCGATCGGCTGGCGGCCTGCATCAGGTGAGGTGCTGCGCACCGTTGAGCGTGCCCGCGACGCCGGCATGAACATGCTGCGCGTCTCCGGGGCCACGGCCTACGAGAGCGATGAGTTCTTCGAGGCCTGCGACGCGCTCGGTGTGCTGGTTTGGCAGGATCTGATGTTCGCCAACATGGACTACCCGGCCACCGATCCGGCGTTCGTCGAAAGCGTTCGGTCAGAGGTTGCCGGGCAGTTGCGGCGCTGGCAGGGCCGACCTTCGCTGGCAGTCGTATGCGGCAATTCAGAGGTTGCCCAGCAGGCCGCCATGTGGGGCGCGCCGCGCGCGGCTTGGAGTCCGCCGCTGTTTCATGACACCTTGCCCGCTTTGGTCGGCGAGTTCCTGCCGGAAACGCCGTACTGGCCTTCGAGTGCATCGGGCGGTGCGTTCCCCCACCAGCCCGACGGCGGCACCAGTTCGTATTACGGTGTCGGTGCCTACCTCCGGCCGTTGTCTGATGCGCGCCGCAGCCGCGTTCGTTTTGCCACCGAGTGCCTGGCGTTTGCCAACATTCCCAACGTGCAGGCGATGGCCCGCATGCCGGGCGGTGCGGGCTTGCGCGTGACGCACGCCGCCTGGAAAAACCGCGCCCCCCGTGACCTGACGGCCGGTTGGGATTTCGAGGACGTGCGCGACCACTACATGGCGCAACTGTTCGGTGTCGATCCGATGCGCCTGCGCTACGAAGACCACGAACGCTATCTCGCGCTGGGCCGGGCCACCAGTGGCGAAGTGATGACGGCCGCCTTCAGCGAATGGCGCCGTGCCGGGTCGGATTGTGGTGGCGCGCTGATCTGGTTTCTGCGTGACCTGTGGGCGGGGGCAGGGTGGGGCGTGCTGGACGATGCTGGCATGCCCAAGGCCTGCTTTCATGCGCTGCGGCGCGTGCTTCAGCCGCGCGCCGTCGTGTTGACGGACGAAGGAAACAGCGGGCTTGTGGCCCACCTGATCAACGAACGCGCAGAGCCATTGGCGGTGCGACTGAGCTTCGACGCCTGGCGCGGCGAAACCCGTGTCCACCAGGGCCAAGCGCACTTCGACCTGGCAGCACGCTCGGTGCAGGCGGTCCCGCTGGTCGACTTGCTGGAGCACTTCGCCGACCTCAACCACGCGTACCGCTTCGGCCCCCTGGTGCACGACGTGGTGGTGGCGACGCTTCACGATGCGAACGGTATGCAGGTGGCGCAAGCCCATCATTTCCCCGCGGGCATGGCCCTTGCGCGCCAGAGCGACCTGGGCATCGAAGCCGCCTCGCGCAGCCTGGCGGATGGGCAGATCGAACTCAAGCTTAGTACCCGCTGCTTTGCGCTCGGCGTTCACTTCGAAGCCCCGGGTTACGTTGCGGACGACGAATTCTTTCACCTCTCGCCCGGTCAGTTGCATCGCGTCTTGTTCCGTCCGCACGGTGCCGTGCGGCCATGGTGGGGGCAGGTACTGGCCCTCAACAGCACGGCGGCTGCGGCCATCCGGCACAGCCCGTGATGGAGCCGCAGCCGACCGCGCTTTACTTCGGTGCCGAGACAGCGCCGGTGTTCGGCTGGTATCACGCCTCGGCGACACCGAGTACGCTGGGGCTCGTCATGTGCAGCCCATTCGGGCGCGAGGAACTGTCTGCCCATCGAAGCTGGCGCGAGCTTGCCGAGCAGGCCGCTAACGCAGGCTGGCCGGCCTTGCGCTTCGATCCGCCTTGCAGCGGCGACTCTGCCGGGGACATGCTGGCCGACAACGCCCTCGCGCAGTGGATCGGCGCGGTGCATGCCGCCGTCGACGAACTGCGCCGCCTGAGTGGCGTCAGCCGCATTGCGCTGATCGGCCTGCGCGCCGGGGCGCTGATCGCTTGGCAGGCCGCGCTCGAACGTGACGATGTGGCAGGTCTGGCCGCGGTGGCGCCGGTGTCGAGCGGGCGCGCCTGGCTGCGCGAGCTCAGGGCGTTGGAGGCGGCGTCGCAAAGCCAGGCCGTACCTTCGCCTGAGGGAGTGTTCGAGTCGGGTGGTTTTGTGATGAGCGATGCCACCCGCGCCGGAATCTCCGAACTCGACCTGCGCCGCGCCGGCCGCGCTCCAGAGTGTCCCCTGTTGCTCATCGATCGCGCGGAATTGGCAGGCGTGGCCGCTTGGGCGAGCGAACTCGAGGCGATAGGTGCGTCGGTTCAGGTGCGCACGCTGCCCGGCTACCCCGAATTGATGCTGGACCCGCATCGCGCCAAGACGCCGCAGGTCATGTGGGACGACGTGTTGGCGTGGCTGCCTGGCTTGCACCTCGAATCGGGCGCAGTGAGTGTCCAAGTCGCAAGCCCCGCGTTACCGCGCCGTGTCGCTCGGTGGGAAGGTGTATGCGAAGAGCCGATGGTGTTCGCGCTGCCCGAGGGTCGGTTGAACGCCATCGTTTCTCGCTCGGCGCGCGGGCTCGATTCAGGCAACACAATGCTGTTGCTCAATGCGGGCGCAACGCGGCGCATCGGGCCGAGCCGTGTCTACGTCGAAATGGCCCGGGCATGGGCGCAGCAGGGCCATCAGGTCGTGCGGCTGGACCAGAGCGGCCTGGGTGACAGCCCGGCGTTGCCCGGACGGCCCGACACGGTGGTGTATTCACCCACCGCCGTACAAGAGGTATGCACTGTAATCGCGCAACTGCGTGCTCAGCCGAACACGGCCCAGGTGCATGTGCTGGGCCTTTGCTCCGGTGCCTACCATGGCTTCAAGGCGGCGGTGTGGGGCGCGCAGGTCGATACGGTGGTGGCGATCAACCCGCTGACCTTCTTCTGGCATGAGGGCATGTCGCTCGACTCCCCGATGGCAGCACACAAGGTGGCCGGCGAAATGACGCGCTATCGCAGCGGGATGCTCGACCCGGCGCGCTGGCGCAAGTTAATCAGTGGCGGGGTCGATCTCCGGCGCCTGCGGGCTTTAGTGTGGAATGCGGGCAAACAAGCAGTGGCTCGGCCATTGCGGGGGGTGGCTCGAACGCTGCGCCTGCCAGTAAGAGACGATTTGGTGGCCGAACTGCGCGGCATCTGCAATCGGGGTGTGCGCGTGCATTTCCTGGTCGCCGATGGCGACCCTGGGGAAGTGCTGTTGCGTGCGCAGGCGGGGCGCCTGGTCGATAGCTTGGCGCGTGACCGTGCGTTGACTCTGACTCATTTCGTTGACGCGGACCACGTTTTCACGCGCTGCCTCGCGCGGCAAGAACTGGTGAAAGCCTTGAACGCCATCGTGGCATCCGCGACCACGCGCTGAGGTTTCAACCGAAGCTTGCTGGATGCGGTGCATCTGCGCGTGCCCTACCATTCAGCGATGTCCCTGCCCACCACACTGACGTCATGGCTCGCGCGCTGCGAGCAGTCACACCCCAGGGAAATCGATCTCACGCTGGACCGCACCCGCGATGTGCTGGCCCGCATGCACATCGGCTTCGACGCGCTCGTCATCACCGTGGCCGGCACCAACGGCAAAGGTTCCACCTGCGCCATGCTCGAAGCCATCGCCTTGCAGGCCGGCTACCGCGTCGGCCTGTACGCCAAGCCGCATCTCGTGCACTTCAAGGAACGCTGCCGTGTCAACGGGGCCGTGGTCGCGGCGCAGGAACTGGTGCCGCATTTCGAGGCGGTCGAAGCCGCGCGGCAGGGCACCAGCCTGAGCTACTTCGAGTTCACCACGCTTGCGATCGCGCGGCTGCTGTCGATGGCGCCGCTGGATCTCGTCATCCTCGAAGTCGGTCTCGGCGGCCGGCTCGACGCGGTGAACGCCTTCGACACCGATTGCGCCGTCATCACCAGCATCGACATCGACCACACCGAGTACCTCGGCAGTACGCGCGAAGCGATCGGCTTCGAGAAGGCCGGAATCATGCGCAGTGGCAAGCCGGTGATCGTCAGCGACCCGGTGCCGCCGCAAAGCGTGCTCGACCACGCGAAGAACATCGGTGCCGAACTTTGGTGCCTGGGGCGGGACTTCAACGTTGCGGGCGACAAACAGCAGTGGAACTGGGTCGGCCGCGGGCGCCGCTACAACGCGCTGGCCTACCCGGCGCTGCGCGGCGCGAACCAGCTGCTCAACGCCGCCGGCGCGCTGGCCGCGTTCGAGGCGCTGCGCGACCGTCTGCCGATCACGGCGCAGGCGGTGCGCAACGGTTTGGCCCTGGTCGAACTGCCCGGGCGCTTTCAGGTCCTGGCCGGGCAGCCGACCCTGGTGCTGGACGTCGCCCACAACCTGCATGCCGTCTCCGCGCTGGTGCAGAACCTCGACCAGATGGGCTTCCACCCGCGAACCCATGCCGTGTTCGGCGCGATGCACGACAAGGACATCGCGGCCATGCTGACGCGCATGGCACCCGTCGTCGATGCCTGGCACTTCACCGACCTGCCGACTGCGCGCGCGGCGCGTGCGAGCGAACTTGCCGACACACACCGCGGCCTGCAGCTGAAGGGCCCGGGGCCGGTCAGCGTTGCCTGTCACGCGGACCCGCAATCGGCCCTGCGCGCTGCGCTCGTCGACGCAGGCCCCACTGATAGAATCGTTGTCTTCGGATCGTTCTACACCGTGGGTGGTGTGCTCAAAGACGGCATCCCCCGCCTCAACGGCCAGCACGCGGCTTGAACGCACCCCGCGCATCCTTTGCGCGGCACGCTGGCACAGGGTACGACCGAGCTGGTCTGGCCCAACCTGGAACTTGCATTGCATGGGTCTGCTGTCACTTTTCAAGCGCCGGGCCGATGCCGGCTCGAACACAGCCGGCTCGGGTGAACCTGCCGAGGCGGTGCAGCAGGCTCGCACCCGCGCGCGCCAACGGCTGATCGGTGCGGCGGTGCTAGTCGTGATCGGCGTGATCGGTTTCCCTCTCGTTTTCGAGACCCAGCCGCGCCCGATCCCCGTCGACATTCCGATCGACATTCCACGCAAGGATGGCGCGCCGCCACTGGTTTTGCCCAACGCGCGCCCCGTGGCTGCGGCGCCGGTGGCGAATCCGCCCACCGTGGTCGCGGCACCGCGCGACGACGTCATCACCGAAACGCGCTCCGAGGCGGGCCGCGAGGTGGTCGCGTCGGCCCCAGCATCCGCCGCCATCCCGGCGCAGGAGGTGGCTGCGGCCAAACCCGCGCCGAAGCCCGCGGTACCGCCCGTCAAGAAGCCCGCGGCCGCATCCGCCCCGCCGGCCGAGGCTGCCCGTGCCAAGGCCTTGCTCGATGGCGCCCCGGCTGCGAAGGCCGACAACGCGCGTTTCGTCGTCCAGGTGGGCGCCTTCTCCGAGGCCGAGGCCGCGCGCGAAACGCGCCTGAAGGTCGAGAAGCTGGGCCTGAAAACCTACACCCAGATCGCGCAGACGGCGGCGGGCAGCCGCATCCGCGTGCGTGTCGGCCCGTTCGCCACGCGCGAGGATGCCGACAAGGCGATGGCGAAAGCCCGCGCCGGTGGCGTCACCGCTGTCGTGCTGACCTTGTGAGCGCCGCGCATGGCGCACCCTCTCGGCTGGGTCGATGCGGTGTTGCTGGGCGTGCTCGTCCTGTCGGCTCTGGTTGGGCTGGTGCGCGGCCTGGTGTTCGAGCTGTTCTCGCTGGTCGGCTGGCTGGTGGCCTATTTTGCCGCGCAGTGGTTCACGCCGACGTTGGCGCAACATCTTCCGGTCGGCCAACCCGGTTCGGCCTTGAATCATGGCGCAGCGTTCGCATGTGCGTTCATTGCCGCGCTGATCGTCTGGGGCCTGTTGGCGCGGCTTGTGCGGATGCTGGTGCGTGCAACACCCTTGAGTCTGGTCGACCGCCTGCTCGGTGCATGCTTCGGCCTGGCGCGGGGGGCGGTGGTGCTGCTGGCCGTGGCCACGGTGGTCGGCCTGACGCCGCTGGCGCGCTCGGTGGCGTGGCAGCAGTCGAGGGGCGGGGCGTGGTTGCAGGCCGGCCTGCAGGGCATCAAGCCGCTGCTGCCGGTGGAAGTTTCTCAACATCTGCCCGCATGACGCGGGCAGCGCATTGAATCGGGGTTCGAACCATGTGCGGCATAGTGGGTGTGATCTCGAAGGCGCCGGTCAACCAGTTGATCTACGACGCGCTGCTGCTGCTGCAGCACCGCGGGCAGGACGCCGCCGGCATCGT
>JANYJL010000006.1 GCA_025361845.1 Rhizobacter sp.
GCCCAGCTGGAGACGCGCAGTCCAAGCACCTCATACGAATTCATACGGGCGACGTCGAAGCCTTTTGCGTCTCCTGCCGCATCCAGAAAGGCATAGTCACCGGCGCGCTGTGCGCCAAAGCGGAAATCGTCGCCCACCAGCACATAGCGCGCGCCCAAGCCGCGCACCAGCACGGTGTCAACAAAGGTTTGCGGTGATTGCGCAGCCAGCCTGGCGTCAAACGGCAGCACCACGGTTTGGTCTACACCACATTGGGCCAGGTCTTCCAGCTTGTCGCGCAGCGTGCCCACGCGGGCCGGTGCCAGTTCGGGCCTTTTATGCAGCTCGGCAAAGTAGTCGCGCGGGTGGGGTTCAAACGTCAGTACCACACTGGCCACACCCCGCTGCTGGGCTTCGCTTTTGAGCAACGCCAGCATGGCCTGGTGGCCACGGTGCACGCCATCGAAGTTGCCGATGGTCAACGCGCAGGCAGGCGCGATGCCGGGGTGGTGGGTGCCGCGAAACACTTGCATGCGCGGGATTATCGGGCCGGGCTGAAACGCGTCATGCGGGGTAGAGCACCTCAGGCCCCGGCAGCCAACGCCACTGGCCGCTCGCCAGGTCAGCGGGCAGGGCGAGTTCACCGAAGGCGCTGCGGTGCAGGGCCTCGACCCGGTTGCCCACCGCCGCCACCATGCGCTTGACCTGGTGGTACTTGCCTTCGAGCAGGGTCAAACGCAGGCCGAGTTCGCCGATGCTTTCGCAGGCCGCAGCACGCACCGCGATCGGTGAATCGTCCAGCACCACGCCGGCCATCAGGCGCTCGATCTGCTCGGGCGTGACGGCGTGTTTGCAGCCGACCTCGTAGACCTTCGGCACGTGTTTCTTCGGCGAGGTGAGGCGGTGGATCAGCGCGCCGTCGTCGGTCAGCAGCAGCAGGCCCGTGGTGTCTTCGTCGAGGCGGCCGACCGGCTGCACCTCGCGCCGGCGCAACGGGCCGGGCAGCAGGTTCATCACGCTCGGGTGGTGCTTGGGCTTTTGCGAACACTCGTAGCCGGCGGGTTTGTGCAGGACGATCAAGGCCTTCTCGAACCAGGGCCAGCTCTCGCCGCGCACCGTGAAGTGCAGGCCGGTCGGCGTGAACTCTGCGAACGGGTCGTCGCAGGGTCTGCCTTCGACGGTGACGAGGCCCGAGACGATCAGGCCCTCGCATTCACGGCGGGCGCCGAAGCCTTGCGAGTAGAGGATCTGGGCGAGTTTCAAGAGTCGAGATGAGCGGCGTGTTTCAGGCAAACACGCCGGCAGTGTCCGACAAACGCGCCGAGACTTCACCGAGGTGGAACATCGAGTCGCCGAAGCTGAGTTCGATGACGGTCAGGCGCTTGAAGTAGTGGCTCGCGAGGTACTCGTCCGTCACGCCGATGCCACCGTGCAGCTGGATGCACTGCTGGCCGACGAAGCGCATCGATTGCCCGAGCTGGAACTTGGCCTGCGACAAGGCCAGGCGCCGCGCGGCGGGCGGATCGCCGAGTTTCAGGCTTGCGAAATAGCTCATCGAGCGCGCCAGTTCGAGCTGCATCTTCACGTCGGCGATGCGGTGGCGCAGTGCCTGGAAGCTCGCGATCGCCACGCCGAACTGCTTGCGCGTGTTCATGTACTCGACCGTGATGGCGACCAGCTGGTCCATCGCACCGACAGCCTCGGCGCAGAGCGCGGCGATGCCCACATCGACGGCGTAGTCGAGCAGCGCCAGCGCGTCGTGTTTGATCAGCGTGGCGGGTGTGCCCTTCAGCGCGAGTTCGGCCGCACGCGCGCCGTCTTGTGTCGGGTGACCGCGAACCGTGAGGCCGGCAGCGCCCTTGGCGACGATGAAGAGGGTGATGCCGTTCGCGTCGGTCTCGGCACCCGCCGTGCGGGCCGGGATGATGAAGGCGTCGGCTTCGTCGCCGGCCGGCACGATGCTCTTGGCGCCGCCGAGCAACCAGCCGTCGGCGGTCTGCGTTGCACGGGTGCTGACGTGGTCGAGCCGGTAGCGCGCAGCGCGCTCCTGATGTGCCAGAACGATGAGTGCCGAGGCATCGGCCACCTTCGGCAGCCAATGCGCTTGCACGTCGGCCGGTGCCGCGGCGAGCAGTGCCGGGGCGATCAACGCACCCTGCGCGTACGGTGCGTTCACCAGCCCGCGGCTCAGTTCCTCGCACACCACCATCGCCTCGACCGCACCGAAGCCCATGCCGCCGTGCGTTTCGGGAACGGCGAGTCCGGTGAGCCCGAGTTCGGCGAGTTCTGCGTAGACCTCGCGCGTGCGGCCACCGGCTTTCGCAATGCCGTGGCGGCGCTCGAAGCTGAAGCCCTTCTCCACCCAGCGCTGCACCGCATCGCGCAGCGACACCTGGTCGTCCGTGAAATCGAAGTCCATCTCAGCTCCCCAGCACGGTGGCGGCGACGATGTTGCGCTGAACCTCGTTCGAGCCGCCGTAGATCGTCGTCTTGCGCAGGTTGAAGTAGGTGGCGGCCAGCGGCGCGCAGTGCGCGGCACCGACCTGGTCGCCTTGCCAGCCGGCTTCCATCGCATCGCGGATGAAGGGCACGGCATACGGGCCGGCGGCGAGCATCATCAACTCGGCGCAACGCTGCTGGATCTCGCTGCCGCGGATCTTCAGCAGGCCGGCCACGTCGAGCGACTGCTTGCCACTTTTCTCCGCGGACAAGACCCGAAGCACCATCATCTCCAGCGCGACAACGTCGATTTCGAGCTTCGCGATCTCGTCGCGGAAGCGCATGTCGTCCCACATCCCTTCGGCCTTCGCGATGCGCTTGAGCCGCTCCAGCTCGCGTTTCGTGCGGTTCACGTCGGCGATGTTGGTGCGCTCGTGGGCCAGCAGGTGTTTGGCGTAGGTCCAGCCCTTGTTCTCTTCGCCGATCAGGTTGTCGGCCGGCACCTCGACGTTGTCGAACCAGACCTCGTTCACCTCGTGCCCGCCGTCGAGCATGATGATCGGCCGCACGCTGATGCCAGGGCTCTTCATGTCGATCAGCAGGAAGGAGATGCCGGTCTGCGGTTTGCCTTCGTTGCTGGTGCGCACGAGGCAGAAGATCCAGTCGCCGTACTGGCCGAGCGTGGTCCAGGTCTTCTGGCCGTTGACGATGTAGTAGTCGCCTTTTCGCTCGGCCTTGCACTTCACGGAGGCGAGGTCCGAGCCCGAGCCAGGCTCGCTGTAACCCTGGCTCCACCAAACGTCGCCGCTCATGATGCCGGGCAGGTGGCGGCGCTGTTGCTCGGGCGTGCCGAAGGCCATGATGACCGGCGCCACCATCACCGGGCCGAAGGGAATGATGCGCGGCGCGCCGGCCAGCGCGCATTCTTCTTCGAACAGGTGCTTCTGCACCGCGCTCCAGCCCGGCCCGCCGAACTGCGCCGGCCAGCCAAAGCCGTGCCAGCCTTCCTTGCCGAGGATGCGTGCCCAGCGCTGGAAATCGTCCTTCGTCAGGTGCAGCGCGTTGTGCACCTTGTGGCTGATGTCCGCCGGCAGATGGGCCGCCACCCAGGCACGGATGCGCTCGCGGAAGGCTTGTTCCGCGGGCGTGAAACTCAGGTCCATGGCGGGCTCCGTGGGCGACAGCGAAGCCGAGGTTTTAGCACGAGCGTGCTTTCCTCAGGCGACGAAGCGGTGGTGTCAGAACCGCCGTTCGAGTGTCAGCTTGTCGTTCTCGCGCTTCATCTGGAAGCGCGTCAGGAAGCTGTTGCCGAGCAGCACCTGGTCCATCGCCGCGGGGATGATGACGGCGTCGACGTTGTAGACCTGCACATCACCGATGCGCACCACGGACAGCGACATCGCATGCACCGGCACGGCCCCGTTGGCCGTGTTGACCATGCCGCGCTGGCCCTTGCGGTAGTCCAGGCCGATGCGGTCGGCCACCGACTGGCTGATCGACACACTCGTCGCGCCGGTATCGACGAGAAAGTTGACCGCCTTGCCATTGATCGAGCCGCCGGTCGTGAAGTGCCCGCCACTGCCGGCCGTCATCACGATGAGCGAACCGGTGCCATCGCTGCCACCACCGCCCAGGTTCACCTGCGCTCCGCCGAGCGCGAGCCCGACGTGTTTGCCGGCGATCTCGACCACGGCGTCGCTGCCCGTCACGCTGAGCAGCTTGACACCTTGCACCGTGCTGCCGACGGCCAGCGTGCGCGGTTTGCCATCGATCAGCAGCAGGGCCTTGTCGCCGAGGCTGCCGCTCATCGTGACGGTTTGCGCAGCGGCGCTCAGTGGCAGCAGCAACAGGGCTGCGCCCCAGCCTGCGAGCCGCATGGCTCAGTCGCGGAAGTTGTCGAAGGAGAGCGGGGCGTCCGGAGCTTCCTTGCGGATCAGCGCCATCGCGGCTTGCAGTTCATCGCGCTTGGCACCCGTCACGCGCACCGAATCGCCTTGAATCGAAGCCGTCACCTTGAGCTTGCTCTGCTTCATCGCGGTCTGGATCTTCTTGGCGGTTTCAGAATCGACACCGCTCTTGATCACGATCAACTGCTTGACCTTGTCGCCGC
>JANYJL010000034.1 GCA_025361845.1 Rhizobacter sp.
GGGCCGAATGCGATCCACCAGCTCGTCGCGCCGCGCGCCTGGCGGCTGCCGTTCGAGCGGGCTTGGCGGGCGCCGAACAGCGAGGGGAGCTGAGCGACGCTCAGGCCTGTGCCGGGCCGCCATGGGCCACGCGAGTGGCCCCTTCGTGGCCCCAAGCGGCCTGAGATCCCCTTGGGGGGCGACGCCGAAGGCGTCTTGGGGCCGACATTTCAGGCCTTCTTCATCGGGCAGGTGCTCATCCCAAGCACCGAGTAGAGCGGGCAACTGCCCATGGCGGCAGTGAGCAGGGGCACCACGCCGATCCAGCCCCAGGCGCCGATGGTGCCGGTGAGCGCCATCGCGATCAGCGCGACGCCGACGACGATGCGAAGAATGCGGTCGATGCCGCCGACATTGGACTTGAACATGCTGTGCTCCTTGTGATGGGGTGAGGAGCAGTGTTGCGCCCCGTGGCGCGAGCGTCGGTGACCTGGGTCACACAGGTCTTTGACGCCCGTCAAGCTTCCGGCTCGTTGCCGGCGGCGAGGGCCCGCAGTGCGGCAGCACCGAGCACCTCGATGCGCTCGCGCCCGAGCGCCACCCAACCCGCCTGCTCGAAGCGCTTCAGCAGCCGCGTGACGATCTCGCGCACGGTGCCCAGCTCGTCCGCCAGCGCCTGGTGCGTGCTGTGCACGGTAGCGCCGTGGCCCAGCAGGGCAGCGGCCAGGCGTTGGTCGAGGCGCTGGAAGGCGACCGCCTCGGCCAGCGCCATCAGGTCGGCCAGGCGGTCCGCAAAGATGCCGAACACGAAGCTGCGAAACGGCTCGAGAGCCGCCCAGCGCGCAAAGCCGGCCGGCGACAGCAGTACCAGCTCGGTGGCTTCGGTGCTCTGGCCATGTGCCGTGAGCGGGTGATGGCCGAACAGGCAGGAGGTGGACACCACGCACAGCTCACCGGGCGTGACGCGGTAAAGCTCCAGCGTGCGCCCGCCGGGCGAACCGCGCGCCACGCGCACCGAGCCACTCAACAACATCGGGAAGCCCTGGCAGGGCGCGCCTTCCTCGAACAGTAGCGCGCCGGCCGGCACACGCGCCAGCTGCGCCTCGCTGGCCAGCACGGTTTCGCGCTCGGCCGCGCCGATCTCGCCGAGCACGGGGTACAAGCTCGCGAGGCGATCAGAAAGCGGCGCGTTCATGGTGGGGCATCAAGGATAATCGCAGGTCCGTTCCCGAGCGCCAGACTATCGCCATGAGCCCCGACTTCAAACCCAGCGAGATCGAGCGCGCCGCCCAGGCCGCGTGGACCGCCGCCGACGCCTACCGCGTCACCGAACACGCGCGCAACCGCGACGGCCAGCTCAAGCCGAAGTTCTACGCCTGCTCGATGCTGCCCTACCCGAGCGGCAAGCTGCACATGGGCCATGTGCGCAACTACACCATCAACGACATGCTCACGCGCCAGTTGCGCATGAAGGGCATGAACGTGCTGATGCCGATGGGCTGGGATGCCTTCGGCCTGCCCGCCGAAAACGCGGCGATGAAGAACAAGGTGCCGCCCGCGAAGTGGACCTACGCGAACATCGCCGAGATGAAGCGCCAGATGCAGGCGATGGGCCTGGCCATCGACTGGAGCCGCGAGATCACAACCTGCTCGCCGAGTTACTACAAATGGAACCAGTGGCTGTTCCTGAAGATGCTCGAAGCGGGCATTGCCGAACGCCGAACGCAGGTCGTCAACTGGGATCCGGTCGACCAGACCGTGCTCGCGAACGAGCAGGTGATCGACGGCCGCGGCTGGCGCAGTGGCGCGCCGATCGAGAAGCGCGAGATCCCGGGCTACTACCTCAACATCACGAAGTACGCCGGCGAGTTGCTGGATCAAGTCCAACATCACCTCGACGGCTGGCCCGAGCGCGTGAAGCTGATGCAGGCCAACTGGATCGGCAAGAGCGAAGGTGTGCGTTTTGCCTTCCCGCACCAGATTCACGGTGACGACGGCAAGCCGGTGCAGGACGGCAAGCTGTTCGTGTTCACGACGCGTGCCGACACCATCATGGGTGTCACCTTTTGCGCTGTCGCGCCCGAACATCCGCTCGCCGCGCACGCTGCGAAGACGAACCCGCAGGTCGCCGACTTCATCGCCGAATGCGCGGCCGGTGGCACCACCGAGGCCGAGCTCGCCACGCAGGAGAAGAAGGGCGTGCCCACCGGCCTGTTCGTCGACCACCCGCTCACACACGAGAAGGTCGCGGTCTGGGTCGGCAACTACGTGCTGATGAGTTATGGCGACGGTGCGGTGATGGGCGTGCCCGGCCACGACGAGCGCGACTTCGCGTTTGCGAAGAAGTACGGCATCGACATCGTGCAGGTCATCCACGTCGATGGCGAGCACTACAGCTACGACCACTGGCAGGAGTGGTACGCCGAGAAGAACGGCGTCGTGACGATCAACTCGGACAACTACAGCGGCCTCGATCACAAGACCGCGGTGGACGCCGTCGCCAAGGCGCTGGAACATCACGGCCTGGGCAGCAAGAAGACCACCTGGCGCCTGCGCGACTGGGGCGTGAGCCGCCAGCGTTTCTGGGGCACGCCGATCCCGATCATCCATTGCGAAACGCATGGCGCGGTGCCGGTGCCGGAGAAGGATCTGCCGGTGGTGCTGCCCGAGGATCTGATCCCGGACGGCAGCGGCAACCCGCTCGCCCAGCACGCCGGTTTCCTGAACGTGGCCTGCCCGACCTGTGGCAAACCTGCGCGGCGCGAGACGGACACGATGGACACCTTCGTCGATTCGTCCTGGTACTTCATGCGCTATTGCGACGCCGGCAATGATGCGGCGATGGTCGGTCAGGGCACCGATTACTGGATGCCGATGGACCAGTACATCGGTGGCATCGAACACGCCATCCTGCACTTGCTCTACGCGCGCTTCTGGACCAAGGTGATGCGCGACTTGAAGCTCGTGAAGATCGACGAACCCTTCACCAAGCTGCTGACGCAAGGCATGGTGCTCAACCACATCTACTCGCGCAAGGGCGCAACCGGCGGCATCGATTACTTCTGGCCGCAGGAGGTGGAAGACCAGCACGATGCGAGCGGCAAGGTCACCGGCGCGAAGCTCAAGAGCGATGGCTCGCTCGTGAGCTACGACGGCGTGGGCACGATGTCGAAGTCGAAGAACAACGGCGTCGATCCGCAGGCCTTGATCGATCAGTACGGTGCCGATACGGCGCGGTTGTTCGTGATGTTCGCCTCGCCACCCGAGCAGACGCTGGAGTGGAACGACGCTGGGGTGGAAGGTGCGCACCGCTTTCTAAAGCGCGTTTGGGCTACTTGCTCTGCTGCGTTGCCGGACGCGCTCGCGAGCGGGGCTGACGTCTTTGAGGCGGTTGCTCAGTCTGAACTTTGGCCGCAGATTGCTAGCGCGCGTCGTCAGATTCACCTGTTGCTGAAACAAGCAACTTATGACTACGACCGCATGCAATACAACACGGTTGTCTCGGCTTGCATGAAGCTACTGAATGTCATCGATAGCAGTGATATGCAGATGTTCGTCCACGCCACCGAGGATCAACGGAAGGCCAAGGCGAAGACGCGGGCGAAGGTCGTCTTCGAGGCAATAGGCATCCTGCTGCGCGTGCTCTACCCGGCCTGCCCGCACACCACGTGGAAACTCTGGAACGAGCTCGGTTACGCGGCCGCGCACGGCGACCTGCTGGACGCCCCTTGGCCGGAGGTCGACGAGGCCGCCCTGGTGCAAGACGAGATCGAACTCGTGCTGCAAGTCAACGGCAAGCTGCGCGGCGCGATCCGCGTGCCGGCGGGTGCCGATCGGCACGCCATCGAAACCGCCGCCCTGCACAACCCGGACTTCCTGAAGTTCGCCGAAGGCAAACACGCGAAGAAGATCATCGTCGTGCCGGGCCGGCTGGTGAACATCGTCGTCTGAGGCCGATGATCGCGCGCCGCGCCTTCCTGCTCGCGAGCCTGGCCCTGGGCGGCTGCGGATTCGCATTGCGGCGTGCGCCGGAATTGCAGTTCCGCACCCTGCAACTGGTCGGCTTCAAGCCGCATTCGCCGCTTGCCGATGAGTTGCGGCTGAACATCAATGCGAGCGAGAACACCAAGGTGGTGGACAGCGCGGCCGAGGCCGAGGTGCTGCTCGAAGCCCTGGCCGACAGCCGAGACAAAGGCGTAGCGGCCAGCAACGCGACCGGCCAGGTGCTGGAGTTCACGGTGCGCTCGCGCTTCAAGTTCCGCCTGCGCACGCCGGCCGGCAAGGAGCTGATCGCGCCGACCGAGATCGCGCTGAACCGCGACATGAGCTACAGCGAGAACGTCGCGCTGGCGAAGGAACAGGAAGAGGCGCTGCTCTACCGCGGCATGCAGACCGACATCGTCTCGCAGGTCATGCGGCGTCTCGCCGCTGTGAAATCACTGTAGGGAAGCCGCATGCAAGTCCGCGCCGACCAGCTCGCCATTCATCTGCAAAAAGGCCTGCGCCCGATCTACACCGTGTGGGGCGATGAACCCCTGCTGGCGCAGGAAGCGGGCGACGCGATCCGCGCCGCGGCACGCGCTGCGGGCTGTGCCGAACGCCAGGTGCACACCGTCGCCGGCGCGCATTTCGATTGGAGCGGGCTGCTCGGTGCTTCGCAGGCGATGAGCCTGTTTTCGGACAAGCAGCTCATCGAAATCCGCATCCCTTCCGGCAAGCCCGGCAAGGACGGCTCGGAAGCCTTGCAGCGCTACTGCGAACACATCGGCGACGAGATCATCACCCTCGTGCAATTGCCCAAGCTCGACCGCCAGCAACAGCAGGCGGCGTGGTTCACCGCGCTCGATGCGGCGGGCGTGATGGTGAAGGTGGATCCGATCGAACGCAAGGCGTTGCCGCAGTGGATCGCGCAGCGCCTGGCCGCACAAGGCCAGCGCGTTCAAGGCGGCGAAGCGGGCCAGCACACGCTCGCCTTCTTTGCCGATCGCGTGGAGGGCAACCTGCTCGCCGCGCACCAGGAGTTGCAGAAGCTCGGCCTGCTGTACCCGGCAGGTGAACTCGCCTTCGAGCAGATCGAAGCGGCGGTGCTGAACGTGGCCCGCTACGACGTCTTCAAGCTCGGCGAAGCCGTGCTCGCCGGCCAGGTGGCGCGCGCGCTGCGCATGCTCGAAGGCCTGGAGGCCGAAGGCGAAGCGGCGGTGCTGGTGCACTGGACGCTGGCGAGCGACATCCTCGCCTTGAAGCGCGTGAAAGACGCCGTCAGCGCTGGCCGCCCGCTGCCGATGGCGCTGCGCGAAGCGCGTGTGTGGGGTGCCAAGGAGCGCCTGTTCGAACGCGCCGTGCCGCTGTTGACCGACAACGCGGTAGCACAACTCGTCGAAGCGGCCCAGGTGTGCGATGGCCTC
This sequence comes from Rhizobacter sp., assembly GCA_025361845.1. Lineage (GTDB taxonomy): Bacteria > Pseudomonadota > Gammaproteobacteria > Burkholderiales > Burkholderiaceae_C > JANYJL01. Next base: position 5,385 of record JANYJL010000034.1, read on the forward strand.
GTCAAAGGCCTGAAGCACCCCGACTGGCCGGTCGATCCCTGGGAGGGTTTGAAGCGCCTGGTGTTGATGCTGGTGCAGAACACCGCCGCCGCGGGCAAAGCGCGCGGGCCGCGGCTGGTGTTGTCAGCTTGAGGTGAAACGCCGGACGCGTTGGGCCACGCCCTGCGCGACGCGTTCAACGGCCTTCGTGCCGCGCTGAACATACGGCGCGGCGGCATGAGCGCCACGCGCGGCTCCTTGGAATGCCGCTTCGAGGCCGGTTCGAGTTCCGCGGGCGGCCGCCAGGTTGGCCCGCTTCAGCCCATGCTCGATCTTGTGCAGCAAGGCCACGGGTGCGCTGGCGCTCTCGTGGGTCGGTTCGAGAGGCTGGGCCTGGGCAGCGTGCCAACAACAGGCCGCCAGGGCCAGCACGGCCAAGCGAAACGGCAGCGCGGTGCGGTCGCGCGGGTTTGGTGCGAGGGTATCGAAACGCATGCTTCATTTTACCGCGGCGTGGCCAGGGCACGGGCTGACGGAGCATGTACGGCGGGCGGCCCGACGCATCGGTGCGAATGATCGCGATGGCCTGCTGCACCTGCGGCAGCGCCCTCGCAAAGGCCTCCAGCTTGCCGACCACCGCCTCTTCTGTGGCACAACCTTCGATGTAGACCACGCGCCCCTGCACCGTCACCCACAGCGTGGTGTTCGGGAACGGATTTCCGGCGCGCAGCGCGGCCTGAAATGCGGACGCGATGTCCTGGTCGTAGGCATAGGCGTTTGGCCGTTCGCACTCCTGGGCGAGCCAGCAGGTGGTTCCCTTTTCGGCCCGCCGGTGGGCTTGAACGCGCCGATCGCTCTCGGTGGTGTACGGCCCGGCGGGCAGCGGGCAATCCGGGATGGCGGCCGAGATCTGGAAGAAGGGGTCGGCGAACCAGTTCGCCAGGGCCTCACCCGCCGGCGCTTGGCATGCGGCTGTGAGGGCGGCGAGGGCGAGCAAGTGCCGTGGAGTGCGCATGTGTAAGTGGCAGGCTTCACGCCCTGTCATCGCCAAAGTACCAGAGGTGGTCCTCGGGATCGAGCGCCAGGGTGCATCCAGTGGCCTCAGCCCCGCGTAAGTGTGTGCAGCCAAGGGCGCAGAACACACCGCGCCCAGGCAGTCGCAACACGCAACCCACTCTCCGAAGGACCCCCATGAAGCTCACGAAAATCGCCGCCATCGCGCTGGCCGCTGCACTCTCCACCACCGCGTTCACGACCTCGGCCCAGGTGATGGTCGGCGGTGCGCCGATGGTTGCCACCAAGGACATCATCGACAACGCCGTCAACTCGAAGGACCACACCACCCTGGTCGCCGCGGTCAAGGCGGCCGGCCTGGTCGAGACGCTGAAAGGGCCCGGGCCGTTCACCGTGTTCGCACCCACCAATGCCGCGTTTGCCGCGCTGCCCGCCGGCACCGTGGACAGCCTGCTCAAGCCCGAGAACAAGCCCGCGCTGACCAAGGTGCTGACCTACCACGTCGTGTCGGGCACGATGGACGCCGCGGCGCTGACGAAGGCCATCATGGCCGGTGGTGGCAAGGCGACGTTGAAGACGGTCTCCGGCGGCACGCTGACGGCGATGGTCTCGGGCGGCGCCGTGATGGTGACCGACGAATCCGGTGGCACGGCCAAGGTGACGATCGCCGACGTGATGCAATCGAACGGCGTGATCCACGTGGTCGACAAGGTGCTGCTGCCGAAGTAACAGGGTTCGAACTCAGGCCCCAGTGTGGGCCGGCGAACAGACGCGACCGGCACACGCCGCCGCAAGCTGAAAGGCGGCCGGCCCCTCCACCAGGTGTTTTGCTGCCGCACAACGGTGGCGACGCGTTGGCGTTTTGTCGTCCTGACAAACCGGGGTCGGCTCATGAAATGGATTCTTGTCTTGTACTGGTCGCTGAACGGCGAGATCGTTCTGAATCACGCCGTCTTCGAAGCCCGGGAACCGTGTGAAGCGCGCATCGAAGCGATGCGCAAGGTGTTCGAAACCCTCGACCATGAAGAGTGGCAGGCGAAGTGCCAACGCGAGCAGGGCCCCTGAGCGCTCGTTCGGCACATTCAGCACCACCGTCCTTCGGGAGTCCGCGCGTTTGAGCTACTGCGGGTTGTCGTAGGAAGCCACGGCCGGCTCGCCCTTCATGCCCAGGCGGCGCTTCGCCGTTTCCTTGGCACCGGTGGCCGCCACATGCGCGCCTGCCAGCGCCAAGCCCATCTTCGGCATGTTGCCGTAGATGCACTCGTATTGATTGGCCTGGACCACGTAGGTCTCGTGCCAGATGCCGACACTGCCGTCGGCACCGACCGCCCGGTTGAAGCGCTTCCAGGGTTCCAGGTGGTTGAGCGACGGGTCGCGTGCAAAACGCTCCAGCTGCTCGAACGAGCGCCAGTACTGAACGAGCGCGGCACCGCGCCAGTAGGCGTAACTCTGGGCGTGCAGCAGCCCGAGTTCCGGGTGTGCCAGCAGGTGCTGGACCATCGGCCCCATCGCCTTCGCGACCGGCAGCCACTTGTGCAGGGCCAGCAAGCGGTTGACCCGCATGCCGATGATGAAGACGACGAAGGGGCCTTCGATCTGCGCCGTGTACCGGCCGCGGAAGATGTCGCTCACGGAAGACCTCCTTGCCCTTCGTGCGTGCGCGCAACGCGGGCCTGCCAGGGGATGAGCGCGGGAACGAGCAACTCGATGACCGTCACGGCCATCACAGCGAAGGCGGGCGCCCCCGTGGCGTGCCAGGCGGCAACACGCCCGAGGCCGCCGAGAAAAACCGCGCCGCAGACGATCCTGAACAGGGCGGTCTGGCTCTCGATGCGCGGCACGATCCACCAGACGATGAGGGCCAGGCCCACGTCCCAGCCCGACATGAAACGGAATTGGCTGTCGAGATTGGGATTCGCTGCTGCGGCCGGGATGTAGAACTCGACCCCCATGAGCAGCCCGAGCGTGCCGACGGCCAGAGGCAGCAGGCTCAGAACCAGGACGACGCCTTGCAGAGCGCGCCTCATGAGGCGAACCCTGTCCGTTCGATGGAAGCGTGGGGCGTCACGGTGCGGGCTCGTCGATCCGTGTCAGCTCAGGAACTGCATTCCATACTTTGCCGCGATGGCTCGGAAGTCCGTGGCGGCACCCGGCTTCGACGGGCTGCCGCTGTCGACCATCGACGTGGCCACTTCGGCGATGAACGCGTCGAAGATGCCGCCGGGGGAACTGATGATGAACTGGCGCCCGACTTCCGGGCCGATGCAGATGAAGCTGTGCGGCGTGCCCCGCGGAACGAACACCGTGTCCCCCGTGCCCAGCTTCAGCATCTTGTCGTCGAGCTGAAAGTCGTAGTGCCCTTCGCAGATGATGAAGGTTTCGTCGTAGGTCGGGTGCCGGTGCAGCCCGGCGCCAGATTGTGGCGGCTCGATCGCTTCGCAGAGCGTGTAGCCGCCCTGGTTGTGTTCGGCCGTGGTCGTGAAGGTCATGGTCATCCGACCGATCTGGTAGACCGTCCCCTCCCTGGGCGGGAAGTGTCGCGCTTGCACTGCAGGGTTCATCGCTGCCTTCGTTGTTGCGTCTGGCTGTCTAGGCTACGCCAGGTTTGCGCACAGGGGAAGGCAGCGAGCGCCAAGCTGGATTCGGTACCGGCACCCCGAACGGGGGCCGAACCATGGCGACTTCATGAACGTCTCGATCAACTCGCCGCCGTTCGCTTCGATGACGCGCCGCGACGCGATGTTGCCCACGTCTGTCGTCAGCTCCATGAACGCCAGGCCCTCGCCCTTGTTTTGCGCGAGCAACAGCCCCGGCGCGCGTGCGGCGTAGCCCTTCCCCTGCTTCCAGGGAACGACGGTGTAGCCGATGTGGCCCGGGCAGTGCGGCGGAAGCGCCGTGGTTCCGGGTGACCAGCGGAAGTCGACGCTGCCGCAGAACTCGCCGTCTCACATCGGTGCCGCTGCATGGCCGGGCAGGTGCTGAGGCGAAGGCCAGACTAGGTCCATGCGTGCTTCCATGGCCCTAGGCCCCAGCGCACTTGCGAACCGTGTCGAGTGTGCGGGTGGTGATGTTCTTGCCGAAGCTGCGTTCGAGCAGAGTCATGAAAACCGGGCCTTTGGGCCCCGGCTCGTAGGCGGCGAAAACCTCGGAGCCGGTGAACTTGAGAATGCTCGCGCCGTCCTGCTCGATGGGCAAGGCCAGGGTCGATTCGGCGGGTTGGCGAAGGAAGGTGACGACCCGCTTGGCGTCGGGGCCGAGACCGAACTCGGCGAACGGATCGGCTTCGATGAAGGCTTGAAGGAACTCGGCCGATCGGACGATGGTGCCGAAGCTTCGCCCCAGCCCGGCCTGCATGGCGGCCTCGGCGCGGCGCTCCAGCGCAGCCAGGGATGACGACCGAGCGTTGAACACCAGGTTGCCACTGGACAAGAGGGTGCGCACCTCGGTGAAACCTGCGGCCTCGAAGCAAGCCTTGAGCTCCGGCATCTTGGCGTTCATGGGGCTGACTCCACGAAGAAAGGCGACGTATCGGGGCATGGGCTTCCCTTCGGAGTGCTGCGCCAGTCAAGGCGAAGGCTGCGACGCCACCGGCCCCGCCCGCCGCGCGACGAAGTCGACGGGCACGTGGGCCGATGCACCGCCCTCGGTCTGCATCGTGAAACGAATCTCGTCGCCGACACGCTGGCCGCGGTAGCGGTGCACGGTCTCGGCCGCGCCATCGGTGCCGCCGGTCTCGCGTGTGCGTGTGACGAAGCTCAGCCCACCCGCATCGAGGCGGCCTTCGAGCAGCCCGCGCGGCACACCGAGGAAGGAGGCGCTGCCATGCAGTTCGGCACCCTCGCCGGCGAAATCGAAGCGCTCGGTGTAGTTCGCGTTCGGCCAGTCGTAGCTCACGTCGGCGCGCCAAACACCATTGATGTCCGTGCGGCTCGGCCGCGCGGCCGATGCGGGGTTCGGTGGTGCCACGCGTGCCATCAGCGACCAGGCCCCGAGCCCGGCCAGCCCCAGCAGCAGCACGCTGGCCAGCAGCGCTGGCCGCGAAGTCTTGCGCGCCGGTGCGGCCACCGGCGGCGTCGCGTTCGGTGGGCCGAGCGTCTCGCGCAGCGCGGCGACGAGGCGCGCCATGTCGGCCGCGAAGCGCGAATTGTCGAGTTCGAGTGCGTTGCGCCGCGCCAATGCGCGCAGATCTTCGGGCAGTTGCGCTTCGCTCGGCATGAGGGCGCCGTCGAGCAACAGCGGCAGCACGCGCATGCCACCGGCGAGTGCGGTGGCCACCTCGATGCGGACAAAGTCTTGCGCCTCGGTGATGCGCGGCGGTGCGCCCTCGCGTTCACCGAGCCAGCGCTTGCCGATCAGCACCAGCAGCACCTGCGACTCGCCCACCGCGCGCCGGATCACTTCGTCGAAGGCCTGCCCGGCGCCGATGTCGTCGACATCGATGAAGACACGGTCGGCGCCGTAGTGCCGCGCCAGCTCGTCGTAGACGGCGCGCGCATAACCGGCGGCGTCGTCACGGCGGTAGCTGATGAAGACCTGGGCCGGGTGCATGGCGTGCAGTCAGGGGGTGGCCGGCCGTGGGTCAGATGGCGAGTTCGTCATGAGAGAGCGCGTAGTCCAGCCGATAGCTTGCACCCTGAACGTCGACGGCGCCCATCTCGGCCAGGCGATCGGCGCTCAGCTCGGCCTGCGAGAGTTGGGCGAGCGCGTCGGGGCTGTAGCCGGTGACGAGAATCGCCCAGACGACGCCGGCGTCGGCACCGCGCAGGCGTTGTTCGTTCGTCATCTGCGGCGCCAGCGCGCCTTCGAACAAGTGAACACTGCCGATGCCGGCCCGCGCGGGCAGTTGCGGAAGCAGCTCGCCGACAAGCCCGTGGCGCAGCGGGGCCTCGGCCGTCGGTTGCGGCCTGAAGCGAAGCATCAGCGCGACGTGGCCCAGGCCCCATCCGAAGCTTGCGGTCACCGCGCAGAAACCCCGGCTCATGTCGCGGTAGCTGCGCATGATCTTGGACGTCCAGGGTGTCGGGTTGTTCAGCCGCTGGAGATAGGCCTCGGAGGCCAGGGTCGCCAACGCCGCGACTTCGTAGACCACGAGGTAGCGCGGCTGCCCCTGAAGCGCGACCCACCTCGACCCGCGGATGAAACCGGGAATGGCGAGACGCTCCGGAAGGTGCTCATGCGTATGCCAGTCGTCGTGTTCGGCAACGGCCTCGGGCAGCACATCGAACGAGAGCAGCATGGCAGCTTGACCGAGGAGGGGCATGGGAGTGGCTCCGCTGTCTGCTTCGCGTCTAGTCTTTCGAGTAGGCAATGGCCCGGAACTTGTGGAAGTTCCGGATGTCGCCATTCCAAGCTTCGACTTGCGGGTTGTCGCCAATCTGATCGAAGTACTTCCGGGCTGCGACCTTGTCGCTGCAGTCGAGCGCGAAACTTGCAAACCTGTTGATGTTCCACAGATCGGGGAACTCTGCGGCGAGTGCCGTCATGCCGCGCAGCATTCGGGGGCAATCCACATTGGAGTCGAGCAACTGTGCCTGGAAGTGGGTATCGGCAGCCCACCAATACATGCGCGCGTAGAGGATGTCCCCCTGGACCGCTGGAAAGTCAGACGCAATCCTGGACGCGATCGCCTCGACTTTCGCTGCGCTTCCACCCCATCGGGGCGAGTAGTAGTCAATGACCGCAAAGTACATCGGAAAGTACTCGCGATCGCGGGCCATGGCTTCCCGCAACAAGTCGAGAACGCGCTGCTCGGGCCAGCTCTGCAGCATCGCAATTTCAAACATCTGCCCGTACCACGGCATGGCGGTGGCCGAGACACTCTTGGTCGTCTCGAGATAGAGGCGTGCCTGCTCGACATATTTCGTGAACGCCTTCCACGACTCCGGTGGAACCTCCTTGGCCCACCCTTGCCCTCGCTTTTGCCAGGCGCGATTCCGCAGGGCGGCCGCGACTTGAATGCGGGCCATGGCCGACTTCGGCGCCATTTTTGGCCACGCCAGGACCCGCTCCTCCATGACGGCGGCCCAGGCCTTGTCATCGGCGTCAAAGTTGGTTTGATCGTTGAGGACCGCAGCCATGTATCCGATTTTCCAGAGGCCGCTGGGCGTGCGGGATCTGTTCGCCGTGTACTCCGCGGCAAGCGCGTCGAGCGCTCGGTAGTCCTTGGCGGCCCACAGTTTGGTGGTCTGATCGACCAAGGACTTGCGCACCTCCATTTCTCCGGGGCCTGCTGCAAGACACCCTTGCCAGAGAAGCAGGAAGAAGAGCAGGAAAGCGCAGTGGCGAAGATTTGATTTGTTCATGACGCGGCCGAAGTTGTGGGTCCGTGCAGCTCAGTAACCGCGCCGCCGGTCGATCAGCGCGTGCGGCCCCAACCCGGCGCGCAAGGCTTGCACGTTGCGTGCAACGATCTGCGCGGCAGTGCGGGGGTCGGTCTGCGCAGCGATGTGCGGCAGCACGGTGACTTGGCGGTGCGACCAGAACGGGTGCTCGGCGGGCAAGGGCTCGACGGCGAAGACATCGAGCACGGCGTGTCGCAGTGGGCCGCGCTCGAGTGCGGCCAGCAAATCGGCTTCGACCACATGCGCACCGCGCGCCAGGTTCACGAGGCTCGCGCCTTGTTGCATCTGCTCGAAGGTGGTGGTGTCGAACAAGCCGCGTGTCGCGGGTGTCAGCGGCAGCAGGTTGACGACGATCTGCGCGGCGGCCAGCACCTGCGGCAGGCTCGCCTCGCCGGCATATGTCTCGATGCCGTCGATGGCGCATGGCCGCGTGCTCCAGCCGAGCACGCGGTAGCCGTGGCGCGCGAGGGTCTGCGCGGCGGTGCGGCCCATCTGGCCGAGGCCGAGCACGGCGACCGTGATCTCGTCGGCGCGCCGCTGCGCTTGTGCGCGCCACTCAGCGGCGCGCTGCCGCGCGGCGTAGGCGAAGAAGCCGCGGTGCAGGCTCAGCACCGCCCACAGTGCGGTCTCGGCCATCGCAGCGTTCATCGCAGGATCGACCATGCGGGCGAGGGGCACGTCGACGGGCACGCTCGGGTCGGCGAGCAGCTTGTCGACACCGGCCCAGAGCGACTGGATCAGGCGCAGATGCGGCAGGCCCTGCAAGGCGCCGAGCGGCGGGTTGGCGACGAGGGCCACATCGATCGTGTCGGCGCCCGCTTCGGCGACGCTGCGCACCAGGCGCTCTGCCGGCAGCGCGGCGACGAGGGCGGGCCACCAGGCTTGCCACTCGCCATCGTCGAAATCGGCAGCGACGAGGATGCTCATGACAGTGCCAGCAAGCGCTGCAACGCAAACTCCAGCGTCTGCTCACGCACCGCTGTGCGGTCGCCACCCAGTTGCAGTAACTCGGCCTCGGCGGCCGCGCCACGCTGCGCCAGCGCGAACCAGACCGTGCCGACCGGCTTGCCCGGCGTGGCACCACCCGGCCCGGCGATGCCGGTGACGGCGATGGCAATGTGTGCGCTCGAATGCGCCAATGCGCCTTCGACCATCGCACACGCCACCTCGGCGCTCACCGCGCCATGGGCCGCGATCAGGGCCGCGTCCACCCCCAACATCTCGGTCTTCGCGGCGTTTGAGTAGGTGACGAAACCCCGCTCGAACCAGTCACTCGAACCGGCCACCGAAGTGCACAACGCGGCGATCAAACCACCCGTGCAGGATTCGGCGGTGGCGAGCATCGCGCCGCGTGCGCGCAGCTGCTCACCGAGCTTCAGGACATCCGCCTCAAAGCGCTTCACAACCAGCGCCACAAGGCGATGACGACCAGCGTGCACAGTGCGGCCACGAGGTCGTCGAAGATGATGCCGAAACCCTGCGCCCAACCGATCGGCGCACCGCGTTTGCCCTTGAACAACGCGTCGGCCCAGGCCACCGGGCCGGGCTTGGCGGCATCGAAGAAGCGGAACAGCGCGAAGGCCCAGAACTGCCCCCACAGGCCCGCCGGCATCACCAGCCACAGCACGAGCCAGAAGGCCAGCACCTCGTCCCAGACGATGGCGCCGGGGTCGGCCACGGCCATGTGGCGGGCGGTGACCGTGCAGGCCCACCAGCCGATGAAGAAGCTGGCGACGAGCAAAACAACCCAGTGCAGCGGACTCGGCAGTGGCTGCAAGACGAGGAAGGCGAGCCAGGCCCACAGCGTGCCCACCGTGCCCGGCGCCACCGGCGAGAGTCCGCTGCCGAAGCCGAGCGCGATGGCATGCGCGGGGTGCGCGAACAGGAAGCGCCAGGTCGGCTTGCGCGGGGCCTGGCCCACGGGCGGGTTGAGGCTGTTCATGTGCGGAAGTGGTCGAAGGAGGCGACACCGTGCACGACCTCGCGGCCCGCGGCATCGGCGAGACGAAGGCCGGCAGCGGCCTCGATGCGGCCGATGCGGATGGCGCTCACCCCGGTGCTGCGCGCCGCATCCGCCACACGCGCAGCATCGGCCGGCGCGGCTGTGAAGACGAGTTCGTAGTCGTCGCCGCCGGAGAGTGTGCACAGGCGCTGCAGGTCGAGCGGCTGCTCGCGCAGGATGGCACTGCGCGGCACGGCGTCGACCTCGACGAGGGCGCCGACACCCGAGCGCCGCAGGATGTGCGCGAGGTCACCGAGCAGGCCATCGGACACATCGATCGCACTGCTCGCCACACCGCGCAAAGCGAGGCCGAGTGTGATGCGCGGCTGCGGCTGTTCCATTGCCACGCGCACGGCATCGAAGGCGTGGCCGGGCAGTGCGACCGTGCCGCGAAAGGCTTCGAGCGCGAGCCGTGCATCGCCGACGGTGCCGCTCACGTAGATGTCGTCGCCCACGTGCGCGCCGCTGCGCAAGAGCGCCGCGCCGGTGGGCACTTCGCCGA
>JANYJL010000073.1 GCA_025361845.1 Rhizobacter sp.
CTCGGACGATGAGCGCGAGGTGTTGACCAAGACGGTGCTCGACCACGTCAAGGGCCGCGTGCCGATCATCGTGACGACCACGCACTTCAGCACCCAGGTGTGTGCCGAACGCAGCCGTCGCGCGCAGGAGCTGGGCGCGGCGATGGTGATGGTGATGCCGCCGTACCACGGCGCCACCTTCCGAGTGCCCGAGGGTCAGATTTTCGACTTCTACAAGCGACTGTCGGACGCGATCGACATCCCCGTGATGATCCAGGACGCGCCGGCCAGCGGCACCGTGCTGTCGGCGCCGTTCCTGGCCCGCATGGCGAAGGAGATCGAGCACATCCGCTACTTCAAGATCGAGACCGCGGGTGCGGCATCGAAGTTGCGTGAGCTGATCCGCCTGGGCGGCGACGCGATCGAAGGGCCGTGGGATGGTGAGGAGGCGATCACGCTGCTGGCCGACCTGGATGCCGGCGCCACCGGCGCGATGACGGGCGGTGGGTATCCCGACGGCATCCGCACCATCATCGACCCGTACCTGGCTGGCGACCGCGAAGCCGCGGTGGCGGCGTACGCTCGCTGGTTGCCGCTGATCAACCACGAGAACCGCCAGGGCGGTTTGTTGTCGGCCAAGGCGCTGATGAAGGAAGGCGGCGTGATCAGCTGTGAGGCACCACGCCACCCGTTCCCGACGATGCACCCGGACACCCGTGCCGGCCTGATGGACGCCGCCAAGCGACTCGACCCGATGGTCCTGCGCTGGGGCAAATGAGAACCTCGACATGAAAACCTTCGACAACTACATCAACGGCGAGTGGGTCGCCGGTGCCTCGACGCTGCCCAACATCAACCCGTCTGACACGTCTGATGTGATCGGCATGTACGCGCAGGCCGACGAGGCGCAGGCCTTGGCGGCCATCGCTGCCGCACGCGCCGCCTTCCCCGGCTGGATGGGTGCGACGCCGCAGCAACGCTTCGACGTGCTCGATGCCGTGGGCAGCGAGATCCTCGCGCGCAAGGACGAGATCGGCCGCATGCTCTCGCGCGAAGAAGGCAAGACCCTGCCCGAAGGCATCGGCGAAACCGTGCGCGCGGCGATGATCTTCAAGTTCTTCGCGGGTGAGGCGCTGCGCGTCGGCGGTGAAGTGGTGCCTTCGGTGCGACCGGGTGTCGGCGTCGAAGTCTTCCGCCAGCCGATCGGCGTGGTCGGCCTGATCGCGCCGTGGAACTTCCCGATCGCTATTCCCGCCTGGAAGATCGCGCCGGCCCTGGCCTTCGGTAACTGCGTCGTCTTCAAGCCCGCCGAACTGGTGCCCGCGAGTTCCTGGGCGATTGCCGAGATCATCAGCCGCACTGCGCTGCCCAAGGGTGTGTTCAACCTCGTGATGGGGCCGGGCAGATCAGTCGGCAACGCTTTCGTCAACTCGCCGGACGTGGACGCGATCAGCTTCACCGGCTCGGTGGCGACCGGCCGCCGCATCATCGCGAGCTGCGCGGCGCGCGGTGCGAAGGTGCAATGCGAGATGGGTGGCAAGAACCCGCTGGTGGTGATTGACGATGCCGACCTCGGCGTGGCCGTCAACGCCGCGGTGCAAAGCGCATATTTTTCGACCGGCCAGCGTTGCACGGCGTCGAGCCGCGTGATCGTGACCGAAGGCATCCACGATCGGTTTGTCGCCGCTGTCATCGACAAGATCAAGACGCTGAAGGTCGACAACGCGCTGACCGCGGGCACGGACATCGGCCCGGTCGTCGACGAGACCCAGCTCGCCGGCAATTTGAAGTACGTGGGCATCGCCGCGCAGGAAGGCGGCACGGTGTTCGGTGGAGAGCGGCTGGAACGTTCTGCGAAGGGCTTTTATCAACAGCCCGCGCTGATCACCAATACCACCGCGGCGATGACGATCAACCGCGAAGAGGTGTTCGGCCCAGTGGCCAGCGTGGTCCGCGTGAAGGACTATGCCGAAGCACTGCACATGGCCAACGACACCGAGTTCGGTTTGTCCTCGGGCATCTGCACCACCTCGCTGAAGTACGCCACGCACTTCAAGCAGCAGGCGCAGGCCGGCATGGTGATGGTCAACCTGCCCACAGCGGGGGTGGACTACCACGTGCCCTTCGGTGGCCGCAAGGGGTCGAGCTACGGGCCGCGCGAGCAGGGCACCTATGCGCGCGAGTTTTATACGACGGTGAAGACCGCCTACACCTTTGCAGGGTAGGACTGCCTCCCTCTCCCTCTGGGAGAGGGCTGGGGTGAGGGTCGCGCTCAGCCTCGCGGCTGCAGAAAGCCCTCGAGCCGCGCCAGCTCAGCGGCCAGTTCACGCCTGAAGACCGCATCGCGCGGCGCCAGGCCGCTGACGAAGCCGAACGCTGGCTTCAGCTTGCCAGCCGCGGCCGTCACATTGCCCCAGCCGATCACCTCATCGCGCCACAGCAGCGGCAGCGCGTAGTAACCCAGCTTGCGCTTGGGCGCCGGCGTGTAGGCCTCGAAGCGGTAGGCCCAGCCCCAGAAGAGTTCGAAGCGGCGCCGATCCCACACGACGGGATCGAAGGGCGCGAGCAGGCGCAAGGTGTCGTCGGGCTCGGCCATGCGGCGGGGCAGGCGCTCGTCGGCCGGCCAGTACCAATCGATGCCGTCCACCTTCGCATGCGCGAGGCGCTGCTTTGCACGTTGCAGCGTGGCGTTGCGCTCACCGCGCCATTGCGGTGCGCCATTGCCCAGGTGGCTGAGCAACTGGCCGAGCGAGGCGGCCGGCAGCGGCGCGTACTTGGCGACGATCACGTCGACCAGTGCATCGAGCGCCACCTGCGGATCCGCGTGCGCCGGTGTCGCCTCGCGCGCCGCATACAGGCGGATGCCGCCTTCGCGCCGCGCGATGCGCAGCAGGCCGCGGTAGTGCATGCCATCGAGCAACTGCGTGGTCGCGTTCGACGAGCCGCCGAACCAGTTGGTCACCTTGCCGTGCGCGAAAAACGCATCGACTTCACGCGGATGAACCACGCCGCGCTCGGCCACCCAGGCGTGCACCGCATGCGCCTGCTTCCAGCGCGCCGGCGTCCACACCTCGCGCGGTGTGCGCGGGTGCATCAGCGCGTGCGTGTCGCGCGGCAGGAAGCCGTAGTTGACGAAAAAATCTTCTTCGATCGGCAGCTTGGCGTAGCGCTGCTCCAGGTCGCCGGCGCGGTAGTCCTTGACGCGGTGGCGCAGCGTCAGGTCTTGTGCGCGTGCTGGCGCGCGGATGGGGTCGGCCTGAACGAAGCCGAGTTTGTGGATCGCGCGCTTGAGCGTGGTCGGCGTGAACAGGCTGCGCGCGAGCGCGTAGCGGCGCAGTGTGGCGAGCGTGATCGTCATGACTGTGTGGCCGACAGGCGGGCCACTTGTGAGCCGTGACTGCGCGCCAGCGTCAGTTGCGCGAGCACGGCGCCGATGCCGGCCATCAGCATGTCCTTCTGCGTGTCCCAGATGTCGCCCTGCGTGGCGAGGAATTCGTCTGCGCCCTGGCCGAGCGCGGCCGCCGCGCCCCATTCGATCAACTCGTAGAGCGCGCTGATGCCCAGGCAACTCAGCGTGACGAGCGCGAACATCCAGCCGCCGGTGCGCAGCGGCGTTTTGCGCAACAGCAACTCGCGCGCGGCGATGGCGGGCACGAAGCCTTGCATCAGATGGCCGAGCCGGTCGTAGTGGTTGCGCGCGAGATCGAACCATTCCTGCAGCCAGAAGCCGGCCGGTACACGCGCGTAGGTGTAGTGGCCGCCGATGGCGAGCACGGCGGCGTGCAGGGCGATCAGCAGGTAGAGCATCGGCGTCAGCGCGAAGCTGCGCCTCGTCAACCACAGCAGCGGCAGCACGATGAAGACCGGGACAACCTCCATCCACCAGGTGGCGCCGTCGAATGGGTGCCAGGCGGACCAGGCCATGACGGCGACGGTGGCCAGCGTGGCCGCGACCAAGGCGCGCAGCGGATTGCGTTTGACAGTCATCGTGATGCCCACAGAGTCGGCGCTGAAATGAGCCGGGGCTCACATCCACCTTGCAGATGTGAGCCCCGGGTGTGCTTAGAAGCCGCGAGTCGGCGCTGCGAACTACAGCCCGGCTGCAGCCTTCAGCATCGCTGCCTTGTCGGTCTTCTCCCAGCTGAACTCCGGCTCTTCGCGCCCGAAGTGCCCGTAGGCTGCCGTCTTTTCATAGATCGGCCGCAGCAGGTCGAGCATCTGGATGATGCCCTTGGGGCGCAGGTCGAAGTGCTCCGCCACCAGCGCGGACAGCTTCTCGTCGCTCATCACGCCCGTGCCCTCGGTGTAGACCGTGATGTTCATCGGCTTGGCCACGCCGATCGCGTAGGCCACCTGGATCTGGCATTGCCGCGCCAGCCCTGCGGCGACGATGTTCTTGGCCACGTAGCGCGCGGCGTAGGCGGCCGAGCGGTCCACCTTGCTCGGGTCCTTGCCCGAGAACGCGCCACCGCCGTGCGGGCAGGCGCCGCCGTAGGTGTCGACGATGATCTTGCGGCCGGTCAAACCGCAATCGCCTTGTGGGCCGCCGATGACAAAACGACCGGTCGGGTTGACGAGGTAACGCGTGTTCTTCAACCACTCCTTCGGCAGCACCGGCTTGATCAGCTCCTCGATGATGGCCTCGTTGAACGAGGCCTTCATCTTGGTCGGCGTCTCGCTCTGGTCCGGGCTGTGCTGGGTGGAGAGCACCACGGTGTCGATGCTGTGCGGTTTGCCGTCCACGTAGCGCATCGTCACCTGGCTCTTTGCATCGGGGCGCAGGAAGGGCAGGCGGCCGTCCTTGCGCAGTTGCGCCTGGCGCTCGACGAGGCGGTGCGCGTAGTAGATGGGTGCCGGCATCAGCTCGGGCGTTTCATCGCAGGCGTAGCCGAACATCAGGCCCTGGTCGCCGGCGCCGATGTTGAGGTGGTCGTTGCTCGCGTGGTCCACACCTTGTGCGATGTCGTTGCTCTGCTTGTCGTAGCAGACCATGACGGCGCAACCCTTGTAGTCGATGCCGTACTCGGTGTTGTCGTAGCCGATGCGCTTGATGGTGTCGCGCGCGACCTGGATGTAGTCGACGTGCGCGTTGGTGGTGATCTCGCCGGCCAGCACCACGAGGCCGGTGTTCGTCAGCGTCTCGGCAGCGACGCGCGAGCGCGGGTCCTGCTTGAAGATCGCGTCGAGAATGGCGTCCGAGATCTGGTCGGCCACCTTGTCGGGGTGACCTTCAGAGACGGATTCGGAAGTGAAGAGAAAGTCGTTCGACACGCTGTAGCTCCAATGCTTGAAAATAACTCAGGTTGCACATTGCGTTGCCGGCCTGAAAGCGTGG
Source organism: Rhizobacter sp. (assembly GCA_025361845.1). Classification (GTDB taxonomy): domain Bacteria; phylum Pseudomonadota; class Gammaproteobacteria; order Burkholderiales; family Burkholderiaceae_C; genus JANYJL01. The sequence goes on from JANYJL010000073.1 coordinate 5,315, forward strand.
AGAGCGGCGAACGCTTTAGCAGGATTTTTGAATCGCCCCGCAAGTAGTTCATAACTCGGCGATGACGGGATTATAAGAAAGATGCTGAGCCTGGTTCGCTGGATGTCGCGCCGCCCTTTGTGGCTTCTCCACGCTTTGGGTGCGCCGCTGGGGTGGTTGGCCTGGGCGCTGTCGCCGTCCTACCGGCGGCGCTTTGCGGCCAATGCGGCGCAGGCGGGTGTCGCGCCGGCCGATGCGCGACCGGCCATCGCCGAAGCTGGCCGCCTCGTGATGGAGCTGCCCTTCCTGTGGCTGCGGCCCGCCGGCACACCGATCGGGCCGCAGCTCCATTGGCAAGGCGAAACGCTGCTGGAAGCTGCGCTCGCGCAAGGCCGCGGCGTGGTGATCCTCACACCGCACATGGGCTGCTTCGAAGTCACCGCGCAGGCCATTGCCGAACGTTACTGCCGCGCTGACAAACCCATCACCGTGCTCTACCGCCCCGCGCGCAAGGCCTGGCTGCGCGCGCTGGAAGAAGACTCCCGCGCCCGCGCCGGCCTGGCCACCGCACCCGCGTCGCTCGCCGGGGTGCGGCAGATGATCCGCGCGCTGCGCCGCGGCGAGGCCGTGGGCCTGCTGCCGGACCAGGTACCGCCCGATGGCATGGGCGTGTGGGCGCCTTTTTTTGGCAAGCCCGCCTACACGATGACGCTGGCCGCGCGCCTCATCCAGCAGACCGGTGCCGTGCCCTTGCTCACCTGGGGCGAGCGCCTGCCGCAGGGTGCCGGCTATACCGTGCACTTCGAAACCTTCGACGAGGTGCTGCCGCCCGGCGCCGAGGCTCAGGCAGAATGCGCCGCCATCGTCAACCGGGCGATGGAGCGGCTGATCCTGCAGCGCCCGCAGCAGTACCTGTGGGGCTACCACCGCTACAAGCAGCCGCGCGGCGGCGCACCGGCCGAGACACAGAACAAGTAGAAAAGAGGGGACCGACGCTTGGCTTCGCGAATGCTCCTGGCGCTGCTGTGGGTGCTGCACTGGCTGCCGCTGTCGGTGCAGGCGTTCATCGGACGCGGGTTCGGTGCCCTGCTGCATGCGGTGGCGGGCGCACGGCGGCACATCGCGCTGCGCAATGTCGAGCTGTGCTTTCCCGAGATGACGGCGAACGAGCGCGCGTTGCTCGTGCGCACGCACTTCCAGTGGCTCGGCCGCTCGATCCTCGAACGGGGTGTGCTCTGGTATGCCTCACCCGCGCGGCTGAAGCGCCTCATCCATGTCGAAGGCGATGTCGGCCTGGCCGAACGCAGCGAGCGCCCGGTGATGTGGCTGGTGCCGCACTTCATGGCGCTCGACGTGGCGGGTGCCGCGACGCAGCTGTTTCAGCAGCGCCGTGTCAACTCGATCTACCAGCAGCAACGCGACGCGGTGATGGACGACGCCATGCGCCGCGGCCGCTTGCGCTTCAACAACGGCGATGTGTTCCCGCGCAGCGATTCGGCCAAGCCCCTGCTGCGGGCCATCCGCCGCGGCGAGGCCTTCTTCAACCTGCCCGACATGGATTTCGGCGAGCGCGATTCGGCCTTCGTGCCCTTCTTCGGCGTGCCCGCTTCGACCCTGCTCGCACCCTCGCGCATGGCGCGTGCGATGAACATGGTCGTGCAGCCGATCGTGGCCGAAACCCTGCCGGGCGGCGCGGGCTACCGCGTGCGCTTCCTCGACGCATGGACGGCGTTCCCGAGCGACGATGCACTCGCCGACACCGCGGCGATGAACCGCTGGATCGAAGCCGAGATTCGCCGCAACCCGGCGCAGTACCTGTGGGTGCACAAGCGTTTCAAGACGCGGCCCGCGGGCGAACCCCCGATGTACTGAATCGCCAAAGCGAGAACCCTGCCCGTCACGCGGGGGATAATCCGCCGATG
>JANYJL010000082.1 GCA_025361845.1 Rhizobacter sp.
GAAGTCGGCGGCGCGGTGAAGAATGTGCTGGCAATCGCCACCGGCATCGCCGACGGCATGGTGCTCGGGCTGAACGCCCGCGCGGCGCTCATCACCCGCGGTCTCGCCGAGATGACGCGCCTCGGTGTGGCGCTCGGCGCACGGCCCGAAACCTTCATGGGCCTGTCAGGCCTGGGCGATCTCGTGCTCACCGCCACGGGCGATCTGTCGCGCAACCGCAAGGTCGGCCAAGGCCTCGCGCAGGGGCTGCCGCTGGCGCGCATCCTGGCGGAGCTGGGCCATGTCGCCGAAGGTGTGCCGACCGCCGCGATGGTGGTGCAGCGCGCCCGTGCTTGCGGTGTCGACATGCCGATCACGCAGGCCGTGGTGCGGGTACTCGACGGCACGCTCACGCCCGCGGCTGCGCTCGAGGCGCTGATGGGGCGGGGCGCTCGGGCCGAGGCCTGAGCGGCTTGGTTCAGGCGCCGCCCGCGTAGCCGTTCTGGCGCCAGGCCTCGAACACGGCCACCGCCACCGCGTTGCTGAGGTTCAGGCTGCGCTGGCCGGGCCGCAGCGGCAGGCGCACACGCTGCGCGGGCGCGAAGCTCTCGCGCACGTCATCGGGCAGGCCGGCGGTTTCGGAGCCGAACACGAACCAGTCGCCGGGCTGCCAGGTCACTTCATTGAAGGGCTGGCTACCGCGTGTCGTGAACGCGAAGCAACGTTCCGTCGCGTGTTGCGTTGTGGCGATGAACTCGCGCCAGGACGCATGGCGGCGCACGCTCGCATGTTCGTGGTAATCGAGCCCGGCGCGCTTGAGCAGCTTGTCGTCCATCGAAAAACCGAGCGGCTCGATCAGGTGCAGTGCGCAGCCGGTGTTGGCCGCCAGCCGGATCACGTTGCCCGTGTTCGGCGGGATCTCGGGGTGCACGAGCACGATGTTGAACATGGGGCCGGAGTCTGCCGCAGACGCGATCAAGCCGACCCGGGCCGCGGCGTGCGCGCCACCACCCACACCTGCACGCGCGCTGCGCCGGCTTGCAGCAGCACGCACGTGGCCTCGGCGGCGCTCGCGCCGGTGGTCATCACGTCGTCCACGAGCGTCACCTCGCGACCGCGCAGCTCGGCGAGGCGGCGCGGTTCGACTGCGAACGCGCCCTGCACGTTGGCGGCGCGCGCGGACAGCGCCAGCGTGGTCTGGTGCGGTGTGTCACGCGGGCGCAGCAGCAGGTGCGCATCGGCCGGGCAGTTCAGCAGTCGGCCGAGCCGTCGCGCCAGTTCCCAGGCCTGGTTGTGGCCACGCTCGCGCAGGCGCGCCGGATTCAAGGGCATCGGCAGCAGGAGGCCGGGATAGCGCGCTGTGCTGTCGAACCGATGCGCATCGAGCAAACGTTGTGCGAGCGCCGGGGCGAGGTCGAGCGCGGCGTGGAACTTGAAGCGCGCGAGCAGGCCGTCCCACGGGTGCAGGTAGTCGACCGCGGCAAGCGCCTGCTCCCATGGAGGCGGGTGCTTCAAGCAATCGCCGCAGACCGTCACGCCCACCGGCACCTCCAACGCGCAGCGCTGGCAGCGCGGCACGGGCTGCGCAAAGCGTGCCACGCAGTCACCACACACCCGCTGCGCACCCCAGCCGCGGCACACCGCGCAGAGGCTCGCGAAACGCCCCGCGGCTGCGGGCGCCAGGGTCTTGAGCAAGCGGGTGAAAGGCACCGGCTCAATATACTGCCGGCCCATGAACGACGAGCCCACCGCCACCGCCCGCCGCCTCGATGCGAGCGCGGTGCATGCCGTGCTGCGGCGGCTGCTGCGCGTGCCCGCGCCGCCCTGGCTGCACGGCGAAGTGGCGCGGCGCATGGCCGAGCGGCTCGCGATCATCAAGCTCAAGCCCGAGCTGCTGTTCGACTGGTGGGGCCACCTCGGCGCCTCGGCCGAGTTGCTGGCGCAGGCCTACCCGCAGGCCCGGCGCATCGCGATCGAGCCCACGGTCGCAGCGGCGGAGCGCAGCGCGGCGGTGATGCCCAAGCCGTGGTGGTCGGCCGGCCGACGCGATGTGCCTGCCGCAGAGGTGATGCCGACGAATGGCGATCTGCCGCCGAGCGCGCAACTCATCTGGGCCAACATGATGCTGCACCTCGTGCCCGACCCGCCGCGCCTGATCGAGCGCTGGCACCGCCTGCTCGCGGTCGACGGCTTCGTGATGTTCTCCTGCCTCGGCCCGGGCACGCTGCGCGAATTGCGTGCGCTGTACGACGGGCTCGGCTGGCCCGCGCCGACACCCGACTTCATCGACATGCACGACCTCGGCGACATGCTCGTGCGCGCTGGTTTCGCCGACCCGGTGATGGACCAGGAAACGCTCACCCTGCGCTGGGACAGCGCGGAGGCCTTGTTGGCCGAACTGCGCGCGCTCGGTGGCAATGCCGCGCCGGATCGCAGCCCAGGTTTGCGCACGCCGCGCTGGCGCGAGCGGTTGCTGCGCGCGCTCGAATCGTTGAAGGGCGCTGACGGAAAGATCGGCTTGAGTTTCGAGGTCGCCTACGGGCACGCGTTCAAGGCAGCACCCCGGCTCAAGCTCGACGAAGAGACGGTGTTGCCGCTGGAAGACATGCGCGCGATGTTGCGATCCGACCGCGCGGCGCGGTAGGGGCGATACCGTGGGCTAAAATCGCCGACGCTAAACGGTCGGGCAGTCAACAGGCAGCGGGGCAAGGGTGGCAGACACATCGGAAAGCCCTCGCGGGCAGGCAGACACAGCGGCCGCGTTTCGGTTCGGTCGCGTGTCGGCGTCGGACGCAGTCGGCCCGCGTGAGTGGTCAGTGCAATGGCAGTTGCGGCGCAACTGCTCCATGGCGCCGGCCCAGTTGCTGGCGATCTATGCTTTCCTGTGCGTGGTGTCGATGGGCATTGCGGCGGTGTGCTGGAGCCAGGGCGCCACCTTGGTGGTGCCGTTTGCGTCGGCCGAGATTTTGGCGGTGGGTGCGGCAATCTGGGTCTATGCCCGGCACGCAGCAGACAATGAATGCATACGGCTCCACCCGGGCCGCTTGGTGGTGGAGCACGCAAACGGGCGCCACACCGAACGGGTCGAGTTCCAGCCCGACTGGGTGCGGGTGGAACCTGAGCACGGCGACGGCTCGCTGATCGAGTTGTCGGGCCGGGGCCAGCGGATTGCGGTGGGGCGCTTCGTGCGGCCCGAACTGCGGCGTCAGCTGGCCGATGAATTGCGTTGGGCATTGCGGCGCGGCTGGGCTCGCCCCGATGCGGTGTGAACTGGATTTGAAACGGAATTGGCAATCAACATGACGACACAAGCGCTCTGGAAGAGGCTCAGTCCGCTGAGCTTGGGGCAGATGGGTACGACGCTCGGCGCGCTGCTCGCCAGCCATGCCGCCCATGCGGTGAACAACCTGCCCGGCGGCCCGGCCGTCAACCAGCTCGACCTGCACCCGGCCGTCACGCAGATCGCGCGGGACCAGCAGTGGCTGCACTACTTCATGCTCGTCATCTGCACGGTGATCTTCATCGGCGTGTTCGGCGTGATGTTCTATTCGATCGTCAAGCACCGCAAGTCCAAGGGCGCGAAGCCGGCCAACTTCCACGAGAGCACCACGGTCGAGATCATCTGGACCATCGTGCCCTTCTTCATCGTGATCGGCATGGCCCTGCCGGCCACCAAGGTCGTCGTCGCGATGAAGGACACGAGTGCCGCCGACCTCACCATCAAGGCCACCGGCATCCAGTGGAAATGGGGCTACGACTACCTGAAGGGCGAGGGCGAGGGCATCGGCTTCCTGTCCACGCTCGACCCGGCGCAGCGCGAAATGTCCGACTCGGGCAAACCGAGCGGTGACGACTACCTGCTCAAGGTCGACAACCCGCTGGTCGTGCCGGTCGACAGGAAGATCCGCATCATCACCACCGCCAGCGACGTGATCCACGCTTTCATGGTGCCCGCGTTCGGCATCAAGCAGGACGCGATCCCCGGCTTCGTGCGCGACACCTGGTTCCGCGCCGAAAAGGTCGGCACCTACTACGGCCAGTGCGCCGAGCTGTGCGGCAAGGAACACGCCTACATGCCGATCCAGGTCAAGGTGCTGTCGGCAGCCGACTACACCGCTTGGGTGCAAGGCAAACAAAAGGAAATGGCGGCCGCCGGTGACGACCCGACGAAGGTGTGGGACATCGCCGAGCTGACCGCCCGCGGTGCCAAGGTCTACGCCGCCAACTGCGCGGCCTGTCACCTGCCCACCGGCAAGGGCGGCGGCGCGATCAAGGCGCTGGATGGCGACCCTGTCGTGCTCGATGCCGACAAGACCAAGCAGATCCATGTGCTGCTGAACGGCCAGAACAACGGCGCGATGCCTTCGTGGAAGGCCCTCAGCGATACCGAGATCGCCGCGGTGATCACCTACACCAAGAACAACTGGTCGAACAAGACCGGTCAGCTTGTGCAGCCGGCCGACGTCGTCGCCGCGCGCAAGTGAACATCCGTCTTCGACTAGCTAAGGAATCCGCATGAGTGCAGTCCTCGACCACCACGGCGATCACGCCCACGATCATTCGCACGACGACCACGGCGCGCCGCACGGCTGGCGCCGCTGGCTGTACGCGACGAACCACAAGGACATCGGCACGATGTACCTGTTGTTCTCGTTCACGATGCTGATCGTCGGCGGCATCCTGGCGATGCTGATCCGCCTGGAGCTGTTCCAGCCGGGCTTGCAGTTCTTCAACCCGCAGCTGTTCAACCAGTTCACCACGATGCACGGCCTCATCATGGTGTTCGGCGCCATCATGCCGGCCTTCGTGGGCTTCGCGAACTGGATGATCCCGCTGCAGATCGGCGCGGCCGACATGGCGTTCGCGCGGATGAACAATCTGAGCTTCTGGTTGCTGATCCCGGCCGGCCTGATGCTCGTGGGTTCGTTCTTCATGCCTGGTGGCGCGCCCGCCGCGGGTTGGACGCTCTACGCGCCGCTCACATTGCAGATGGGCCCGTCGATGGACGCCGGCATCTTTGCGATGCACATCCTCGGCGCGAGTTCGATCATGGGCTCGATCAACATCGTCGTGACGATCCTGAACATGCGCGCGCCCGGCATGACGCTGATGAAGATGCCGCTGTTCTGCTGGACCTGGCTGATCACCGCCTTCCTGCTGATCGCCGTGATGCCGGTGCTCGCCGGCGCGATCACGATGACGCTGACGGATCGCCACTTCGGCACCCACTTCTTCAACCCCGCCGGTGGCGGCGACCCGGTGATGTACCAGCACATCTTCTGGTTCTTCGGCCACCCCGAGGTCTACATCATGATCTTGCCGGCCTTCGGCATCGTCAGCGCCATCATCCCGGCGTTCGCGCGCAAGAAGCTGTTCGGCTACGCGTCGATGGTCTATGCCACCGCGTCGATCGCGATCCTGTCCTTCATCGTCTGGGCGCACCACATGTTCACCACCGGCATGCCGGTGACGGGCCAGTTGTTCTTCATGTACGCGACCATGTTGATCGCGGTGCCCACCGGCGTGAAGATCTTCAACTGGATCGCGACCATGTGGCGCGGCTCGATGACCTTCGAGACGCCGATGCTGTTTGCCGTCGGCTTCATCTTCGTCTTCACGATGGGCGGCTTCACCGGCCTGATCCTCGCGATGGCGCCGATCGACATCCAGTTGCAGGACACCTACTACGTCGTCGCGCACTTCCACTATGTGCTGGTGGCCGGTTCGCTCTACGGCATGTTCGCCGGCTATTACTACTGGTCGCCGAAGTGGACCGGGGTGATGTATTCCGAGACGCGCGGCAAGATCCACTTCTGGGGTTCGCTGATCTTCTTCAACGTCACCTTCTTCCCGATGCACTTCCTGGGGTTGGCCGGCATGCCGCGTCGTTACGCCGACTACCCGATGCAGTTCGCCGACTTCAACATGCTCGCGTCGATCGGCGCCTTCGGATTCGGCCTGATGCAGGTCTACTTCTTCGTCTTCGTCGTCTGGCCCGCGATGCGCGGCCGTGGCGAGCCGGCGCCGCAGCAACCGTGGGAAGCAGCCGAGGGGCTGGAGTGGGAAGTGCCGTCGCCGGCGCCCTTCCACACCTTCGAGACGCCGCCGAAGCTGAACGCATCTGCAACCAAGGTTCTGGCCTGAAGCGGCTGACGAGCGCGTGATGACTCCCGAGCAAAAGAAGAACAACCGCCGCATGGCGCTGACGCTGGCGTCCATCGCGGTGCTGATCTTCATCGGCTTCATGGTCAAGAGCGCCTTGCTCGGCATGTGACCGGGCGAGACGCAGCGACCATGTCCGACACCCCGAAGCCCGGCCGCGGCGGCAGCGCCTTGCGCAGCGACAACGTGCACATGCTCGGCAAGCTGCTCGTCGTGACCGCGCTGATGTTCGGCTTCGGCTACTCGCTGGTGCCGATCTACCGCACCATCTGCACGGCGCTGGGCATCAACGTGCTGTCGCTTTCAGAGCGCGATTCGACCGCCAACGCGGTCAAGTACGACAAGAACACCCAGGTCGATACCAGCCGCACGATCACTGTCGAGTTCGATGCGAATGCACATGGCCCGTGGGATTTCAAGCCCGCGCTGCGGTCGCTGGACGTGCATCCTGGCGAGATAGCGACCGTGATGTACCAGTTCAAGAACGTCCAGAACCGCACGATGGCCGCGCAAGCAATCCCGAGTTATGCGCCGATGCAGGCCATGCCCTACTTCAACAAGCTCGAGTGCTTCTGCTTCAGCGAGTACACGCTCAAGCCCGGAGAAGGCAAGGAGTGGCCGGTCGTCTTCGTGATCGACCCGAAGCTGCCGAAGGACGTGAAGACCATCACCCTGTCCTACACCTTCTTCGAGGTCGGTGGCAAGGTGCCCGCGGCGCCGGCCGATACCGCGGCTGTTTCCGTGAAAGGGCCGGCGTCATGAGCGATGAATTCAGGCAGGCCGCGCAGCGCAAGGGCTCGTTCCTGCAAACGATGCGCGCGGTGGCATGGTCCTTCTTCGGGGTGCGCAAGTCGAGCGACTACGAAAAGGACGTGAGCCGGCTCAACCCGGTGCATGTCGTGATCGCGGGCGTCATCGGCGCGGTGGTGTTCATCCTTGTGCTGCTGGCGCTGGTCAACTGGGTCTTGTCCAGCGGCGTGGCGAAGTAAGACAGAACACAGTTTCAAGTTCAGGAATCCAGGAGAAAACATGTCGGCAGCGACGCAATCCGGGCACCAGCCCTACTACTTCGTCCCCGCGCCCTCGCGCCACCCGGTGCTGGCCGCCACGGGCTTGTTCTTCGTGATCCTCGGCGCGGGCCAGTGGATCAACGGCCACGGCTGGGGTGCCTGGTCGCTGCTGGCCGGCTTCGTGCTGTGGGGCTTCGTCTTGCAGCAGTGGTTCCGCCAGGCCATCGGCGAGAGCGAAAGCGGGCTCTACAGCGAGCGCATCGACGCTTCGTTCCGCTGGAGCATGAGCTGGTTCATCTTCTCGGAAGTGATGTTCTTCGGCGCCTTCTTCGGCGCGCTGTACTGGACGCGGCTGCACGCCATCCCCAACCTCGGCAGCCTCGACAACGCCGTGCTGTGGCCTGACTTCAAGGCGGTGTGGCCGAGTTCGGCGCCGGGTGCTACCGGTTCGCCGGGTGGCATCGTCGATCCGTTCACGACGATGGGCCCGTGGCCGATCCCGACCATCAACACCCTGCTGCTGCTCAGCTCGGGTGTCACGCTGACCATCGCGCACCACGCGCTGATCGCCGGCCACCGCGCACGCACCATCGGCTTCATGTGGCTGACGGTGGCCTTGGGCGTCACCTTCCTCGGCTTCCAGGCCTTCGAGTACGTGCATGCGTATCACGAGCTGAACCTCAAGCTCAGCTCGGGCGTCTACGGGTCCACCTTCTTCATGCTGACCGGCTTCCACGGTTTCCACGTGTTCGTCGGCATGTTGATGCTGCTGTTCATCACCGTGCGTCTGATGAAGGGCCACTTCACCCCGCAGCGTCACTTCGGTTTCGAAGGCGCGGCCTGGTACTGGCACTTCGTGGACGTGGTGTGGCTCGGTTTGTACATCGTGGTCTATTGGCTCTGAAGCCGACCCGGGCGCTCCGCCAAAAAACGCCGCCAGACGCGGCGTTTTTTACTGGCCGAGCGGGATGCCCGTCGGCTGGATCCACCCGAGCCAATAGCTCAGCAAAATGAACGCGAACAGCAGCACCGACAGGCCGACACGCACCGCGAGGGCGCGCATCATGTTGCCGGTCTTGGGCTTGCCGTCGCGGCCGTCACGCATCATGAAGACGCCGGCCATGACCAGCGCACCGAGGATGCCGACGAAGGCGACTGCGACGAGGTACTTCATAGGCTTCGATTATCCGCCGGCCTCCGCGCGCGCACCGGTGAGCGGGCCTTGAACGCCGCCCGCG
>JANYJL010000086.1 GCA_025361845.1 Rhizobacter sp.
GCCTGGGCGGCCGGCGACATGCAGGCGCGCGGCTTCCTGCTCGGCGGCACCTCGGGCCGCACCACGCTGAACGGCGAAGGCCTGCAGCACGAAGACGGCCACAGCCACATCCTGGCCGGCACGATCCCGAACTGCATCAGCTACGACCCGACCTTCGCGCACGAGGTGGCGGTGATCCTGCACCATGGCCTGAAGCGCATGGTCGAGAAGCAGGACAACGTCTACTTCTACATCACGCTGCTGAACGAGAACTACGCGATGCCGGGCCTGAAGGCTGGCACCGAAGAGCAGATCATCAAGGGCATGTATCTGCTCGACGAAGGCCCGAAGAAGGCGCCGCGTGTCAACCTGCTGGGCAGCGGCACGATCCTGCGCGAATCGCAATTCGCCAAGGAGTTGCTGGAGAAGGACTGGGGTGTCGCTGCCAACGTGTGGAGCTGCCCGAGCTTCAACGAACTGGCGCGCGATGGCCAGGACGCCGAGCGCTGGAACCTGCTGCACCCGACGGACAAGAAGCCGCGCGTGGCCTTCGTCACTCAGCAGCTCGAGCCGCACGCCGGCCCGGTGATCGCCTCGACGGATTACATGAAGAGCTACGCCGAGCAGATTCGCGCCTACATGCCGAAGGGCCGCACGTACAAAGTGCTCGGTACCGACGGTTTCGGCCGCAGCGACTTCCGCTCCAAGTTGCGCGAGCACTTCGAGATCAACCGCCACTACATCGTGGTGGCGGCCTTGAAGACGCTCGCCGACGAAGGCACGATCCCGATGGCCAAGGTCGCCGAGGCGATCAAGAAGTACGGCATCAACGTCGACAAGATCAACCCGCTGTACGCATAAGACTCGGCGCCGCCGGGCCGCCCCTAGGGGCCGGCGCCCCTCGGGGGCCGACGCCGCAGGCGTCTGGGGGCACATAAGTAATCACGGAGACACAACATGGCATTGGTCGAAGTCAAGGTCCCGGACATCGGTGACTTCAAGGAAGTCGAGATCATCGAACTGATGGTCAAGGTTGGCGATACGGTGAAGGCGGAGCAATCGCTGATCACCGTCGAGTCCGACAAGGCGTCGATGGAAATCCCGTGTTCGCATGCGGGTGTCGTCAAAGAGCTGAAGGTCAAGGTCGGCGACAAGGTCGCCGAAGGCACGCTGGTGCTGATGCTCGAGGTCGCGGGTGCGGGCGCTGCGGCGCCGGCACCTGCTGCTGCACCGGCTGCGGCTGCACCAGCGCCTGCGCCAGCGCCAGCGCCGGCCGCGGCGGCCCCTGTGGCATCCGCCGCCGGCCCGGTCGACGTGGTCGTGCCCGACATCGGTGACTTCGACGAAGTCGCCGTCATCGAGGTCATGGTCAAGGTCGGTGACACCATCAAGCTCGAGCAGAGTTTGATCACGGTCGAGAGCGACAAGGCCTCGATGGAGATTCCGTCTTCGCACGCCGGCGTCGTCAAGGAGCTGAAGGTCAAGGTGGGTGACAAGGTGGCCAAGGGCTCGCTGGTGGCGGTGGTGATGGCTGCTGGCGCTGCGCCTGCGGCCGCCGCACCGGCTGCTGCTGCCGCGGCGCCTGCACCGGCCGTTGCCGCCGCGCCCGCGCCGGCTGCCGCTGCGGCGCCTGCAGCGGCCGTGCCGGCCCACGAGCCCACTGCTGCGAAGGGCAACCTGCCGCATGCTTCCCCCTCGATCCGCAAGCTCGCGCGTGAACTCGGCGTGCCGCTCGAAGAAGTGAAGGGCAGTGGCCCGAAGGGCCGCATCACGCAGGACGATCTGCAAGGCTTCGTCAAGGCTGTGATGGCGGGAGCCACGCAGACCAAGGCGCAGGCGGCCACCAAGGCACCGGCTGCCGCGGGTGGCGGCGGCGGTGCGTTCCCGGGCCTGCTGGCCTGGCCGAACGTCGACTTCACGAAGTTCGGCGAAGTCGAACGCAAGGACCTCTCGCGCATCAAGAAGATCAGCGGCGCGAACCTGCATCGCAACTGGGTCATCATCCCGCACGTCACCAACCACGACGACTGCGACATCACCGACCTCGAAGCCTTCCGCGTTCAGCTGAACAAGGAAAACGAGAAGTCCGGTGTCAAGGTCACGATGCTGGCCTTCATGATCAAGGCGGCGGTCGCGGCACTCCGGAAGTTCCCCGAGTTCAATGCATCGCTCGACGGCGACCAGATCGTCCTGAAGAAGTACTTCCACATCGGCTTCGCGGCCGACACGCCGAACGGCCTGATGGTCCCGGTCATCAAGGATGCCGACAAGAAGGGCGTGTTCCAGATCTCGACCGAGATGAACGAACTCGCCAAGAAGGCGCGCGACGGCAAGCTCAGCCCGGCCGAGATGAGTGGCGGTTGCTTCAGCATCTCCTCGCTCGGTGGCATCGGCGGGCGTTACTTCACGCCGATCATCAACGCGCCCGAGGTCTCGATCATGGGCGTGTGCAAGTCGGCGATCGAACCGAAGTGGGATGGCAAGGCCTTCCAGCCGCGCCTGATGCTGCCCTTGTCGCTGAGCTGGGACCACCGTGTCATCGACGGTGCCGCGGCGGCGCGTTTCAACGCCTACTTCGGCCAGATCCTGACCGACTTCCGCCGCGTTCTGCTCTGATGTTGGCCCCCAAGCTCACTTCGTTCACGGCCCCCCGTGGGGGCGCGCCAGCCCCTTCGGGCGGCCGTGCGGCGCTGGCATGACCACGGTGGTCGTGGTACGCAAAGGCGGCACCGTGGCGATCGCATCCGACTCGCTCGTGACCTTCGGGGACACGCGGCTGGATGCGAGCTACGAGGCCAACGACAAGCTCTTCAAGGTCGGCGGCTCGTGGATCGGCATGTCGGGCACGACGGCGCACTTTCCCGTGCTGCGCCGCGCACTCGCTACCTTGCCTGCCGATGAACTGAAGCTCAACTCGCGCGACGAGGTGTTCGACACTTTCCTGAAGCTGCACCCCAAGCTGAAGGAGACCTACTTCCTGAACCCGAAGGAAGAAGACGCCGACCCGTACGAAAGCTCGCAGTTCACCGCGCTGATCGCCAATGCGGCCGGCATCTTCGGCGTCTACTCGTACCGCGAGGTCTTCGAGTTCGACCGCTTCTGGAGTGTCGGCACCGGCCGCAGCTTTGCGCTCGGGGCGATGTACGCGAACTACGACAAGGCGAAATCGGCGCGCGAGCTGGCCGAACTCGGCGTGCGCGCCGGCTGTGAATTCGACAAAAACTCGAGTGGGCCGGTTCGTGCCCACACCATCAAGCTCAAGACGAAAGACTGATATGGCCCTCATCGACATCAAGGTGCCGGACATCGGCGACTTCAAGGACGTGGCAGTGATCGAGGTGCTGGTGAAGCCCGGCGACACGGTCAAGGCCGAACAATCGCTGATCACGGTCGAAAGCGACAAGGCGTCGATGGAGATTCCCTCCTCGCACGCCGGCGTGGTGAAGGAGATCAAGGTCAAGATCGGCGACCTGATGAACCAGGGCACGCTGATCCTGACGCTGGAAGGCGCGGGCGGCGCAGCCGCTCCCGCTTCTGCACCGGCGGATGCTGCGCCTGCTGCTGCCGCCGCGCCCGCACCGGTTGCGGCCGGCCCGGCGCCGGTGGCCTCCACCTACGCGGGTGGTGCCGATGGCGAGTACGACCTGCTCGTGCTCGGTGCCGGCCCCGGTGGATATTCGGCCGCCTTCCGTGCCGCCGACCTCGGCATGAAGGTGGTGCTGGTCGAACGTTTCCCGACCCTCGGCGGTGTCTGCCTGAACGTCGGCTGCATCCCGTCGAAGGCGCTGCTGCACGTCGCCGCGGTGATGGACGAGGTCAAGCACTTCGAGGCGCTCGGCGTCACCTTCCAGCCGCCCGCGGTCGATCTCGGCAAGCTCAAGACGCACAAGGAAAAGGTCATCGGCAAACTGACCGGCGGCCTCGCCGCGATGGCCAAGATGCGCAAGGTGACGGTGGTGCAGGGTGTCGGTGAATTCATCGACCCCTTCCACGTGAGCGTCGCGCTCGGCAAGGGCGGCACGCAGACGTTCAAGTTCAAGCAGGCCATCATCGCCGCCGGCTCCGAAGCGGTGAAGCTGCCCTTCCTGCCGAAGGACGACCCGCGCATCGTCACGTCCACCGGTGCGCTGGAGTTGCGCCAGAACCCGAAGCGCATGCTGATCATCGGTGGCGGCATCATCGGCCTGGAAATGGGCACGGTGTATTCCACGCTCGGCGCGCGGCTCGACGTGGTCGAGATGCTCGACGGCCTGATGCAAGGCGCCGACCGCGACCTCGTCAAGGTCTGGCAGAAGATGAACGCGCCGCGCTTCGACAAGTTGATGCTCAAGACCAAGACGGTCGGTGCCGAGGCGACGGCCGAGGGCATCCGTGTGCAGTTCGAGGGCCTCGATGGCACCAAGAGCGAGGGCATGTACGACCTCGTGCTGCAAGCCGTGGGGCGCACGCCCAACGGCAAGAAGATCGGCGCCGAGAAGGCCGGTGTCATTGTCGGGGATCGCGGCTTCATTCCGGTGAACATCCAGATGCGCACCAACGTGCCGCACATCTTCGCGATCGGCGACATCGTCGGCCAGCCGATGCTGGCGCACAAGGCGGTGCACGAAGCGCACGTCGCGGCCGAGGTGGCCTCGGGTGATACCCACGCTGCGTTCAACGCGCGTGTGATTCCGAGCGTGGCCTACACCGACCCCGAAGTGGCGTGGGTCGGCCTCACGGAAGACGAGGCCAAGGCCAAGGGCATCAAGGTCAAGAAGGGCCTGTTCCCGTGGAACGCCTCGGGCCGCGCGATTGCCAACGGCCGCGACGAAGGCTTCACCAAGCTGCTGTTCAGTGAAGAGACGCACGCCATCGTCGGCGGCGGCATCGTCGGCACGCATGCTGGCGACATGATCGGCGAGGTGGCCCTGGCCATCGAGATGGGCGCCGACGGCGTGGACATCGGCAAGACCATCCACCCGCACCCGACGCTCGGCGAAAGCATCGGCCTGGCGGCCGAAGCCTACGAAGGGGCCTGCACCGACCTGCCGCCCGTCAAGCGCTCGTGATGGGGCACCCGGCGACGGCCTACCGGCGCCACCCGGCGAGCGGGTGCTCAGCCGCAAGGGCCACGAAGGGGCCCCTTCGTGGCCCTTGGCGGCCCGGCGCCGGCTGAGCGCGTCAAGGGCGCATCGCCCAACAAAAAGGCCTGCCGATCCGGCAGGCCTTTATTCATTCAGCGCGGCGGGTTCAGGCCGTCTTCTTCGCGAAGGCGCTGCACCAGCCCTTGCTGGAGACCTGCTTGCCGGCATACAGCGGGCACATGCCGGCCGGGTCGGTGGCCTTGCCCTGGAAGAGCTGGCAACCGCTGCAATTCTGGCCGGCGGCATAGGTCTTGTACTTGGCCTTGTCGGCTTTGGTGGCGTCGGCCACGTAGCCGAGGGCGGCGGCTTGCGGGTCCTTTTCATCGACCATCGGCGCGCCGGCAGCCAGCGCGGCGCGGCTGGCGAGCAGGGCGAGGCCGGTGACGGGGACGATCTGGATGAACTGGCGGCGGCTGGTCATGTCGGGGTACTCCTGGGGGTTGGGGGTGGAACGGCAAGCCCTGCCAACGCAGCGTGGGCTACCGCAGTTGACAGGGTACATGGCCGCTGAATTCAAGTTGCGAGCGGGGGTGTCGACAACCTGATGTTGAGAACCTTCATGGATGCCGGTGCGCCACGCCCTGCCGATGACTGCCGCGCTGCTGCTGCTGGCCCTGCTCTGGCCGGGCGCTGCCACGCAGGCCTGGGACAGCGACCGCATGCTGGCAGCCGCCCGCCGCATCGGCCCGCAGGCCGTGGCGCCGACCCAGGCCTTGCAAGCGGTGATGGCCGGCGTGCAGCGGCAGGACGATAACGCCAAGCTCGACGCCATCAACAACTTCTACAACCGCCAGGTGCTGTTCCGCGACGACATGGAGGTCTGGGGCCAGGTCGACTACTGGGCCAGCCCGCTCGAAATGCTCGATAAGGGCCAGGGCGATTGCGAGGACTACGCGATCGGCAAGTACTTCAGCCTCGTGGCGCTGGGCATGGCCACGGCCAAGCTGCGCCTCGTCTACGTGCGTGCCCAGGTGGGCGGCGCGGTGCAGGCGCACATGGTGCTGGCCTACTATCGGGCGCCCAACGCAGAGCCGCTGATCCTGGACAACCTCATCGGCGAGTTGCGCCCGGCCTCGCAACGGCCGGACCTGGTGCCGGTGTTCAGTTTCAACAGCGACGGGCTCTGGCAAGGTGTCGGCCCGCAGGCCGCCGGCGACCCGCTGGCGCGCCTCTCGCGCTGGCGCGAAGTGCTGGCCAAAGCACGCGCCGAAGGGTTCCAATGATGTTTCGCAGGAAGGAAGTGCCATGTCGCTGATCCGCCAGATCTGGTTGTTGCTGCTCGGCACCGTGCTGCTCGCTCTGGCGGGCAGTGTCACGGTGTCGGTGCTGTCGGCGCGCGACACACTCGAGACGCAACTGCGCATCAAGAACAGCGACAACGCGGCCACGCTGGCCTTGTCGCTCTCGCAGCAGAAGGGTGAGCCTTCGCTGATGGAGTTGCTGATCACGGCACAGTTCGACACCGGTTTCTACCGCTCGATCCGCATGCGCAACGCCGATGGTGTGCTCGTCTTCGAACGCCAGTCGGGTGCCGCCGAAGCGATGCACGCGCCGCGCTGGTTCGTCGAGTTGCTGTCGATCGATTCGGTGCCCGGTGTCGCCCAGGTCTCGGACGGTTGGCGCCCGCTCGGCTCGGTGGAGGTGGTGAGCCAGACCTCGTTCGCCGACGACGACCTGTGGCAGGTGAGCCTGCGCACGGCCGCCACGCTCGGCGTCGTCGGTCTGTTCGCCGGCTTGCTGGGAACGCTCGCCGTGCTGCGCATCCAGCGCCCGCTGGACGAGACGGTGACGCAGGCCCAGGCCTTGTTCGCTGGCCGTTTTGTCACCGTGCCCGAGCCGCGGGTGCCTGAGTTGCGCCGGCTGACACGCGCGATGAACACCATGGTGCAGCGTGTGCGCACCCAGTTCGAGGCGCAGGCCACGCAGGTGGAGGCGCTGCGCCGGCAGGCCACGGGCGATGCCGTCACGGGTCTGGCGAACCGGCAGCATTTCCTCGGCCAGTTGTCGGCGGCCTTGCAGCGCGAGGACGGCCCGACCGAAGGCGGCCTGATCCTGTTGCGCCTGATGGACCTCGCCGAAGTGAACCGGTCGCTCGGCCACGTGGCCACCGACCGCGTGCTCGGCACCATCGCGCAGGCACTGAAGGTCTATGCCGACAAGGTGCACGGCTGTTTCGTCGGCCGCCTGAATGGCTCCGATTTTGCGATGTGCCTGCCGGTGCGCGGCGAGATGGCGGCCACCGCGCAGGCCTTGTCCGAAGGTTTGCGCGCCGCGCTGGCCGCCCAGGGCACGCACCTGAACGTGGCCATCGGCGCGGTCGAGATGCTGCACGGCACGGCGCTCGCCGGGCTGATGTCGGCGGCAGATGCCGCGCTGGCGCTGGCGGAGAGCCGCGGCGGTTTCACCGTCGAAGTGGGCACGGCGCAGGGCACGCCGGCCGGCAGTGGCGGCGAGGCCTCGTGGCGCACCGAGATCACACAGGCACTGGCCGAAGGGCGCAGCCGGCTCGTCAGCTTCCCGGTCGTCGATGGGTCGAGCCGGGTCATCGCGCTCGACTGCCCGCTGCGCATCCAGCTCAAGCGGGACGGCGCCTTCGAGACCGCGGCGCGCTGGCTGCCGCTCGCGCTGCGCAGCCGCCTGACGACCGCTGCCGACCTGAATGCGATGACGCTGGCGCTCGAAGACATTCGCGTCGATGCGAAGCCGCGCTGCGTCAACTTGTCGCCAGCCTCGCTCGCCGACAGTGGCTTCGCGGCGCATGTGCGCGAACTGCTGGGCACCCAGCCCGAGTCGGCACCGAAGCTCTGGCTCGAAGTGGCCGAAAGCGCTGCCTTCGACCACTTCACGCCCTTGCAGGAACTTGGCCGCCAGGTGCGCCCGTTCGGTGCGCGCCTGGGCCTCGAGCATGCCGGCGAGCGGCTCGGCCGCATCGACCGCCTCATGGAGCTGGGCCTCGACTACGTGAAGCTTGACGCCTCGGTCGTGCACGCCGTCGGCAGCGATGCGGCGCGAGCCACCTTCGTGGCCAGCACCGTGACCATGCTGCACGGCCTGGGCATGTCGGTCTATGCCGAGGGCGTGGCCGATGCCGCGGATGCGCGCGCCTTGTGGGATTGCCGCATCGACGGTATCACCGGGCCATGGGTCAGCGCGCAGCGCAGCGACGCCGCGGGCTGACACGATCAGCCTTGCTCTCATGACAAAGGGGCTGTGCTCGCGCACAGCCCCTTCGTTTTGGGGCGAGGCCGTCCGCGCGGATCAGGTGCCGTCCACCACCAGCTTGCTGCGTGTCAGCAGGTCCTGAATGATCTGCAGGTCGCTGCGGGTGCCGGCACCCGTGAGGTCCACCCCTTGCAGCACGATCGTCTGGTCGATCGCACCGGCGTTGAAGCCGGCGGAGAAACCACCCGCTGAACTGACCTGGATCAGCGTGTTGCCACCCGACAGCGTCATGTGCATGTAGTTCGTCAGGTTGCCGACGGCACCGCCTTGCAGCGTCTCGCCTTGCAGCAGGTCGCGCAGGTCCAGCACATCACCACCGGCCGAGGGCAGGGCGTTGTTGAAGTCGGTCACCGTGTCGACCGCCGGCGTGCCCGCGCTGCCGCGGTCCGCGAACTCCCAGCGGAACACGTCCGAGCCGGCACCGCCGGTCAGCGTGTCGTTGCCCGGGCCGCCGACCAGGATGTCGTTGCCATTGCCGCCGATCAGGATGTCGTTGCCCAGGCCACCCCGCAATTCGTCGATGCCGTCGCCACCGTCGAGCGTGTCGTTGCCGGCGCCGCCGATCAGGATGTCGTTGCCCGCACCGCCGCTCAGCGTGTCGTTGCCCGCACCACCGTCGATGCGGTCATTGCCCGCCGTGCCGACGATGGTGTTGGCGGTCGAATCGCCGAACAGGTTGTTCTCGATCACGCGCAGCGTCAGCGTCGAGCTGCTCGTGTCTCCGTCGGTATCGGTCAGCGTGTAGCCGATGACGGTGGGGGCCACTTCCGCCGGCGCGGTCGGCGCGAGCACGGACTGGAAGCTCACGCTCGTCACCCGTGCGTAGGCCGCGCTGTTGGCCTCGATCTCGATGTGGCCGATGTTGCTGAACTCGCTGGGCACCGCAATCGTGCCTTCGGCGATGCTGTAGAACTGGCCGATCTGGTTGCCCGCCACGTCGAACACCGTGTAGGTGAGTGACGAGACCGTGCCGTTCACGTTGCCCAGGTTGCTGGCCGCCGAGGCGACCACGAAGCTCACGCCCTGCACGCCGCGCGGGTAGGTGGTGCCGGCGAAGTTGACGACCAGGGTTTCGAGGTTGTCGACCGTCAGGTTTTCGTCGATGCCGAACTGCGCGGTCGGGCCGCCAGCCACGCCGACACCGTCGCTCGTGGTGCCGGCCGCATCGGTGTAGTTCAGCGTCTGCGTCGTGCCGGTGCGCGAGATGCCGCCCAGCACCACGCCGTTCAGTGCAGCCGCCGCCGCGGTCGTGAAGTTGGTGGTGACGGCCGCGCCGGTCAGCACCGCCGGCAACGAGGCCGTGGGCGGTGTGTAGTCGTAGTAGCCGGTGTTGTCGAAAACCAGCTTCTCGCTGCCGGCGGTGGCCGTCCAGGTCAGGTGGCCCGCGGCCACGGTCCAAGTGAAGCCGGTGCCGCTGCCGCTGGCATTCACCGCGAGGTTGTAGTTCACCCCCTTGAAGGACACACCGGTGACCTGCGCGCTGTCCGCCGTATCGTCCACACCCGCACCTTGCGAGGAGAACGAGGCGATCTTGCCGCCGAGCGCCAGGCCGCCGTCGGTGCCCAGGCCGCTGATGACGTTGCCGTCCATGTGCGTCTGGTTCGCCACCAGGGTGTCGGTGTCGGGCCGCGCGATCGGGTGGCCGTCGGCGATATTGACCGTCAGCGTGGCGGGTGGCGTCACGTCGCCGTCGCCGTCGCGGGCGACGAAGGTGAAGCCGAAACTGTCGCCCTGCGCCGCCTTGCCGTCGGTGTAGTAGGTGTAGCCGCCGTTGGTGAAGTTGAAGGTCACCGTGCCGAGGTGGAAACCCTGCGCATCCGTCAGCGAGAGCAGGTCGCCGGTGATCGCGCCACCGGTCGGGAAGCTGCCGGTGTGGGTGATCTGGTTGGTGGCCTTGTTGTAGGTGAACACGACATCGGTGTCGGGCGTGCCGTTGCCGTCGGTGTCGAGCTTGATCGTCAGCGTCTGCACATAGCCGCCGTCGGCGCCGAGCACATTGCCCACGCTGCTGCTGCTGTTGCTGATGACATTGCCGCCGTGCGAGAGCGGCACGGTCGAGAGCAGAGCCGAGCCCAAGTCGTTCAGGTTGGGCACGATGATCGCGGGATCGACCACGCCGTTGCCGTCGCCATCGACGTTGTGGATGCCGTTCAGCGGGCCGGTGCTGGCAATGCCGGTGCCGATGCCGACCGCGAACGAGTCGATCTTGTTGGCGGCGGTGTAGGCGCTGTAGCCCGAGGTGGCCGCCGGGTTCACCAGTTCGCCTTGCGAGGGCGCGCCGTCGGAGACGAAGTAGACGGTGTTCTTGACAGCCGGGTTCACCGGGCCGAAGGCCGTCTGCACCGCCGTCAACGCCGATTCATAGTTCGTGCCGCCGGTGCCGGTGGCGCCCATGATGGCGGCCACCGCGGCGTCCTTGGTGGTGTAGGGCGCACCCGGGTTGATGATGGTGGCTGCGCCAGAGAACGTGATCAGCGTGATCGAGACGTGCTGGGCCTGGTTGAAGTATTCGCTGACCAGCTCGGACAGCGCATCGCGCGCCAGGTCGAGCCGGTTGCGGATCGTCACCGAGCCGTCGTCGTTGATCTGCTTCACGTCGCCGCCGGCGGTGGACGTGGTCATCGAGCCCGACACGTCCAGCACCAGCACGAGGCGGTAGCTCGGCACCACGTTCTGCGACACCTGCACGGTGCGGTTGTAGGCCAACGGTGCATCGTCTACCACGGTCACGCGCAGGTTGGCGCTGGTCACGTTCGAGACGTAGCTGAAGTTCTCGACGATGCTGTTGTTGTTCGCCGCCGCGCTGTTGTCGGCTGCACGCAGCAGGGTGTAGGTGTAGTCGCCTGCGCCCACGCCGGTGCTGTCCACCACGAGGTTGCCCACGGTCGTGTTGATGCCGATGTAGCCGGCGCGCGTGTCGGTGTCGCCGGCTGCGCCGTCCGTCACGCCGTTCACGTTCGTGATCGAGGTGCCGCCGCCGTCGTTGGTGAAGAGGTTGCCGGTGGCGATGGTCGTGCCCGCGCCGGTGCCGGTGGGCAGCGCGCTTTCGTTCACGGTCGCCAGGTCGTCGCGGCCGCTGACGGTCTGCACCGTCACGGTGGCCACGCTGGTCTGGCCGTCGTCGTCGGTCAGCGTGTAGGTGAAGGTGGCGTTGCCGGCCACGGTCGGCGTGTAGGTGTAGGTGCCATTGCCGTTGTCCACCAGCGTGCCGCTCGTCACCGCCGAGAGGCCGGTGATGCGTGCATGGTCCGGCAGGAAGTCGTTCGACAACAGTTGCGACTGGTTGATGACGACCGGCGTGCCGAGTGTCGTCAGGAAGTTGTCATTGCCGGCCAGCGGCGCGCCGTCGTTCACCGGCGTGACGTTGACGGTGATCGTGTTCGGCACGGTGTCGAACAGGTTCGTCGCGTCCTTCACGCTGAAGCTGAAGTTGGCGTAGTTGCTGCCGTTCGCATCCGGCATCGGCACGAACTGCAGTTGGCCACCGGCGATCGCTGCGGCCGAGATTTCCGCGCCCGGCGCGACCAGCACGCCACTCAGATACAGGCTGCCGTTGTTCGGCAGGGTGTCGATGCGCACCGAGGTCGGGTTGACGTTGTTGCCCTGCTCGGCATCGTTCATCAGGAAGTTGGCGAGCGAGAACACGAAGGTCGTGTCTTCCAGCGTCGTCACCGTCGCGTCGCGGCCGAGCGGCGGGGTGTCGTTGTCGATGATCGAGCCCACGCCCAGCGCATCGGCGATCGTCGCGTTGACGGCACCGGTGAGGTTGACGTTGAAGGTCTCGGTCGCTTCGGTGATCGTGTCTTCGCTGATGACGACCGTGACGGTCTTGGTGGTCTCGCCGGCCGCGAAGTTCAGCGTGCCCGAGGTGGCCGTGTAGTCGGCGCCGGCCGTGGCCGTGCCGTTGGAGGTATTGAAGCCGACCGAGACCGGCAGGCCGGAAGCGGCCGACAGCGTGACCGTGAAGGTCGCGGTGCCTGCGGCTTCGTTGACCGTCACGTCGTTTACCGCGAGCGAAGGCGTCGGGTCGTCGTCGGTGATCGTCGCGGTGCCGGTGGCGGCCGCGTTCGTGGTGGTGCCGGCCGTGCGGGTGGCGGTGAGCGTGAAGGTCTCGTTGTTCTCGTGGATGGTGTCGTTGACGATCGCCGAGCGCACCAGCACCGAGGTGTTGCCCGCGGCGATGGTGGCCGTGCTGCCGGCGGCCCAGGTGGTGCCGCCATCGGTCGAGACTTCGAGCGCCGGGTTGTAGTCGGCCACGCTCGTGGCCGTGCCTGCCGTGGTGGCCAGGTTGACGGTCGTGGCCTGTGTGCTCGGGTTGCTGATCGCGACCGAGAAGACCGCGAAGCCGGCGTTCTCCGCCACCGTCATGCTAGACACTGTCAGCGCCGGTGTGTCGTTGTCGGTGCCGCCGAGACCGGTGCCGTCGTCGCGGATCGTGCCGATGCCCAAGGCATCTGCAATCGTCGCGTTGGTCGGCGTCACCAGGTTGACGTTGAAGGTCTCGCTGGTCTCGAACGTCGTGTCGTTGGTGATGTTGACCGTGATGGTCTGCGAGGTCACACCGGCCGCGAAGGTCAGCGTGCCCGCGGTGGCGGTGTAGTCGGCGCCTGCCGTGGCGTTGCCGATGCCCACGCCGTTCGAGGTGTTGTAGCCGACCGTGACCGGCAGGCCCGAAGGCGTGCTCAGCGTGACCGTGAAGGTCGCGGTGCCCGCGGCTTCGTTGACCGTCACATCGTTGATCACGAGCGAGGGCTGTGCGTCGTTGTCGGTGATCGTCGCGGTGCCGGTGGCGGCCACGTTCGTGGTCGTGCCCGCCGTGCGCGTGGCGGTCAGCGTGAAGTTCTCGCTGACCTCGTTCAGAGTGTCGTCGACGATCGGCGTGCGCACCAGCACGCTGGTGGAACCGGCGGCGATGGTCGCCGTGGTGCCCGCAGTCCAGGTGGTGCCGCCGTCGGTCGAGACCTGCAAGTTCGGCGAGTAGTCGGCCACGCTGGTGGCGGTGCCGGCTGCCGTGGCCAGGTTGACCGTGGTGGCTTGCGTCGATGCGTTCGACAGTGCGACCGAGAACACCGCGAAGCCGGCGTTCTCAGCCACCGTCACGTTCGAGACGGACAGCGTCGGCGTGTCGTTGTCGGTGCCACCGAGGCCGGTGCCGTCGTCGCGGATCGTGCCGATGCCCAAGGCATCTGCAATCGTCGCGTTGGTCGGCGTGACCAGGTTGACGTTGAAGATTTCAGAACCTTCGTAGGTCGTGTCGTTGGCGATGTTGACCGTGATCGTCTGCGAGGTCACGCCGGCCGCGAAGGTCAGCGTGCCTGAGGTGGCCGTGTAGTCGGCGCCGGCCGTGGCGTTGCCTAAGCCCGCGCCGTTCGAGGTGTTGTAGCCGACCGTGACCGGCAGGCCGGAAGCGGCCGAGAGCGTGACCGTGAAGGTCGCGGTGCCTGCGGCCTCGTTGACCGTCACGTCGTTGATCACCAGCGACGGCACGGGGTCGTTGTCGGTGATGGTCGCGGTGCCGGTGGCAGCTGGGTTCGAGGTCGTGCCTCCCGTGCGGGTGGCCGTCAGCGTGAAGTCCTCGCTGGCCTCGTTCAGCGTGTCGTTGACGATCGCGGAACGCACCAGCACGCTGGTCGAACCGGCGGCAATCGTGGCCGAGGTGCCGGCGGCCCAGGTGCTGCCGCCATCGGTCGAGACTTCGAGCGACGGGCTGTAGTCGGCCACGCTGGTGGCGGTTCCGGCGGTCGTGGCCAGGTTGACCGTGGTGGCTTGCGTCGATGCGTTCGACAGCGCGACCGAGAACACCGCGAAGCCCGCGTTTTCGGCGACGGTCACGTTCGAGACGGACAGCGTCGGCGTGTCGTTGTCGGTGCCACCGAGGCCGGTGCCGTCGTCGCGGATCGTGCCGATGCCCAGTGCGTCGGCAATCGTCGCATTGGTCGGCGCGACCAGGTTGACGTTGAAGCTTTCACTGTTCTCGAAGACCGTGTCGTTCGCGATGTTGACCGTGATGGTCTGCGAGGTGATGCCGGCTGCGAATGTCAGCGTACCCGCGGTGGCGGTGTAGTCGGCGCCGGCCGTGGCGTTGCCGATGCCCGCGCCGTTCGAGGTGTTGAAGCCGACCGTGACCGGCAGGCTCGACACCGCGCTCAGCGTGACCGTGAAGGTCGCCGTTCCTGCCGCTTCATTGACCGTCACGTCGTTGATGACGAGGGTCGGCGGTGCATCGTTGTCTGTGATCGTCGCGGTGCCGGTGGCGGCCGCGTTCGAGGTTGTGCCCGCGGTACGGGTGGCTGTCAGCGTGAAGTTCTCGCTCGGTTCGTTCAGCGTGTCGTCGACGATCGCCGAGCGCACCAGCACGCTGGTCTGACCGGCGGCGATGGTGGCGGCGCTGCCGGCGGCCCAGGTGCTGCCGCCGTCGGTCGAGACTTCGAGCGCCGGGTTGTAGTCGGCCACGCTGGTGGCGGTGCCGGCGGTCGTGGCCAGGTTGACCGTGGTGGCTTGCGTCGATGCGTTCGACAGTGCGACCGAGAACACGGCGAAGCCGGCGTTTTCAGCGACCGTCACGTTCGAAACCGTCAGCGCCGGCGTGTCGTTGTCGGTGCCGCCGAGGCCCGTTCCGTCGTCTCGGATCGTGCCCACGCCCAGTGCGTCGGCAATCGTCGCGTTGGTCGGCGTGACCAAGTTGACGTTGAAGGTTTCAGAACCTTCGTAGGTCGTGTCGTTGGCGATGTTGACCGTGATGGTCTGCGAGGTGACACCGGCCGCGAAGTTCAGCGTGCCGCTGGTGGCGGTGTAGTCGGCGCCGGCCGTGGCGGTGCCGTTCGAGGTGTTGAAGCCGACCGAGACCGGCAGGCCGGAGGCGGTGGACAGCGTGACCGTGAAGGTCGCGGTGCCTGCGGCTTCGTTGACCGTCACGTCGTTGATCGTCAGCGAAGGCGGTGCGTCGTCGTCGGTGATCGTCGCGGTGCCGGTGGCGGCAGTGTTCGAGGTCGTGCCGACGCTGCGGGTGGCGGTCAGCGTGAAGGTCTCGGCGTTTTCGTCGAGCGTGTCGTTGACGATCGGCGAACGCACCAGCACGCTGGTTGAACCGGCGGCGATGGTGGCCGTCGTGCCGGTGGTCCAGGTGGTGCCCCCGTCGGTCGAGACTTGCAGCGCGGTCGTGTAGTCCAGGCCGCTGGTGGCGGTGCCTGCGGTCGTCGCCAGGTTGACCGTGGTGGCTTGTGTGGAGGCGTTCGACAGCGCGACGGAGAAGACCGCGAAGCCTGCGTTCTCGGCCACCGTGACGTCAGAGACCGAGAGGCTCGGCGTGTCGTCGTTCGCCGGGCCGCCGGGAAGGGCGCGACCATCGTCGACGATCTGGCTCGTTACGGACGCGGTGCCGAGCGTCGCGCCGGTCGGTGCGGTCAGGTTGACGCTGAGTGTCTCGCTGCCTTCGTAAGTCGTGTCGTTGGCGATCGCGACGGTGATCGTCTGCGTCAGCGTGCCGGGCGCAAACGTCAGCGTGCCGGCGTTCGCGGTGTAGTCCGAGCCCGCGGTGGCGGTGCCGTTGGCGGTGCCGTAGTTGACCGTCACGGCCGAAGCGGACGGGTTGGTCAGCGTGACCGTGTAGGTCGCCGTGCCCGCGGCTTCGTCGATGACGGCCGGGCCGGTGATGCTGACGACCGGGGTGTCGTTGTTCGCCGGGCCGCCGGGAAGGGCGCGACCATCGTCGACGATCTGGCTCGTGACCGAGGCGGTGCCGAGCGTCGCGCCGGTCGGTGCGGTCAGGTTGACGCTGAGCGTCTCGCTGCCTTCGTAGACGATGTCGTTCGTGATCGGGACAGTGATCGTCTGCGTCAGCGTGCCGGGCGCGAAGGTCAAGGTGCCGGTGGCGGCGGTGTAGTCCGAGCCCGCGGTGGCAGTGCCGTCGGCGGTTCCGTAGTTGACTGTGACCGCCGAAGCGGACGGGTTCGACAGCGTGACTGTGTAGGTCGCGGTGCCCGCGGCTTCATCGATGAGCGCCGGGCCGGTGATGCTGATGACCGGTGTGTCGTTGTTCGCCGGGCCGCCGGGAAGGGCGCGGCCATCGTCGACGATCTGGCTCGTGACGGATGCGGTGCCGAGGGTGGCGCCTGAAGGTGTGGTCAAGTTGACGCTGAGCGTCTCGCTGCCTTCATAGACGTTGTCGTTGTTGATCGCGACCGTGATGGTCTGCGTCAGCGTGCCGGGCGCAAACGTCAGCGTGCCGGTGTTGGCGGTGTAGTCGGACCCCGCCGTGGCCGTACCGTTGGCAGTGGCGTAGTTGACCGTCACTGCCGCGGCGGACGGATTCGTCAGCGTGACCGTGTAGGTCGCGGTGCCCGCGGCTTCATCGATGAGCGCCGGGCCGGTGATGCTGACAACCGGTGTGTCGTTGTTCGCCGGGCCGCCGGGCAGCAGGCGGCCGTCGTCGACGATCTGGCTGGTGACGGAGGCGGTGCCGAGCGTGGCACCTGCCGGTGCCGACAGGTTGACGTTGAAGGTCTCGCTGCCTTCATAGACGTTGTCGTTGTTGATCGCGACGGTGATGGTCTGTGTGAGCGTGCCGGGCGCGAAGGTCAGGGTGCCGGTGTTGGCGGTGTAGTCCGAACCTGCGGTGGCTGTGCCGTTCGCCGTGGCGTAGTTCACCGAGACCGCGGACGCGGACGGGTTGGTCAGCGTGACGGTGTAGGTCGCTGTGCCCGCGGCCTCATCGATGACCGCAGGCCCGGTGAGGCTGACCATCGGGATGTCGTTGTTCGCCGGGCCGCCAGGCAGTGCGCGGCCATCGTCGACGATCTGGCTCGTCACGGAGGCGGTGCCGAGCGTCGCGCCGGTGGGTGCGGTCAGGTTGACGCTGAGCGTCTCGCTGCCTTCATAGACGTTGTCGTTGTTGATCGCGACCGTGATGGTCTGCGTCAGCGTGCCGGGCGCAAACGTCAGCGTGCCGGTGTCGGCGGTGTAGTCGGACCCCGCGGTGGCCGTGCCGTTCGCCGTCGCGTAGTTGACCGACACCGCGGACGCGGACGGGTTCGTCAGCGTGACGGTGTACGTCGCCGTGCCCGCGGCTTCATCGATCACGGCCGGGCCGGTGATGCTGATGACCGGTGTGTCGTTGTTCGCGGGACCGCCGGGAAGGGCGCGGCCATCGTCGACGATCTGGCTCGTGATGGATGCCGTGCCGAGCGTTGCGCCCGCGGGGGTCGACAGGTTGACGCTCAGCGTCTCGCTGCCTTCGAAGACGTTGTCATTGGTGATCGGGACGGTGATCGTCTGTGTCAGCGTGCCGGGCGCGAAGGTCAAGGTGCCGGCGGCGGCGGTGTAGTCGCTGCCCGCCGTGGCAGTTCCGTTCGCGGTGGCGTAGTTGACCGTGACGGCCGAGGCCGACGGGTTGGTCAGCGTGACGGTGTAGGTCGCCGTGCCGGCCGCCTCGTCGATGAGCGCCGGGCCGGTGATGCTGATGACCGGCGTGTCGTCGTTCGCCGGGCCGCCCGGAAGCGTGCGGCCGTCGTCGACGATCTGGCTGGTGACCGAGGCGGTGCCCAGCGTGGCGCCGGTGGGTGCGGACAGGTTGACGTTCAGCGTCTCGCTGCCTTCGTAGACGGTGTCGTTCGTGATCGCGACCGTGATGGTCTGCGTGAGTGCGCCCGGCGCGAAGGTCAAGGTGCCCGTGGTGGCCGTGTAGTCGGCGCCTGAGGTCGCCGTGCCGTTCGCGGTCGCGAAGTTGACCGTGACGGGCGAAGTGGACGGGTTGGTCAGCGTGACGGTGTAGGTCGCGGTGCCTGCGGCTTCATCGATCACGGCCGGGCCGCTGATGTTCACCACCGGTGTGTCGTTGTTCGCCGGGCCGCCAGGCAGTGCCCGGCCATCGTCGACGATCTGGCTGGTGATCGAAGCGGTGCCGAGCGTCGCGCCGGTCGGCGCGGTCAGGTTGACGCTCAGCGTCTCGCTGCCTTCGAAGAGGGTGTCGTTCGTGATCGCGACGGTGATGGTCTGCGTCAGCGCGCCGGGTGCGAAGGTCAGCGTGCCCGCGGCGGTGGTGTAGTCGCTGCCCGCCGTGGCGGTGCCGTTCGCCGTGGCGTAGTTGACCGTCACCGGCGAAGTGGAGGGGTTGTTCAGCGTGACGGTGTAGGTCGCGGTGCCCGCGGCTTCATCGATCAAGGCCGGGCCGGTGATGCTGATGACCGGCGTGTCGTTGTTCGCCGGGCCACCGGGCAATGCGCGGCCATCGTCGACGATCTGGCTCGTGACCGAAGCGGTGCCGAGGGTCGCACCGGTGGGCGCGGTCAGGTTGACGCTGAGCGTCTCGCTGCCTTCGAAGACGTTGTCGTTGGTGATCGCGACGGTGACGGTCTGTGTGAGCGTGCCGGGCGCAAACGTCAGCGTGCCGGTGGCTGCGGTGTAGTCCGAGCCCGCAGTCGCGCTGCCGTTGGCTGTCGCGTAATTGACCGTGACCGGTGAAGTGGACGGGTTCGTCAGCGTGACCGTGTAGGTCGCGGTGCCTGCCGCTTCGTCGATCACGGCCGGGCCAGTGATGCTGACCACGGGTGTGTCGTTGTTCGCCGGGCCACCAGGCAGCGTGCGGCCGTCATCGACGATCTGGCTGGTGACGGATGCGGTGCCGAGTGTCGCGCCCGCTGGCGCGGACAGGTTGACGTTGAACGTCTCGCTGCCTTCGTAGATGTTGTCGTTGTTGATCGCGACGGTGACGGTCTGCGTCAGCGTGCCGGGCGCAAAGGTCAAGGTGCCGGTGGCGGCGGTGTAGTCGCTGCCCGCCGTGGCGGTACCGTTCGCGGTGGCGTAGTTGACCGTGACGGAGGAGGCCGACGGGTTGGTCAGTGTGACGGTGTAGGTCGCAGTGCCCGCGGCTTCGTCGATGACCGCAGGCCCCGTGATGCTGACCACCGGAGTGTCGTTGTTCGCCGGGCCGCCGGGAAGGGCGCGGCCATCGTCGACGATCTGGCTGGTGACGGATGCCGTGCCGAGCGTGGCGCCGGCCGGCGCCGACAAGTTGACGCTGAGTGTCTCGCTGCCTTCGAAGACGGTGTCGTTGGTGATCGCAACGGTGATGGTCTGCGTCAGGCTGCCTGGCGCAAACGTCAGCGTGCCGGTCGCCGTTGTGTAGTCCGCACCGGCGGTGGCCGTGCCGTTCGCCGT
>JANYJL010000097.1 GCA_025361845.1 Rhizobacter sp.
CGATGCCCGACTTCGACATCGACTTCTGCCAGGCCAACCGCGAGCGGGTCATCGACTACGTCAAGGCCAAGTACGGCCGCGATGCGGTCAGCCAGATCGCCACCTTCGGCACGATGGCGGCGAAGGCGGCGCTGCGCGACATCGGCCGCGTTCTCGGCATGAGCTACGGCCATGTCGATTCCGTGGCAAAGCTCGTGCCGGCGCCGCCCGGCAAGACGGTGACGTTGCGGCGCCCGCCGGCCACTCCGGACGGCAGCGTCATCTACGCGCGCCGCGAAGCGCCCGAGATCGAGGAGCGTGAGAAGAATGAAGAGGAAGTGGCCGAGCTGCTGGCGCTGGCCGAGCGTGTCGAAGGCATCGTGCGCAACGTCGGCATGCATGCCGGCGGGGTGCTGATCGCGCCGGGCAAGATCACCGACTTCTGCCCGCTCTACATGCAGCCCGGCAGCGACAGCGCGGTGAGCCAGTTCGACAAGGACGATGTCGAATCGATCGGCCTCGTGAAGTTCGACTTTCTGGGCTTGGCGACGCTGACAATCCTGGAACTCGCCAAGGACTTCATCCGCGAGCGCCACACCGATCAGAAGGATTTCGCCTTCGAGAAACTTCCGCTCGACGACCGTGGCGCCTACCGCCTGATGAGCGAGGGCAAGACCGTTGCCGTGTTCCAGCTCGAAAGCTCGGGCATGCAGCGCATGCTGCGCGACGCGAAGCCGAGTGTGTTCGAGGACGTGATCGCCCTCGTCGCGCTTTACCGCCCGGGCCCGATGGACCTGATCCCATCGTTCTGCGCACGCAAACACGGCCGCGAAGAAGTGGCGTACCCGCACCCGCTGATGCAGGAAGTGCTCGAAGAGACCTACGGGATCATGGTCTATCAGGAGCAGGTGATGCAGGTGGCCCAGCTTGTCGGGGGTTACTCGCTCGGCGGCGCCGACCTGCTGCGCCGCGCGATGGGCAAGAAGAAGCTCGACGAGATGATGACGCACCGAGCCGTCTTCGCCGAAGGCGCGGCGCTGAAGGGCATCGCCGAGCCGAAGGCGAACGAGATCTTCGACCTGATGGAGAAATTCGCAGGCTACGGCTTCAACAAGTCGCACGCCGCCGCCTACGCGCTGCTGGCTTATCACACCGCGTGGTTGAAAGTGCACTACCTGGCCGAGTTCACCGCCGCCAACATGAGCGTGGCGCTGGACGACACCGACAAGCTGAAGATCTTCCACGACGACGCGGTGGCGCTCGGCATCAGCTTCGAGCCACCGAACGTGAACACCGGCACCTATCGGTTTGCGCCGGTCGCCGACACCGTGGTGCGCTATGGCCTCGGCGCTGTGAAGGGCTCGGGGCAGAGCGCGGTCGAGGCCATCATCCAGGCGCGTGAAGAGGGCGGTGCCTTCACCTCGCTGTTCGATTTCTGCGCGCGTGTGGATCGCAGCCGCATCAACAAACGCGCGGTCGAGGCGCTCATCAAGGCAGGGGCCTTCGACTGGCAAGGTGTCGAACGTGCGTCCCTCGTCGCAAGCATCGGCCTGGCCTTCGACTTCGCTGATTCGCAGGCCGCGCACGCCGACCAGGGCGGCCTGTTCGATTTCGACGACTCGCATGCCGCCAGCACGCAGGAGCCGGCGCTCGTGCCGGCCGAGGCCTGGGACATCAAACAGCGCCTCGGCCTGGAAAAGACCGCGCTCGGTTTCTACCTCTCGGGCCATCTGTTCGATCAGAGCGCGGGCGAAGTGCGGCGCTTCGCCAAGCGCGCGATCGTCGATCTGATCGACACGCGTGAGCCGCAGATACTGGCCGGCATCGTCGGCGACTTGCGTGTCATCAACGGCCAGCGCGGGCGTGTCGCGATCTTCAAGCTCGACGACAAGACCGAAGTGATCGAGGCGGTGGCCAACGAAGAACTGCTCAACGCGAACCGCGACCTGCTGAAGGACGATGAACTGATCATCGTGATGGGCAAGGTGCAGCCG
Source organism: Rhizobacter sp. (assembly GCA_025361845.1). Classification (GTDB taxonomy): domain Bacteria; phylum Pseudomonadota; class Gammaproteobacteria; order Burkholderiales; family Burkholderiaceae_C; genus JANYJL01. The sequence goes on from JANYJL010000097.1 coordinate 1,974, forward strand.
GATCGCTTTTCGGGCGGCATGCGCCTGAACGTGCAGCAGGTCTGGGACCTGGCTTCGGCGCGCTGCCGCTTCGGCAAGTACCTGCGGGTCGACGTCAACGGCAGCGTGCCGCCGGTGGCCGAGGTGCTGCGTGACTTCCCGGTGCGCCGCGTCGTGAGCGAAGCGGGCGAGTTGCCGCAGGGTCTCTCGGTGCGGCTGAACCTGCACCGCGAACGCGCGAGCGCTGAACTCGATCTGGGCGAGGCCGCGAAGTTCTATCCCACCGACGCCGCGCTCGAGCGCTGGCGTGCCGGTGCCAGTGAAGGCCGTGCGGTGATCGTCTACGACTGATGCCGTGACGGACACGACCACCGGGCTCGTGCTCACCGGCGGCGGCGCGCGCGCGGCCTACCAGGTCGGCGTGTTGAAGGCGATCGTGCAGATCCGCCGCGAAGTCGGTGGCGGCACCGGCAACCCGTTCCCGGTCATCACCGGCACCTCGGCGGGGGCCATCAATGCGGCCGCGCTGGCCTGTCGTGCGGACGATTTCGACGGTGCCGTGGCCGGCCTCGGTGAGGTGTGGGAAAACTTCCGCGCCGAGCAGGTCTACCGCTCCGATTCGATCGGTGTCATCCGGACCGGGGCGCGTTGGCTGACGATGATGTCGGTCGGCTGGGTCATCGCGCGCTGGCGTCGCGCGCGGCCGCGTTCCTTGCTCGACAACACACCGTTGGCGGGTTTGCTGGAAGGCTGGGTCCGCACCGGCCGTGTGCGCGATCTGATGGCGCAGGGCCACTTGCAAGGCCTGGCGGTCACGGCATCGAGCTATGGCTCGGGCCTGCACGTGACCTTCTACGAAGCGCTGCAAGACATCGTGCCGTGGACGCGCTCACAGCGCATCGCGGTGCGCGACACGATCACGGTGCCGCACCTGCTGGCCTCTTCCGCAATTCCCTTTGTGTTCCCGGCGATCGCCTTGCAGATCGACGGCCGCACCGAATACTTCGGTGACGGCTCGATGCGCCAGGCCGCGCCCATTTCAGCGGCGGTGCACCTGGGTGCCAAGCGCATCCTCGTCGTCGGCGCGGGCCGCATGCACGAGCCGGCGGGCCCACGTGCCGGCAGCAGCGAGTACCCGAACCTGGCGCAGATCGCCGGCCATGCGCTCTCGAACATCTTTCTCGATGCGCTCGCGGTGGATGTGGAACGTTTGCAGCGCATCAACGCGACGCTGAAGCTGCTGCCGCCGGAGGCGCAGGCCGCGACGAGCCTGCGGCCGATCGAGGTGCTGGTGATCGCGCCGAGCGAGCGGCTCGACGACCTGGCCGCCAAGCACATCGGCAGCCTGCCGGCGCCGATCCGCGCGATGCTGCGGGGTGTGGGGGTGTCCGGTCGCGGTGAGGGCGCGCGCGGTGCGGCGCTCGCGAGCTACCTGCTCTTCGAGGCGCCTTACACCCGCGAGTTGGTGGCGCTGGGTGTGGCCGACACGATGGCGCGGCGCGACGAGGTGATCGCCTTCTTCGGCTGGGGTGCGAGCAGGCCGACGATGGCGCCGGTGCCTGCGCCGGACCGACGCAGCGGCGAATGAAAAACGCCCTGGCGAACCAGGGCGTTTGAGTGGGCGTTGAGCCGCTGGGCTCGTCGCGCTTTTACTTCTTCGGGGCGGAGGCCTTCTCGGCAGCCGCAGCGGCCTTCGCAGCTTTCTTGTCTTCCTTTTCCTTCTTCTTCGCGTCGGCGGCAGCGGCCTTGGCAGCCTTCTTGTCGTCGGCTGCCTTCATGGCGGCGGCCTTCTT
>JANYJL010000101.1 GCA_025361845.1 Rhizobacter sp.
CAACGCGCGGCGCTTTTCCCATTGTCGTGAGCACGTGCCGATGTTGAAATCTTCCCTCTCTTCTCCGTTGCGCGCAGCGAATGCGGACGAATCCGCGCCGGCTGCTGCTGGAACTTTCGCCTGGCCCGCCTGGTTGAAGGAGCCGCTGCTGCACTTCCTGGTTGTGGGTGCCGTGGTGTTTGCCGTCGATCACTATTTGGTCGGCCGCGCCGACGATCCGCATGTCATCGTCATGGGCACCGACGTGGACGCCGAGGCGACAGCGCTGTTCAAGGCGTCTCGCGGTCGCTTGCCGAACGACGACGAACTGGCCGCCTTGCGCCGCGTCTGGCTCGACAACGAGGTGCTCTACCGCGAAGGCCTCGCACTTCAGGTCGATCGCGGCGACGCGGCCATCCGCGAACGGGTGATCTTCAAGGCCCTGAGCGTGATCGATGCGAGCGTGAAGCTGCCGCAGGTCGAGGACAAGACCCTGCGCGCCTGGTTCGAAAGCCACCGCGTCAAGTACGACGAACCGCTGCGCTACGACTTCCAGGAAGCCGTGCTCGCGGGCGACACCTCCGAGGCCGCGGTACGCGCCTTCGTGGAAGCGTTGAACGCGGGCACACCCGGCGATGCCAAGGCCGGCCTGCGCGTGTTCAAGGGCCGGCCGCACAGCAACCTGGTCGACAGTTACGGGCCCGAGTTCGCGCGCGCGTTCGAGGCATCGCCACCCGGCGAGTGGCGTGCCTTGCCGAGCCGGGACGGCCTGCGGGTGATGCGCGTCGAGGCGGTCATCCCGGCGAAGCCGGGCGTGTTCGAGATCCTGCGTGGAGTCGTTCAACAGGATTGGACCGATGCCACGCTGGCCGAACAACGCAGCGCGGCGGTGCGCGAGCTCGCGAAGAAGTACAGCGTCAAGACCTCGGCGCCGGCGCGATGAGAACACTCATTCGACGTGTCCTCGTGGGGCTGATGCTGCCCCTGGCCCTGTTCACCACCGTTGCCGTTGCGCACGAGATGAGCATGGCGGAAATGGAACTGCGCGAAACCGCGCCCGGGGAATTCCGCTGGCAGTGGACTGCCACCAACGACCGCGCCGTGGGCGAGGGGCTAAAGCCGGTGTGGCCCGAAGGCTGCCGCGCCGAATCGAACCTCGTGCACTGCGGCGTGGCTGGCATGCAGGGTCTGCTGGAAGTCGAAGGTGTGGGCCAGCGCTATTCGGCCGCACTCGTGAAGGTGTACTGGGCCGATGGGCAGACGCGTGTCTACACGCTGACGGCGGGGCAACCCACCGTTCATCTGTTCGGTTCGGCAGACGACCGGCGTGGCCTCGGCGAGATCGCGTCGGCCTATCTGGTGCTCGGCATCGAACACATCCTGGGCGGCCTGGACCATCTGCTGTTCGTGATCGGCCTGCTCTTCCTGGTCGGATTCCGGCGCAGGCTGGCCTGGGCCATCACCGCGTTCACCGCGGCGCACACGCTCACCGTGGCCAGCGCCGCGCTCGGTTGGCTGAGCCTGCGCACCGCGCCGGTCGAGGCCTGCATTGCGCTGTCCATCGGGTTCGTGGCGTCCGAGGCGCTGCGTGATCGGCAGACGCTCGCACGCCGCTGGCCTGCGCTCGTGGCCTTCGTCTTCGGCCTGGTTCACGGGCTGGGATTTGCAGGCGCGCTGCAATCCTTCGGCCTGCCGCAACAGCACATCGCCGCGGCTCTGCTCACGTTTAACTTGGGTGTCGAGCTCGGGCAGTTGCTCGTGCTCGGCCTGACCTGGGGACTCTTCAGTCTGGTGCGGAACCAGCCCTGGACCTGGCGCCTGAAGACACCAGCGCTCTACGGCATCGGTTGCCTGGCGGCGTACTGGTCCTTCCTTCGCCTGGCCACGGTCATCGCGTGATCAACGCAGGCCGGGAGTGTGAACGCTCCCGGCCTGCATCAACGTCTTGTCGACAGCGGTACTCAGCCGGCGCGACCGCGACGGCGAACGGCGATGGTGCCGAACACGCCGAAACCGGCCAGCATCATTGCCACGTTCGATGCCTCGGGCACCGGGGCGAGGTTCATCACGCCGGCGTAGGAGCCGCCGTTCGTGCCGTTGACCTTGCCACGCACTTCGAGCGTGTAGGTGCCCGCTGCGAGGTTGGGTGACGACAGGGTGATGAAGCCGCCGCTGCCGGAGTTCCACGCCATGCCGCCCACCACGCCACCCGCCGAGCCGCCGGTGTAGCCGACGTGCGAACCCGGGCCCTGGAGTGCCTGCCCGTTGAACAGGGCAGCCTGGAGGTTGGCGATGTTCAGCACGTTGCCGAGGTTGATCGTTGCCGTGAACGAGTCGTAAGCCGCCGTTCCACCGATCGTGAAGGTGTACGCGTCATAGAACGAGTACAGACCCGGTGCAACCGGTGTCTGCGGCGCGGTGAAAGTGTCGCCGTACGAGATCGTGAATGGGATATTCAGCAACCCCAGGTCACTGGGGCCGACCGGTGCCGTCTGGGCACTTGCCAGCCCGGCAGCCAAGGAGGCTGCAAGGGCCACTGCGTAGCCCAGCAGGCGAAATCGCGGGTTCTTCATGACAAGAGTCCTTTGGTTGAATCGAATGGCCAGTGCGCTACTGGCGCACTGTTCCGTGAGCGCACTTTGGGCTTGTGAAATGACACCCGGTGCGGCCTGCCGCATGTGTCGTAGCGCGAACGGACCAAGGGCCGGGATGCACCGTGTCGCCGAGGGGGCCGCCGTGAAGTTCGGCGTAGGCCGAACGGCCTACTACAGGAACGCCGCTGGCCGCGTGGAAAGTTGTCCACCGCGGTGGGGGACAAGTCTGTGGAAAACCGGTGGTGAACATACCGCCCGCGTGGCGGGGCCGGTCTCTGCCGACACTGCCACTGAAACGGGCGGCGTCACTGCACGAGCCGCGCCCGTGGGGCGCGGCTTCTTCAGGCCTTCTTGGCCGCAGGCTTCGAAGCCGGTGCCTTCAGGTGCTTCGGGCGCCCGGTCTTCAGGCTGGGAACCTTGCCCAGTGCCGCGAGGAACGCAGCGTCCGACATCGCGCCGAGCGCGACGATGCCGGCGCGCAGCAATTCGCCCTTTTTCGTCGGGCGCGTCAAGTGCATCGCACGCTGCTTGAGCTCGTCCAGCACGGCGTACTCGCTCTTCGGAATCGTGAAGCTGTCGCGCACGAGCTTGTGCTTCACCTTCACCGCTTCGACGACCGTGCTGGCAACCGCCGGCATCGCTTTGACCGGTGGTTTGGGGGCTGCAACGGCGGCCTTCTTTGCCGCCACTCGGCGGGTCGGTGCGGGCTTCGCCGTCTTGGCGGTCGGGGTGGTCTTGCGGGTCACCATGTGGGGCTCCTGTCATGTCAAGGTTGCAAACGGTATAAACAGTATAAACAGTAACTCCCGATTCGCCCTTCGGCCTCGTGAGGTGCAGTGCACGTCATCGTTTGTCACAGTGTCCTGATTGAATGAAGTTCATGCCGTTGCGTGCGATCGATTGCGACGGCGAAGCTCCCATTCCGGACCGAGGCACTCCAGACGTGTTGCGGTCCACCCTGTGTACGCATCGAACCCGCGGGCCCACATCGTGGAAATTCTCAGCACCGACGCTGCCGTCTTCAAGCCTGGCTTTCCTGTCATGGGCGGTTCCGCGCCGTGGTCCGGCACAGCGCTCGGTTCAACGCCCGCGCAGCGCAGTCATCGCATCGTCAACACCATCGCCGTCATCGGTCTCGGCTACGTGGGCTTGCCACTGGCTGTCGAGTTCGGCAAGAAGTACAAGACGATCGGCATCGATCTCTCGGCCGAAAAAGTCGCAGCCTATGCGCGCCACACGGACCCGACCGGCGAGGTCAGTTCCGATGAACTGCGAGCCGCGTTGCATCTGACGTGCAGCACCGATGCGAAAACCATCGCCGACGCCGACTTCATCATCGTCGCCGTGCCCACGCCGGTGGACGAAGCGCGCAAGCCCGATCTCACGCCGCTGATCAAGTCCTCCGAAATCGTCGGCCGGAACTTGAAGCGGGGTGCCACCGTCGTGTACGAGTCGACCGTCTACCCCGGCGCGACGGAAGAGGTCTGCATTCCCATCCTGGAAAAGCACTCGGGCATGAAATGGAAGACCGACTTCTTCGTCGGCTACAGCCCCGAGCGCATCAACCCGGGCGACAAGGAACGCACCGTCACCAAGATCATCAAGGTCGTCTCGGGCGACACGGACGAAACCTTGAGAACGGTCAGCGAGGTCTACAGCTCGATCATCACCGCGGGCGTCTACCCAGCCAGCAGCATCAAGGTGGCGGAGGCCGCGAAGGTGATCGAGAACACCCAGCGCGACCTCAACATCGCGCTGATGAACGAACTGGCGGTGATCTTCCACCGCATCGGTATCGACACGCTCGAAGTGCTGAAGGCGGCCGGCACGAAGTGGAACTTCCTGCCGTTCCGCCCGGGCTTGGTGGGCGGCCACTGCATCGGGGTGGATCCGTACTACCTGACCCACAAGGCCGAGATGCTGGGCTACAACCCGCAGGTCATCCTGGCAGGCCGGCGCATCAACGACGGCATGGGAAAGTACATCGCCGAGCAGACCGTCAAGCAGATGATCGCCTGCGGCAGTTCGGTCAAGGGCGCGCGTGTGAACGTGCTCGGCCTGACCTTCAAGGAAAACTGCCCCGACCTGCGCAACAGCAAGGTCGTGGACATCATCGCCGAGCTGAAGAGCTACGGCATCGAAGTCTTCGTGCACGACCCCGAGGGTGACCCGGAAGAGTCGATGCAGGAATATGGCCTGCTGCTCACCCCCTGGGACGAATTGCCGCGGGCCGATGCCATCGTCGCGGCGGTCGCGCACCGGCTATACCAGGAGACCAGTGCCGCGCACATGGCCGCCAAGGTCGTGCCGGGAGGCTGCTTCGTCGACGTGAAGGCGAACTTCGATGCGGCGGCATTGGGTGCCGTCGGGCTGCGAGTCTGGCGGCTTTGACTGCGGCGTCATTCACCTGTCACGCTCGGCCCCTAGCCTGAGGCGGACACTCAAAGGAGACTCCCATGCGTACAGCACCCCGATACCGACTCGTCGCGATGGCTGCGGCCCTGCTCTGCGGCACCTGCCTTCAGGCCGGCGCAGCGGACTTCGAAAGCGCGGGGTTCCGGGACGACCCGGCCCTCGGCCGGCTGCACGATCGCTTCGATCGGCACAACACGCTGGACGGGCGCGCGGCCATCGTCATCGCGCACCGCGGCGCGTCGGGCTACTTTCCCGAGGAAACGATCGAGGCCTATCGCCTGGCCATCGCGATGGGTGTCGACGCCATCGAACCCGACCTGGTCGTGTCCAAGGACGGGGTTCTGGTCGCCCGCCACGACATCACGTTGAACACCTCGACGGATGTTGCCAAGCACCCCGAGTTCGCGAGCCGAAAGCGGGCCGGCGAAAACGGTGACGGTGAGGCGGTGGCCGCCGACTGGTTCGTCAGCGATTTCACCGTGGCTGAACTGAAGACGCTCGGGGCGGTGTCACCCAACCACCCGGCCGCGAAGGTCTACAACGGCTTGTTCCGCATCGCCACGTTCCAGGAGATCCTGGACCTGATCAAACTGAAGGCGAAGGAAACCGGGCGGGTCGTGGCCGTGTATCCGGAGACGAAGAACCCGAGCTATCACCTGAAGCTCTGGGGCAGCGGCCTGATCCCGGCACGCATGGAAGACGCCCTGGTCGCGGTGCTCAACAGCAACGGACTCAATGACCGCGACGCACCCGTCTTCGTGCAGAGCTTCGAACCCACGAGCCTGCAGTACATGCGCGGCATCGGTTCGGTGGTCAAGCAGGTTCAGCTGATCGACGCCTACGACGTCGACTTCAAGACCGGCAAGATGGTCTATGGCACCGATGCGGCGCACTTGGTCTATAGCCAGCCGACGGACTGGAAACTGGCGGGGCGCAGCGAGCTGTTCGACACCATGTTGACACCCGCCGGCTTGTCCCGCATCCGCGCCTACGCGGATGGCATCGGCCCCTGGAAGCCGATGATCGTGCCGGTGAAGTGCACGCTCGACGCGGCAGGCAATTGCGCCGACCTCGATGGAAACGGCAGCTTCGACGGTTATGCCGATGCGATTCAGCAAGCGCCGACCTCACTGGTGGCCGATGCTCACCGCGCCGGGCTCTTCGTGCACGAGTACACCTTCAGAAGCGAGAAGGGCTACTACAACCTGCCGTATGACGTGAAGGGCGATCCGGTCAAGGAGTACCTGACGCATTTGCGCCTGGGCGTCGACGGCGTGTTCTCGGATGCAGCGGACACCGCGATCTACGCACGCGAGAAGCTAGGCAGTCACGGCGGGCGCTGAGTCGCACCCAGCAGCGACGAGGCGCTCAAGCGCATGCTTCGTCCCACCCGTCGATGCGGGTGGGCGCGCATTGATCGCGGAAACCTCGAGCGTCAGCTCGGTTTCGACGGAACCATTCAGGTCGGCAGAGACCGCTCAGTGATGAACGCGGGTTCTGCGGAAAATGGCGATCATCACCAGGCCGAATACCGCCAGGTTGACCAAGGTCATCGCCGCGAACGCCAGTGATCCCAAGAATTGCATGGCCGTCAGTGTCAGCAGAGGGTGACTAAAAGATAGCGGCATTTGCTGCCGTTTGCTTCCCGCAAAAAGGGGGTTTTGCACCCCCTGTTCGCGGGCGCTGTGGACGCGTTGCCGATCAGCGTGTCCCAAGTCACGGTTCGCGGACGGGGCGGATGGGGCTGGCCTCCGAAGATGAACGCCCGGGCCGGCGTTGATCCGTCTTCCTTGAAATGATATAAACCATTTATACATTTTGAGGTGCTCATGGCCAAAGCCCGGACCAGCGTGGCGAAACCCCCTGTGATGAAGACCGTCGCGTCGAAGACGGCGAGAGTGCGACAGAAGCCGGTCCGCGACAGCTTCACGATGCCCGAGAGAGACTTCGCGCTGATCGCGACGCTCAAGGCGCGCGCGCTGGCCGCACGGCGAGAGACCAAGAAGAGCGAGTTGTTGCGCGCAGGGCTGCACGTGCTGACGGCACTGGACACCCCGGCCCTGTTGGCGGCGCTCGGCCAGCTCGACCCGGTCAAGGTCGGCCGGCCCAAGAAAGACCACTGACCCCGACGGGCGCCAAGATGCTGGACAGCACCCTGCAATGGTGGAGCCTGCTTCGCACGGTGGCCGGGCTCAATGTGCTGGCCTGGGGCGCAGCGGCATGGTGGCTGTGGCGCGTGCGTGAGCGTTGGCCGCCGGACGCGTGGCTGAACCGGCGCTGGCAGTTGCTGCTGTCGGCGGGTTATGTGCTCGGCTGCGGCTGGCGCTGCCTGTTGCCGGTCTATGACGTGCAACGCCTGGTGATGGTCGACAGCGTCTTCTCCAGCGTGCTGGTCGGCCGCAGCGTGGCGACCTTCGCCGAACTCTGCTTCGCCGCGCAGTGGGCCTTGCTGCTGCGTGATGCGTCCCGCGTCACCGGCAGTGCCTCGGGGCTGGCGGCATCCCGCGCGGTGCTGCCGCTCATCGCCACGGCGGAAGTGTTCTCCTGGTACTCGGTGCTGACCACGGCCAACATCGGCCATGTGGTCGAGGAATCGCTGTGGGGCCTTTGTGCCGCCTTGCTGGTGGTGAGCCTGCTGCGCCTGTGGCCGCGGGTCGATCCCGCACGCCGCCCCCTGTTGGCCTTGTGGTGCGTGGTGGGCACGGCCTACGTTGCCTACATGTTCGCGGTGGACGTGCCGATGTACTGGTCGCGCTGGGTAGCCGACGAAGCGCTCGGGCGCAGCTACTTCAGCGTGTCGCAGGGCCTGGCCGACGCATCGGCACGCTGGGTGGTGTCGCACCGTTGGGAAAGCTGGCGCACCGAGGTGGTCTGGATGACCGCCTACTTCAGCGTCGCTGTCTGGTTGAGCATTGCGCTCGTGATGGAGGGGCCGTTCGGCGTCTTCGCGCGAGACAACCCGCTCGCCAGGCCGATGCATCCGCCGGCTTAGTGTCTCCCCAGCCACTGGGGCAGGACCGTGGCAAGCGACGGAACGCAGGCGATGACCACGGTGCCGATGAAGATCGCCAGTACCGCGGGCAACACGGACGCGGCCACATAGCGCATCGGTTTGCCGAACATCGCCGACGCAAAGTAGAGGTTCATGCCCGCCGGCGGACAGAGGAAGCCCAGTTCCATCGCCGCCAGGAAGATGATGCCGAAGTGCACCGGATCGACGCCGTACTCGCGGGCGACTGGCAGCAGCAGTGGAACCAGCACGACGATCGCGGCGAAGATTTCCATCAAGGCCGCCGCCGCCGCGAGGAACAGGCAGAGCGCGAGCAGGAAGCTGTACTTGCCGGGAATGAGGTGGCGCGTCCATTCGATGGCGGCGTCGGGCACGCCAGCGTCGACCAGGTAGTTCGTGAGCGCCAGCGCCATGCCGAGCACCAGCATCACGCCGCCGATCAGCCGTGTGCAGTCGGCGAGGCAACTGCCGAGCAGGCGCCATGTCAGCTCGCGGTGCGCGAGCGCCTGCGTCGCCAGCGCATAGGCCGTCGTGATCGCCGCGCTCTCGGTGGGTGTTGCCAAGCCGCTGACGAGTGACCCGATGGCCACCACCGGCGCCAGGATCTCCCACTTGGCGCGCCATGTCGCCGCGGCGATGCCGGCGCGCCGGGGATCGACAGGCAGCGAAGCGGCAGCGGGTGTAGCCCGGTCGCCGCGCCGCAGGAATCCACTAAAGGTCAACAGGCTCGCGACCATCACGATCGCGGGCACCACGCCTGCGAGGAACATGTCTGCGATCGGCACGCGCGCGATCACCGCGTACATGATGAGCGGCACCGAAGGCGCCAGCAGCACGCCCAGCGCGCTGGCACTGGTGACCAGGCCGACGCCTCGCTGCTCCGGATAGCCCGCGTGCCGCAGCATCGGCATCAGCAACCCACCGAGTGCCAGCACGGTGACGCCGCTGCCACCGGTGAATGCGGTGAACGCCGTGCACAGGATCGCCGTGGCCAGCACCGTGCCAGTCGATCGCCCGCCGAAGACGCTGAGGAAGAGCGTGCTCAGGCGCTGCGCTGCGCCGGTGCGCGCAAAGATCAAGCCGGCCAGCGTGAACAGCGGCAGGGCCGGCAGGGACGGGTTCACCGTGATCTGGTACTGCGACAGCGAGACCGACGCGAGCGGCAGCCCGTCCTGCCAGAACAGCGCCAGCGCCAGGCCACCCAGTACGGCGAAGATCGGCGCACCGGCCAGCATGATCAGCAGCAGGCCGATCAGCCCGGGCCACAGCGGCACGGCGATGCCGTCGAATCGCCGTGCCAGCGCCGCGCCGACGAGCGGCAGCACGATCGCACAGGCTGCCCGGCCAGGAATCGACACGGCGCATCGCGAGCCGAGTTGCATGCCGAGCAGCAGGAAGCCCAGCGGCATGGTCGCCTGCACCCACCAGAGCGGGATGCCGTAGGCCAACACCGTGGCGGCGGGCGCCTCGCTCGCCACGAAGCGCGCGCTGGCCAGCGCCAGCACCCCGCACATCACTGCCGCGCCGCCCTTGCCCAAGCCGCGCGCCAGCGCCGCCGCCAGCCCGCCGCCGTTTGAAGGCAGGGCCACGCCCAACGTGGCCAGGTGCCCGCCGCGCTCGGCCGCCACCGCTCCGAACATGGCCAGCACGAGCCCCAGGTGTTGCACCAACACGCTCGCGTTTTCGACCCCCTGCCCGAGCAGTGGCCGCAGCGCCACCTCGATGACCGGGATGGCCAGCATCAGCACCAAGGCCAGGGTCGACACGGCGCTGTCCGGTGCCGGCCACCCCTGCCAGCGGCCGATCGCGAATGCCTTCACCGGCTACTTGCCAGCGCCGGACCGGTAGGCCTTGATGTGCACGAAGACCTCGTCGAAGGTGTCGGCCGGCACCATCGTTCCGCGGATGCGCGGGTACAGGCTCTCGGCCAGTTCGTTCCATTCGCGCAGCTGGGCTGCCGAGGGGCGGTTCACGACCAGGCCGCGTTTTTTCATCGCGTCGACGGCGTCGTCCACCTCCTTGCGCGCCTGCAGGCGCATGGCGATGCCGGCCTTGTCGCCCGCGGTCCGCAAGGCCTGCTGCCCCGCCGGCGACATCTCGTCCCAGGCCTTCTTCGTCACCACCATGGCGCCGACGATCGGCGCCCAGTTGATCTCGAGCATGTTCGGTGCCGTCGCGTAGACCTGGCTCGCCAGCGCGAAGTAGGGCGTGGAGGGCACGACATTGATCATGCCGGTCTGGATCGACGGAAGGATGTCTGCGGTCTCGAGTGGCACCGGTGTGTAGCCGATGCTCTTCATGATCGACTGCTGATCGGGCTCGGAGCCCCACGCGAAGATCTTCATGCTCTTGAAGTCGTCGGGGCGAAACGCCGCCTGCTTCGAGAAGAAGCGCACCCAACCCGCATCGCCCCAACCCAGCACGACAAATCCCTTGTCGAGGAAGCGCTTCTCCATCGACGCCCGCATCTTCTCGCGCACGTAGTCCACCTCCTCCCAGCTGCGAAACAGCATCGGCAGGTTCTGCAGCGCGCTGATCGAGGGCTCGATCTCGCGCAGACCCACGACCGACAGCAGCGCACCCTGGAGCTGGCCGATGCGCATTCGGCGCGACAACTCGGCCTCGCCACCCTGGCTGCCGTCGGTGAACACGACGAACTTCGCGCCCTCACCCTGCGCGGCTCGCCACGCCTCGCCCATCTCGAGCAGCTTCTGGTGGTACAGCGAGTTCTTCGGCACGAGGCTGCCGACGCGCAACAGCGCCGGGGCGCCCCAGCAGGCCGCAGAGGCAACGAGCGACACGCCGACGAGGAACAGGGAAACGGTCTTGCGCAAGGCGTTCATGGCGTGAGGCGTGAAGTGGATCGGTTCAGTGGGTCGATGCAGAGCAGCGGTTCAGAAGCGCAGGTCGATGGTGTCGAGCAGCCACTGCGCGCGCTGGCCCATCACTTCGTTGGGCAGATCGCGGCGCAGCGCCGCCACCGCGAGGGCGCGTTGCAGCAGCGCCTCGAAGGCGGGCCGGTCGCCGGCGGCGAGCGCGATCGATTCGGCCTGCGCCACCAGCGGCCCGGCGCTGCGCCCCTGGCTGGCCGCCAGCGCCTGATCGAAGTACACCTGCGCCTGGCGCGCCGTGCCGCCCGGCCGCGCGGTCTCGAAGCTGCCCATCAAGGTGGCCAGGCCGCCGTCCGCGAAGTCGGGCTGGCGCGCCCATGCGAGGCGCGCCAGGCGCATCGCGCCCGGCAGGCCGGCCACGGCCTCCGGGCTGTCGGTCGACAGCGCGATGTGGCCGCCCCATGCCGCCGCCGCCCAGTAGGCGACACCGATCTCGTCGTCGGTCAGCTGCGGCGTTTTCGTGTCGGACGCCGGGTTCGGATTCGCCAGCCACTGGCCGAGGCCCGGTGTATGGAGTTCCAAGGCGGCCATGGCGTGCCGATGCGCCCGCAGGTACAGGCGCGCCGCGCGTTCACGCAGGCGCCGGGCAGCGTTGGCGTCGGTCGACTCGATGCGGTCCGCCTCGAAGGTGACGAAGGCGTAGGCGTATTGCGTGTAGCCGCCCGCGACTGCTTCTGCGAGTGGCAGATGGCCCGGTGTGCTGCGCAGCACCGACTCCGACAGCTTCAGATAGAAGGCACTGGCCTCGCGCGCCAGGACGATGTCGTCTTCTGCGGTCTGGCCCTGCGCGGCCAGTGAGTCGGCCATGCCCCGCACCAACAGCGCCTGCGGTGAGCAGGCCGTCAGCACGAGCGCAGCGGCCAGGCTGATGAGCAGCTTCGTGCATTTGGCGAGCCATGCTCGCGACGGGGACGGATGAGGCAACGGGCCACCTTCGGTTGTCTGCTGCTGCGCCACGCGATCGTGGGGTGCGAGTCAACGGCGTGACGGCACTCTAGGCGCGGCGCATGAACGGGCAGTGACAGGCTCGCGACACCGGCGTGGCAGCCCGGCTGTCGCGTGCACGTCATCAACACATCATCTGCGGCCCGCACACTCGCGCCCCGTGCACAGCAGCCTTCGACACCTCGCGTTCTTCCCGCCCACGGCAGGGCACGCCGCCGCACGCTGGCGTGGATGACGCCGATGCCGCCGCGCTTCCGTCTGCTCATCGCGGCCCAGTTCACCTCGGCGCTGGCCGACAACGCGCTGCTCATCGTCGCCATCGCGCTGCTGCGGGAGCGGGGGTTGCCCGGCTGGTGGGCGCCGATGCTCAAGATCGCATTGACGCTCTCGTATGTGCTGTTCGCGCCGGTCGTCGGACCGCTGGCCGATGCCGTTCCCAAGGCCCGGCTGATGGCCTGGATGAATGGCGTGAAGCTGCTGGGCGCCCTGTCACTGCTGCTCGGCATGCACCCGGTCATCGCTTTTGCCGTGATCGGCTTCGGCGCCGCGGCCTATGCGCCGGCCAAGTACGGGCTCATCACCGAGATCGTCCCACCGGATCGCCTCGTCGCCGCCAACGGTTGGGTCGAAGTCTCAGTCGTGTGCGCCGCCTTGTTGGGCACCGTGTTCGGTGGTGGTCTCGTCAGCCCCGCGCTGCTCGCCTCGTCGGCCGCTGTCGCGGGGAGCGGCTGGTTGCATGCGCTGCCGATGGTCGATGCGAGTGCGCTCAGTGGCTCGGTCTTCGTCCTGCTCGCGGTCTATGCGCTGGCCGCGCTGTTCAACATCGGCATCCCGGACAGCGGTGCGCGCTATGCCCGGGCGCGTCTGGATGTTGTCGACATCTGCGCCGACTTCTGGCGGTCGCACCTGCTCCTGTGGCGCGACCGTGACGGTGCGCTCTCGCTGGCCGTCACGACGATCTTCTGGGGAGTCGGTGCCACCTTGCAGTTCGCGATCCTGCGCTGGGCCGCGGATGTGCTGGCCTTGCCGCTGAACCAGGCCGCTTACCTCCAGGCGGCCGTGGCGGTTGGCGTGATCGTGGGGGCCACGGCGGCCGGGCGGCTCGTGCCGCTCGCCGAGGCCAAGGGGGTGCTCTGGGCGGGCGTGGCGCTCGGCTTGTTGATGCCGGTCGTGGCATCAGCCACCCGGCTTGCCGTCGCGGTGCCGCTGCTGGCCGGCGTCGGCGCCGTGGCGGGTTTCATGGTCGTGCCCTTGAACGCATTGCTTCAGCACCGCGGCTGCCAGTTGCTGAGCGCGGGGCGCTCGGTGGCAGTGCAGGGCTTCAACGAAAACGCCAGCGTGCTGGGCATGCTCGGCACTTATGCGGCATTGATCGCCTTCGACGTGCCGATCGTCACCCTGCTCTGGGGTCTTGGCCTCAGCATTGCCGCGGCAATTGCCGTGCTGATGCGCCTGGAACGGCGGCGCGTTCGCCGCGACGAGACCGCCGCGATGTGCGAAGCGCAGGTCGACACGTTCTGTTGACGGGGCTCAGGTCGCTTGCCGATTTGCCGCCTGAAGCTGCGGCGCCTCGAACGCCACGTCGTCGCGGATGGCCGTCTCGACGACAGATTCGAAGCGCTTCACGACCGCATCCCACGAGAGCTCGAGCGCGCTCTGGCGTGCGGCCCCGCCCATCTGCCGGCAGTTCGCGAGGTCGGCGGCGCTGGTGGCCGCCGCATGCACGTAGGCCTGCGCGTCGCCAAACGGGACCGTGACACCGTTCACCCCGTTGCGGATCAGCTTGGCCGCGGCGGCGTAGTGGTAGGCCACCACGGGCAGGCCGCTGGCCATGGCCTCGGTGGTGACGTTGCCGAAGGTCTCGGTCAGGCTCGGGAACAACAGCAGATCGGCCGACGCATAGTGCGCAGACAAGTCGTCGCCCGAGCGCTGCCCGGCGAACACCGCCTGTGGGCAACGCCGCTGCAGATCGGCACGCATCGGACCGTCGCCGACGAACAGCAGCTTGGCATCGGGTCGAACGCTCTGGATCGCGGCAAAGGCCTTCAGCAGCACATCGAGGTTCTTCTCGGGCGCCAGCCGGCCGACGCAGGCTACGACCAGATCGTCATCGCCGTCCACGCCCCAACTCCGGCGCAGGGCGCTGCTGCGCTTGCGGCTGTCGAATCGGTGTGTGTCGACACCACGCGCCACGACGACGAGCCTTTCGAAGCCGCTGCCTTCGAGGTCTTGCTGCAAGGCGGTGGTCGGCACCATCGTGCAGTGCGCGAGGTTATGGAACTTGCGGAGGTAGCCCATGATGGGTCGCGTCAGCCAGGTGAGCCGATAGTGCCGGCTGTAGGCATGGAAGTTGGTGCGGAAGTCCGAGACCACCGGCAGGCCCAACTGGCGCGCTGCCTGCAGCGCCGACCACCCCAGCGGACCCTCGGTGGCGATGTGCACCGCGTCCGGCCGCTGCGCCCGCCACAACGCGACCAGCCTGCGCCGGCTCGGCAACCCCATGCGCAGACCGGGGTAGTTCGGGATCGGCAGACCGCGCATCAGCACTTCGCGGAACGCGGGCCCACGATCGGCGTGCGCCTCGTCCGGCTGCCGGGGGCGGATCAGCTGGATCTCATGCTGGCACCGGTGCATGCCTTCGACGATCTGCGACAGCGTGGCCGCCACCCCGTTCACTTCCGGTGGATAGGTTTCGGTCACGAAGGCGAGCCTGAGTCGGCGCTGCGGCAACCGTGCGGACGGAGTGGCAGCCGGTGTCAGGTTGATGTCGTTCATGCCGCCATCGTGACGGCGCTTCGCAACAATTCGATGACAGACACGAACATCGAATCGCGCTGTCACCCGCGTTTCATGCGGACCCCTCACCATGCGACCGCGTGCACCCGTGGGGGTGCCGTTCATCTTTCGGGGTGTCACATGAATCGCTTCTTTGAAATGCTCGAGACCCAGCGCTGGGACGACCATCGCTATTACCACCACAGTCGCATCAACCAGTCCTTGCATCTGGTCAGTGCGATCTTCTTCGTCATCGCCTACGGCATGCTGCCGTTCGACCCGGCCATGTCGGCGATCCTCGCGTGGACTGTCTCGATGACGACGCGCCAGGCCGGCCACTTCTTCTTCGAACCGCGCGGCTACGACGAGGTCAACCAGGCCAGCGACGCCCACAAGGAAGAGATCAAGGTCGGCTACAACATCTTCCGCAAGATCGTGCTGCTGGCCGTGTGGGCGGCGATCCCGCTGACGCTGTGGTTCGCACCCTCGCTGTTCGGCACCATCGCGCCGGCCACGTCGTGGCAGGGTTTCCTGCACGGCGTCGGCATCGCGTGGCTGGCGCTCGGGGTGGCGGGCCTGCTGTTCCGCGTCGGCCAGTTGTGGATCCAGGACGACGCCATCACGGCGCTGGCCTGGATGACGAAGATCCTGACCGACCCGTTCAACGACATCAAGACCTACTACAAGGCCCCGATGCACCTGCTGCGCGGCGAACTCATCGACCCGATGGTCCACGTGTCGCACCGCTGAACGGCGCCCGCGAGGCGCCGTGAGGTCAAGCCCAGTGACGCAGCATTTCGCCCAGGATGCTGCGCTTGACGGACTTGTTCGTCTGCGCTGCGCCCACCCACCACCAGCCGTCGGCCTGCATCTCCCGTGCCGCAGTGGCGAAGCGTTCGACGACCTGCTCGAAGTCCGCGTCGCCGTAGTTCAGGCTGAAGATCATGCGGCCCGTGCCGACCCAACTCAGGGCGAGTCCATGTTTGCGCAGGTAGTACTGGAACATCCAGTTGTAGCGCGAGGGCACGGTGTACAGCACGGTCCAGACCGACGAGAGGTTGGCCACGCGCACCGGGAAGTTGCCCGCCTGCATGCGTTCGTTGAAGCGCGCAGCGCGGCCGTTCCAGCGTTCATCGAGGCCCTTGTAAATCTCCTGTGTCGCGGGCTGGGCCAGGCGATCGAGGAAGACCTTCATCGCCCCCATCACGTAGGGGTGCGCATTGAAGGTGCCGCGGGCGAAGCAGATGTCGACGGGCCGGTCTTCACGAAAGCGTTTCATCAGGTCCGCCCGACCACAGACCACGCCGACCGGCAGGCCGCCGCCGAGTGTTTTGCCGTAGGTCACCATGTCGGCGCGGATGCCGAAGTATTCCTGCGCGCCGCCGTTGGCGAGGCGAAAACCGAGGAACACCTCGTCGAGGATCAACACGATGCCGCGCTCGGTGCACAGTGCACGCAGGCGCTTCAGCCACTCGGTGTAGCGGCCGCGGTCGAAGCCGGCGCGGCGGCTGCCGTCGACCAGGGACGAGTCGCCCGGCGCGCCCGCGTTCGGGTGCAGTGCCTGCAGCGGGTTGACGAGCACGCAGGCGATGTCCTTGCGCGTGCGCAGCACCTGCAGGGTCTTCTCGCTCATCTCTTCAAGCGTGTAGGTCGAACGCGGCTGAGACGGGTTGCCTGGGCCGGGCTGCACGTCTTCCCACCAGCCATGGTAGGCGCCGCAGAAGCGCACCACGTGCGTCTTGCGCGTGTGGTAGCGGGCCAGCCGCACCGCCTGCATCACCGCCTCGGTGCCGGACATGTGAAACGACACCTGGTCGAGCCCCGAGATCTGCTTCAGCCGCTCGACGTTCGAGAGCACACACGGGTGGTAGGCCCCGAGCACTGGCCCGAGGCCCTGGGCGTGGGCGGCGCCTTCGTCGATGCACGACTTGTAGAAGTCGGTGCCGAACACGTTGACGCCGTACGAGCCGGTGAGGTCGAGGAAGCTGTTGCCGTCGAGGTCCGTGACCGTGACACCCGCCGACGATTCGAGGAAGCTGGCCGTCTTGAGCCGCTGGCGCAGGTACGGGCTGTACTGGAACGGCACCCGGTAGGCGCTCGTGAACTGAAGGTCCGCAATCCCGTCCTTGGCCTGTTCGGTCGCGGCGATGCCCTTGGGAAAGCGCTGCGCGAACAGCGTGGCGAGGCCGTCGAACCCGGCTCGGCGGCGCGCGATCACGTCGGGCGGCGCGGCGTCGGACGCGAAGAACTGCGCCTCGTCGTACGCGTAGCCGGGGATCAAGCCGGCAATGCGCTTGGCGATGCGCCCGTGCCCGGTGAGCGACGGGTGTTTCGCCCGCGACAGCTGCAAGCGCCGTATCGCCCGCGGCAAGACCACACCCAGGGCCCCCACGGCCAGCATGCCCAAACCACCCATTGCAATTGTTT
>JANYJL010000139.1 GCA_025361845.1 Rhizobacter sp.
TCAGTGAGGCCGCGAGCGCCGGGTCGAGCGGTTTCACTGATCCCGTCACGCTCGGCCGTCTGCGACACCAACTTCGTGCTCGACTACTTCCGCCCGACGAAGGACGACCGCATGCTCTATGGCGGGCGCGTCAGCTACAGCACCGCCACGCCGATGAACCTGGCCAAGAGCATGCAGCGGCGCATGGCGCACACCTTCCCGCAACTGCGCGACACCGAAGTCGAATTCGCCTGGGGCGGCTTCGTCGACATCTCGATGAACCGTGCACCCGACTTCGGCCGCCTCTCCGAGGTCGCCGCCGGCCCGGGTCGTGCTTATGCCAACGTGTATTACCTGCAAGGATTTTCCGGCCACGGCCTGGCGCTGACGGGCCTCGCGGGCAAACTGGTCGCCGAGGCGATTGCCGGCGACGCCGAACGCTTCGACACCTTCGCGCGCATACGCCACCGCGCCTTCCCGGGCGGTCGCCTGCTGCGCACGCCAGCCCTCGTGGCCGGCATGGCTTACTACCGTTTGAGGGACATGTTGTGAGCTCGCTCCGCGCCAAACCGATCGTCCTGGTGCCCGCCTGCAACCGCATGCTGGGCGAGCACCCCTTCTTCATCGCCGGCAAGAAGTACCTCGATGCCGTGCGCCTGGCCGGTTGCACGCCGCTGGTGGTGCCCTCGGCCGACGCGAGCGAGTTCGATGCCTTGCTCGATCTGGCCCACGGCGTGCTGCTGACTGGCTCGCCCTCGAACGTGCACCCGCGCCACTTCGGCGAGGAGGTGCACAACCCGGCTCTGCCGCTCGACCCCGACCGCGACGGCTGGACCCTGCCGCTCATCCCGCGTGTGCTCGAACGTGGCATCCCGCTGTTCGCCATCTGCCGCGGCTTTCAGGAAACGAATGTCGCGCTCGGCGGCAGCCTGCATCAGGCGGTGCATGAAGTGGCCGGCCAGCACGACCACCGCGGCGCCAGTGCCACGGGCGGCAACGCGCAAGCGCAGTACGGCGTCGCCCATCACGTGCTGGTGGAACGCGGCGGCACGCTCGATGCGATCCTCGCCGAACGCGAGATCGATGTGAACTCGGTGCACGGCCAAGGCGTGAACCGCCTCGCGGCAGGCTTGCAAGTCGAGGCGCGCGCGCCCGATGGCCTGGTCGAAGCCTTCTCGATGAAGGGCAGCGCCGGCTTCAACCTGTGCGTGCAGTGGCACCCCGAATGGAAGGCCGCACAGAACCCGGTCTCGGTGAAACTGTTCAAGGCCTTCGGCCGTGCCTGTGAGAGCTACCGCAGCCGGCGTGTGGCCTCTGTGCCCGAGCCCGACCGTTAGCGTCGTGCGATCGCTCCCACCGAATACCCTTCCCATTTCAGGCGCACGGCGCCGAGCTTCCCAGGTGACTTCATGTCAAAGAACAAGAGCAATTTCACTTTCAGCGATCTCGAAACGTGGTTCAACGAACGCCGCGTCACCGAGATCGAATGCCTGGTCCCCGACCTGACCGGCGTGGCCCGCGGCAAGATCCTGCCGCGCGAAAAATTCACCGAAGACCGCGGCATGCGTCTGCCCGAAGCGGTGGTCGCGATGGGTGTGACCGGCGAGTTCCCCGAAGAGGGGCCGTACTACGACGTCATCAGCCCGAACGACTTCGACATGCACTTGCAGCCCGACCCGAGCACGGTGCGCATCGTGCCGTGGGCCACCGACCCGACGGCGCAGGTGATCCACGACTGTTATGACCGCCATGGCAAGCTCGTGCCCTACGCACCGCGCTCGGTGCTGCGGCGCATCTGCGATCTCTACGACGCCGAAGGCTGGAGCCCGGTGGTGGCACCCGAACTCGAGTTCTACCTGGTCGCGCGCAACACCGACCCGGACATTCCCTTGAAGCCGCCGATCGGCCGCAGCGGCCGCGCCGAGACCTCGCGCCAGGCCTATTCCATCGACGCCGTGAACGAGTTCGACCCGCTGTTCGAGGACGTCTACGACTACTGCGAAAAGATGGAGTTGAACGTCGACACCTTGATCCACGAGGTCGGCGCCGGCCAGATGGAAATCAACTTCTTCCACGCCCACCCGCTGGGCCTGGCCGACGAGGTGTTCTTCTTCAAGCGCACGGTGCGCGAGGCGGCGATGCGCCACGACATGTTCGCGACCTTCATGGCCAAGCCGATGGCCGGCGAGCCGGGCAGCGCGATGCATGTGCACCAGAGCATCCTGAGCAAGGCCACCGGCAAGAACATCTTCAGCAACGAAGACGGCTCGCCGAGCAAGGAGTTCTACTGGTACATCGGCGGCCTGCAGAAATACACGCCGGCGGCGATGGCGCTGTTCGCGCCCTACGTCAACTCGTACCGGCGCCTGGCGCGCTCGACCGCCG
>JANYJL010000155.1 GCA_025361845.1 Rhizobacter sp.
CCACGCGATGTCGTTCGGCGGCAGGCTCATGTGGTCGCGCCAGTCGGGGCGGCTCAGTTCGGCCATCGCGAGCGCCGCGTCGGCGACCGTGCGGGTCATCGGCCCGGCCACACGCGCCGGGTAGGGCACGCCGATCGGCACGCGGCCCTGGCTGGGCTTCAGGCCGAAGATGCCGCACCAGCCCGCGGGCAGGCGGATCGAGCCGCCGATGTCGGTGCCCAGGTGCAGCGGCCCGTAACCCGCCGCCACGCCGGCCGCCGCGCCGGCACTGCTGCCGCCGGGGTTCAGGCGCAGATCCCAGGGGTTGCGCGCGAGGGCGTGGAAGGACGAGAGGCCGGAGGACAGCATGCCCAGGTCGGGCATCGTCGTCTTGCCCAGGATCACCGCGCCCGCTTCGCGCAGGCGCGCCGCGGGTGGGGCGTCGTGCGGGCTCGCAACAAGCTCGGTGGCCGCGGTGCCCAAAGGCAGCGGCACGCCCTTCGTTGCGATGTTCTCCTTGATCATCACCGGCACGCCGTCGAGCGCGCCTTGCGGTGCACCCTTCGACCAGCGTGCCTGCGAGGCTGCGGCGTCAGCGAGTGCCGCGGCTGGGTCGAGCGCGTAGGTGGCGTGCAGCTGCGGTTCGCAGGCGGCGATGTGATCGAGCACCGCGCGGGTGACTTCCAGTGGCGACAAAGCGCCGCTTCGAAACGCAGCAACGAGTTCGGTGGCGCTGAGGTCGTGGAGGGCGGTCATGGGGGCTGTCGGCGTCGCGGTGGGCGGAGCTTAAGGCCGCGCGGCAGCAGTGTGCCTGCGCGCCATTCCCTGCCGAAAAGTCACTCTGCCTTGAACGCCGAGCCGCGGAATCGCCGGGGAAAACCCGCGGTGCGATTGTGTACAAAGTG
This sequence comes from Rhizobacter sp., assembly GCA_025361845.1. Taxonomy (GTDB): domain Bacteria; phylum Pseudomonadota; class Gammaproteobacteria; order Burkholderiales; family Burkholderiaceae_C; genus JANYJL01. The sequence goes on from JANYJL010000155.1 coordinate 885, forward strand.
CGTACATTCTTGTATACCAGCTTGCGTGCGAAGTCCTTGCTGGCCTCGTTTTCAACACCCGGTGCAGGGCCTGCCAAGGCGCCGCGCACGAACCGACAGGAGGCTTCCGCATGGACGTCCGCAACCCTTCGCCCGACCTCTACAACGAGGACCTCGCTCCTGCCAAGGAACGCAACTGGGGTGCCTTCAGCATCTTCAACGTCTGGACTTCGGACGTGCACAGCCTGTGGGGCTACTACCTCGCGGCGAGCCTGTTCCTGCTGTGCGGCAGCTTCCTTAACTTCGTCATCGCGATCGGGCTGGGCTCGCTGATCATCTTCGCGCTGATGAACCTGATCGGCTACGCCGGCGAGAAGACCGGCGTGCCCTACCCGGTGCTGGCGCGTGCCTCCTTCGGCGTGTGGGGTGCCAACCTCGCGGCCATGGTGCGCGCGGTCGTGGCCTGCTTCTGGTACGGCGCGCAGACCGCGGCGGCCTCGGGCGCGATGGTGGCCCTGCTGATCCGCAGCGACGGCATTCTCGAATTCCACAAGACGACCCACTTCCTCGGCCACTCGGGGCTGGAGGTGATCTGCTACGTGATCATCTGGGCGCTGCAGTTGCTCATCATCCAGCGCGGCATGGAGACGGTGCGCAAGTTCCAGGACTGGGCCGGCCCCGCCGTCTGGGTCGCGATGCTGGTGCTGGCGATCGGCCTGTGCGTGAAAGCGGGCGGCTTCTCTTTCGAGCACGGCATCCCGATGGACGTGCTGCTCGAGAAGACGAAAGACGCGGGTGTCAGCGGCGAACCCGGCTCCTTCTGGGCGCTGATGGCGGTGGGCGCCACCTGGGTGACCTACTTCGCAGCGCTCTACCTGAACTTCTGCGACTTCTCGCGTTATGCGAAGAACAAGCAGGCCGTGAAGACCGGCAACCTCTGGGGCTTGCCGGTGAACCTGATCGCCTTCTCGCTGGTGGCCGGTGTCACCACCATCGCGGCCTTCAAGGTCTACGGCGAAGTGCTGCTGCACCCGGAGCAGATCTCGGCCAAGTTCGACAGCTGGGTGCTCGCGCTGATCGCCGCGGTGAGCTTCGCGGCCGCCACGCTCGGCATCAACGTCGTGGCGAATTTCGTCTCGGCGGCGTTCGACATCTCCAACGTGTTCCCGCGCGTGATCAGCTTCAAGCGGGGCGGCTACATCGCGGCCGGCATCGCGCTCGTGCTGTACCCGTTCGCACCCTGGGAGGGCAACGCAGCGCAGTTCGTGAACGGCATCGGCGCGACCATGGGCCCGTTGCTGGGCATCATCCTGGTCGACTACTACCTCGTCGCCAAGGGCGTGGTGAACGTCGATGCGCTCTACCAGGAGCATGGCGAGTACCGCTACGAGGGCGGCTGGAACATCAATGCGCTGGTGGCCGTCGGCATCGGCGCCCTGTTCTCGACCGTGCTGCCGAACTTCACCCACCTGCTGCCGGCGTGGTGGAACACCTATGGCTGGTTCTTCGGCGTGGCGATCGCCGGGGCTACCTACCTCGTGATGGCCAAGCTGCGGCCCCGCGTCATGCCGATGGCCACCGCGAGAGCCTGACCCCTTGCTGAATAAAACGCCCGCGGTCGCGGGCGTTTTGCCGTGGCGGCCTGGCCGGCAGGCGAGAATCGGCTCCTGTTGTTTGACGGACCCATGCTCAGCAAATCCAGAATCGCCGAACGTGTCGTGCAGTCGATCCTCAGCCGCAAGCTGCGGCCTGGCGAACGGCTCGGTGAACAGGAGCTGGCCGATCTGTTCGGCGTGAGCCGCACCCTCGTGCGCGAGGCGCTGATGCAGTTGCAGGCGCGCGGTTTCGTCGAGGTGCGCTCGCGGCTCGGCTGGTACGTGGTGGAGCCTTCCTTCGAAGAAGCGCGCGAAACCTACGCGGCCCGGCGTGTCATCGAGCCCGGCATGTTGCGCGATGCGGGCAAGCCGCTGCAATCGGTGATCAGCACGCTGCGCCGGCATGTCGCCGATGAACGCAAGGCCATCGCGGCGGGGGACGCCGGCACCCGCGCGGTGCTGCTCGCCGACTTCCATGTGTGCCTGGCCGAATGCCTGGGCAACCGCTTCCTGACCAGCATGATGATCGACCTGTCGGCGCGCACGACCCTGGTGTCGGCGCTCTACCAGTCGCAGGCCGCGGCGCAGGAGTCGAACGCCGACCACGCCGACATCGTCGCGGCCCTTGCCGCCGGTGATTCGCCCACAGCAGAACGCCTGATGCGCGAACACATCGACGCGCTGGCCGCACGGCTTGATGAAACTTTGGCGGGCAAGGGCAGCGCGCGTTCACGTCTGCATGAAGCCCTGGTGCCGGCCGAACTGCGCAGCACGCGCAAGCCGCGGGCGGCTCGCAAAGCCTAGGCGAGCCCGCGGGCCGGGCTCCGCCGGCACGGCATCGGCGCGGCGGGTAGCCTGTCGTCGTGGACTCCCTGATCGCCGCCTCCGCGCGAGATCAACGCATCGGGTTCACTGACGCTGGCACTCGCGGCCGTCGGCGTTCACACCGTAGTGATGCTCACCGTCACCGGGGCGATCGGTGCCGGGGTTTGCCGCGGCATTGATGTCTCCATCCGCTTGTCCTCGAGCCACGAGCCGGGGTGTTGACGTCGGCAGACCCACGCTCCGGGAAAACACTGAGCGATTTCCTGGGGTCAAGCACTGGAAATTTTGTGTAGACCGATCTACATTGTGATTCAACGCATCGCGAACCCACCGGCCCGATCGCCTCCCGCTCTCCACCCAGTCACCAAGGACCCGCCGCATGAGCGCTGTTGCTCTCGAACCTCACGCCGCCGTCGCGGCCACACCCACCTGGGTCGCCCGCATGGTGCGCCCGCTCACCGACCGCGGCGTCGGCGAGCGTGCGTCTTTCGTCCAGCAGACCTTCACGGTGGAGGTGGTGCCCGCCACAGCCGAGCTGCGCATCAGCGCACAAGGCCTCTACCGTTGTTTCATCAATGGCGTGCGGGTCGGCCACGATCAGCTGACCCCCGGCTGGACCAGCTACCAGGACCGCCTGTCCTTCCAGACCTACGACGTCGCTGCCCTGCTGCGCCCCGGCGCCAACGAGATCGACATCTGGCTGGGTGACGGCTGGCATCGCTCGCCGCTGCTGTGGAAGAAGATCGCCATCGCCAACACCTGGGGCGATCACACCGCGGCAATTGCCGAGATTCGCGCCGGGGCCCGCCTGCTCGTGGCGACCGACGCGGGCTGGCGCAGCGGGCTGCTGCCGATCATCAAGTCCGGCATCTATTACGGCGAGGACTACGACGCCCGCGAAGAGGGTGCGCCCGTCAGCGCGGGCTGTGTGGTGGACGAAAGCTTCGACCTGCACACACTGATCCCGCATGAAATCGAAGCGGTCCAGGAGCTCGATGCGCTAGCGCCCGTCAGCACCACCCTGGACTCGCAAGGTAGACCGGTCTACGACTTTAGCCAGAACATCGGCGGCTATGTCGCGCTGACGGTCGAGGGCCCGCGCGGCGCCACCGTCGTCGTCGAGCACGCCGAGATCCTCGACGCGCAGGGACGCTTTGACAATGCCAACTACCGCAGCGCCCAGGCGCGGCTGCGCTACACGCTCAAGGGTGGAGCGCCGGAGTCCTACCGCCCGCACTTCAGTTTTCAGGGCTTCCGCTACGCGCGGCTCACGCTGCCGGCGGGCGTGCGTGTCATCGCGATCCAGGCGGTGCCCATCTCCTCGGCGACGCGCCGCACCGGCTGGCTCACCACCGGCAACCCGCTCGTGAACCGGCTGGTCGAGAACACCCTGTGGTCGCAGCGCGGCAACTTCATCGAGGTGCCCACCGACTGCCCGCAACGCGACGAGCGCCTGGGCTGGACCGGCGACGCGCAGGTGTTCGCGCCGACCGCGTGCTACCTGTTCGACAGCCGCGCGTTCTGGACCAAGTGGCTGCGCGACGTGATCGCCGACCAGCGCCCCGGCGGCGAGATCGCGCACTTCTCGCCCGACCCGACACGCGGGCACGA
>JANYJL010000156.1 GCA_025361845.1 Rhizobacter sp.
CTGATCTGCGCGAGCGAGCGGCCTTCTTCGAAGAAGCTCTTGAGGCCCAGGCGGTAGAGCGGCTGCTTTTCCGGCTTGACGCGCGGAGTCAATTCACCGGGCGAGCGCTCGGCCAGGGACGAAGGGAGATACTCCTTGAGCGCGATCAGGTGGCGATCGCTGTCTTCGGCCAGGTACACAACGCCAAACCCGCCGGCCGCCAGCTTCTTGATGACTTGGTAGCCGCCAACCACCGTGCCCGATGGCAATGGAGCAGGTTTGCTCTTTGACATAATCAAATTTTGCCTGGGGAAAAAGCTCGATGGCAGTCTACAGCATGACCGGCTACGCGAGCGCCTCGGCGGGCCCCGCTACGGAGCCTCAGACGCCTGCTTCTGCGGAGGGCGTCACGCCCAAGGCGAGTGCGTCGGCCCATGCGAGCGTGCATGTCGAGTTGCGTTCGGTCAATGGCCGCTTCCTGGACCTCGGCTTTCGGCTGCCCGATGAGTTCCGCGCGCTCGAACCTGCGCTGCGCGATCTGCTCACCGCCAGCTTTCGGCGCGGCAAGATCGAATTGCGCCTGAACACCCAGCGCGACAACGAGACCGCCTGGCCGCAGCCGCAACCCGAGCAACTGAACCGCCTGCTGCGCCTGCAGGACAGCGTGCAGGGTTGGTTGCCGAAGGCGGCGAGCCTGTCGGTGCACGAGGTCTTGCAGTGGTGCAAGGGCGGCGGCGCGGCCGAAAAACTCGACGAGGTGGCGCTCGACGCCGCGCGACACTGCATTGCCGGCCTGCGCGAAGCGCGTGCGCGCGAAGGTGCGAAGCTGGTGGCGGTGCTGATGGAACGTGTCGGCCGGCTGCGTGAACTGGCCGTGCAGGCCGAGCCGCTCGTGCCGATCGTCGTGAAGCGCCAGCAGCAGCGTTTTCTGGAGCGTTGGCAAGAAGCGCTCGAAGCCACCGGCGCAGCGCAGTCCATCCCGCGGGAGGCTTTGCAGGAACGCGCGCTGAACGAAGCCGCGGCGTATGCGATCCGTGTCGACGTGGCCGAGGAACTGGCGCGCCTGCGCTCGCACCTCGATGAAATCACGCGCCTGCTGAAGGCTGGCGGCGAGGTCGGCAAGCGGCTCGACTTCCTGATCCAGGAACTGCTGCGCGAGGCCAACACCCTGGCCTCGAAGGCAGCCTCGCTGGAGCTGACCAACATCTCGGTCGAGATGAAGGTGGCGATCGAGCAGCTGCGGGAGCAGGTGCAAAATTTGGAGTAGTCCCTGGGCGTCTCTTGCAGTACAAGAACGTGGCCCTCCCGTCCTCGACAGGCCAAGAGTCCCGTGAATCTCCTTACCAGAATAGAATGTAAGGAACTTGTCGATCCAGAAGGGACGCCGCTATGTTCGCCACACTGACCAGCAAGGGCCAGCTCACCCTGCCCAAGGAGATTCGCGACCGCTTGAATCTGGACTCCGGGGCGATCCTCGACTTCCAGATCCAGCCGGACAACACGATCACGGCCCGGCACGTCCAGCCCGACGCTCGACGCATCCGGGGGTTGCTCAAGTCACCGCATGCCGCGCCGCTGACCGTCGAGCAGATGGACGAGGCCGTGGCCAAGGTCCTGCGCGACAAGCACGCACCCAGCCGGGCGGGCCGCAAGTCCGCGGGCTGATGATCGGCATCGACACCAACATCCTGCTGCGCCTGTGGCTCAACGATGACCCGGCGCAGAGCAAGCGCATCGATCACCTGCTGGCCGAGCACGGCGGGTTGCCGGGCTCGTTGCTGGTGACGGATGTCGTCTTGGCCGAAGCGGTCTGGACACTGAAGTCGGTCTTCGATCAGGACAAGCACGCACAGTCGATCGCGGTGCGCAGCTTGCTCGAAGAGACTGCCTTCGCGTTCGAGGACCGCGAAGCCGTCGCGGCTGCGCTGTCCCTGTTCGAGGCAAATGCCTGCGGGTTCGCCGACTGCCTGGTCGTTGCCAAGAATGCGCAGCAGGGCTGTGACTTCACCGCAACTTTCGATCGCGGCATGCACAAGCTGCCGGGGGTCAAAGTGCTCTGACCCGACCCGGCCCAGCGCGCGTCATCGCTCAAACCGAGTGACGGCTCCAGGGTGACCTGGCGGCAAACGTGACTGGCAAGTGCCAACCCCAAGGAGCCGTTCACGTACGAATTTTTACCGCACCACAGCAGTCATCGACGCTTTCGCCATACGGTCAGGGTAGGTCAAGGCGTGGCGTGGGTACCGCATTCCGAAACCACTCAGTCCGCCGTCAACTTCGCCTTTTGAACCACACCCTTCCATTTCGCGAGCTCTGAGACCACCAGTGCGCGCAACTCTTCAGGCGTGCTGGTCTGCACGTCGGCGCCGTGATCCTCCATGCGCTTCTCGGTCTCCTTGTCGGCGAGCACTTCGTTCAGTGCCTTGTTGATCTTCTGGACGATGTCCTTCGGCGTCTTCGCGGGCGCGAAGATCGCGTACCACTGTGTCACGTCGACGCCGTCGACGCCGGCCTCCTTCAGCGTCGTCACGTCCGGCAGACTCGCCACCCGCTTCGGCCCCGCCACGCCGATGGCGCGCAACTTGCCCGACTTCACGAACGGGTACGCGGTGAACAGGCTCGGGAACATGAACTGCGTCTGTCCGCCGATCGTGTCGCTCACGGCCGGGGCCGAGCCCTTGCAGGGCACGCCGAGCATCACCACACCGGCATTCAGCTTGAACAGCTCGGCTGCGAAGTGCGGCGCGGTGCCGTTGCCGGCCGAGGCGTAGCTGTACTTGTCGGGGCTGGCCTTGAGCTGGGCAACCAGATCTTTCACGTCCTTCACCGGCACGTTGGCGTTCGCCACCATCAGCGTCGGCGAGTAACCGACCAGACCCACCGGCTCGAAATCGGCGATCGGGTCGTACTTCAGCTTTTGCAGCGCCGGGTTCATGCTGTGCGTGGCGATGTAGCCCAGCATCAGGGTGTGGCCGTCGGGCGCAGCGCGGGCGACGAACTCGCTCGCGATCGAACCGTTCGCGCCGGCGCGGTTGTCGATGATCACGGTCTGCCCTAGTTTGGGTCCGAGCTTCTGCGCGATGGTGCGCGCCATCGCATCGTTGCCGCCACCGGCCGCGGTGGGCACGACGATCGTGATCGTGCGGCTCGGAAACGGTGCCGGGTCAGCCGCCAATACGTTTCCGGCAGTGGTGGTGGAGATGGCCGCGGCGATCGCCGGTGCGAGAAGGTTCTTCATGTCGTCTCCGGTTGCTTGAGGTCTCGAAAAAACGTAGTCGGGGATGTGAAGTTCGCCGTGCAGGATCTTTCGGGCGGTGCGCACGAGCGAGGCACGGCGGATCTGTGCCGCCTCGCCCTCTCCGGCAATCTCCACCTCGATGTCGATGCGCCCGGCCGGGTGCAGGACCACCAGCGCGCGCGTACCGGCCGGTGCGTTCGCGCCGCTGGCGACCGTGCCCGGCAGCGCGAATGCACTGGCCACGCCGATGGCACCGGTCACCGCGTGCGAGGCATGGCAGCGCCGCGGCGTGAAATAGCGCGAGGTGATGCTGTCGGCGCCGTCGCCTGGGCTCACGAGGACCGGCTTGGGCACGACGCTGTTCGACACGTCGCCGAGCCCCATCATGAGACCGGCCTGCAGGCGCAGCGCCTCCAGGCGCTCGAGCAGCGCGCGGTTCGCGTCCAGCTCGAACGGGCTCTCCGTGCCGGCCACGCCCAGGTCGGCGGCCCTCACGATCATCAGTGGCATCGCGGCGTCGATGCAGGTGACCGACACGCCGTCGACGGTGTCGATGCGTCGGCCGGTCGGGAACACGGTGCCGGTGACGGCACCCCAGGCATCGAGAAAGTTCAGGTGCACCGGTGCGGCGGTGCCGGCCACGCCATCGATGCGGGTCGAGCCTTCGTAGGTGATGCGCCCGCCCGGTGTGCGCACCGTGACCTCGATGCGCGAACGCGTGTTGACGTTGAAGACCACCGCGGTGGTGGTGCCGTCACCCGCTGCGATCAGCCCTTGCTCGATTGCGAAGGGCAGCACGCCCGAGAGCATGTTGCCGCAGTTCGGTCGCGTGTCCACCGAGCGCTGGCCTACGCCGACCTGCGCGAACAGGTAGTCGAGGTCGCAGCCCGGTTCGGCAGAACGCGACACGATCGCCACCTTGCTGTTGAGCGAGCTGCCGCCACCGACGCCGTCGAGCTGCAGCGGGTCGGACGCCCCGATCGCGCCGATCAGCGCTTGGTCGCGCGCTGCGTCGCCGGCCGGCAGCCACTCGCGCAGGAAGAACGGGCCGCGCGAAGTGCCGGCGCGCATCAGGGTGCAGGGAACGGTGGTGCTCATGGTCGTTGCGTGTCGATGCTTGAACCGGTCAGGCCGCGTGTTGCTGTTCGCCGTGCGAGGGCACCAGCGCCAGGTTCGGTGCGGGCATTGGTTCGTCGTGTTCCAGCGCCTCTTCGGTGCGCACGTAGCCGCTGCCGAGTTCGCTGGCGAGCTGGGTGCGGTCGCAGGCCTTCTCCCAGATCGAAACGACGATGCAGGCCACGCAGTTGCTGATCGTGCTGGTCAGCGCCCGCGCTTCCGACATGAATCGGTCGATGCCGACGATCAGCGCCACACCGGCCACCGGCAGGTCCGGCATCACCGTCAGCGTGGCGACGAGGGCCACGAAGCCGCTGCCGGTGACACCCGCCGCGCCTTTCGACGTGAGCAGCATCAGCCCGAGCATCGCGGCGATCTGGCCGACCGACAGGTGGATGTTGCAGGCCTGAGCGATGAACATCGACGCGAGCGTCAGGTAGATCGCCGTGCCGTCGAGGTTGAACGAGTAGCCGGTCGGCAGCACCAGGCCGACGACGCCCTTCTTGCAGCCCAGGCGCTCGAGCTTCTGCAGCAGGCGCGGCAGGACCGGCTCGCTCGACGAGGTGCCGAGCACCACCAGCAGTTCCTCGCGGAAGTAGCGCAACACCTGCCAGAGCTTGAAGCCGTGCAGTTTCGCCAGCAGGCCCAGCACCACCGCGACGAAGAAGCCGCAGGCCACGTAGAAGGTGCCGATCAGCAGGCCGAGCGAGCCGATCGACTTGATGCCGTACTTGCCGACCGTGAACGCCATCGCGCCAAACGCGCCGAGCGGGGCCAGCTTCATGATGAAACCGAAGGCGGCGAACAACACGTGCGAGAAGCTGTCGATGCCGGCGAGCATCGGCTCCCCGGCGCGACCGATGCGGGTGAGGCCGAAGCCGCACAGCACCGCCAGCAGCAGCACCGGCAACACCTCGCCCTCGGCGAAGGCGCCGAAGAACGAGGCCGGCACGATGTGCAGCACGAACTCGACGAAGCCCTGCGGCGGCGCGTTCTTGCCGAACTTCGCGGCCACCGAGGCGTCGAGTGTCGTCGGGTCGATGTTCATGCCGGCACCCGGCTGCAGCAGGAACACGGCAGCCAGGCCGGTGAGCAGCGCCAGGATCGTCAGCACGTAGAACAGGCCCATGGCCTTCACCAGCGTCTTGCCGATCTCCTTCGAGTCGCCCAGCGAGGTGATGCCGCTGACGATGGTGCAGAAGACGACCGGCGCGATCATCATCTTCACGAGCTTCACGAAGCCGTCACCGAGCGGTTTCAGGTTGGCGCCGAAGTCGGGCCACCAATGGCCGACGGCGATGCCGAGCGCCAGGCCGATGAGGACCTGGACGTAGAGGGTTCTGGTCAGCTTGACGATCTTCATGGACTTGTCTCCGTGCATGGGGCGGTTGGTGGGCGACCGTTCTGGCGACGGCTGGGCGTGATCGAAATGATCGGCGCGACGGCCGGAGAAGTGAAATGCATAGAAGCGAACGATTGATGCGTCGGATGATTCAAAATCGCCGCCAGCCTCATCGCAAACCTCGGAGATCCGCCATGGCTGCCAGCTTCGACCTGAACGACCTGCACGCCTTTCGCGCCGTGGCCGAGATGGGCAACTTCCGCAAGGCCGCCGAGGCCGTGCACATCTCGCAGCCGGCGTTCAGCCGGCGCATCGACAAGCTCGAGCAGGCCCTCGGCGTTCGGCTGCTCGAACGCACGACGCGCAAGGTGCAGCTCACCGCGGTCGGGCGTGATTTCGCGCGCACCGTGCAGCAGGTGCTCGACGACCTTGACGGCGCGTTGCTCGGTATCCGCGGCGTGGCCGCCACGCGCATGGGCGAAGTGACGATCGCGTGCGTGCCGTCGACCGTCTACTACTTCGTCTCGCAAGTGATTCGCCGTTACCACGAGAACTATCCACGCACCCGGGTGAAGGTGTTCGACGCGAGTGCCAACGATGTGCTGGCCGCGGTGATGCGCGGCGAGGCCGACTTCGGGCTGAATTTCATCGGCAGCCAGGAGCCCGACATCGAGTTCAAACCCCTGCTCGAGGAACGTTTTGTCGCGGCATGCCGGCGTGACCACCCGCTGGCGAAGAAGCGCAAGGTGACGTGGACGGAGCTGGCCGCCTTCGACAACATCTCGGTCGCCAAGTCGTCCGGCAACCGCCTGCTGCTCGACCAGGCGCTGTCGGGCCTGGAAGGCCGGCCGCAGGCGATCTACGAGGCCCAGCACGTGACGACGATGCTCGGCCTCGTCGAGGCGGGTCTCGGCGTGGCTGCGGTGCCGTCGCTCGCGATGCCGGCGGCCGACCACCCTTTGCTGGTCAGCGTGCCGCTGTCCGAGCCGATCGTGACGCGGCGCGTCGGGCTGATCCGGCGCAAGGGCCGCACGCTGTCGCCGGCGGCGCAGCAGCTCTACATGTTCTTTGCAGAGATGAAGGGCAAGCGCGCCGCCGCACCGAAGGTCTGAGCCCTACTGCCAGCGTGCGAGCACGCGGTCGACCATCACGCCCGACTGACCGAGGTAGGCCGCCGGGTCGCACATCGCCGCGAGCTGGTCGCGCGTGACGTGTTTCGTGATCTCGGCGTTCTCGGCCAGCAGGTCGAGCAGCGGGCGTTCTTCCTTGATCGCGACGCGGCAGATGTCGTAGACCAGATCATGTGCGTACTCGCGGCCGATGTAAGGCGCCAAGCCCATCATCACGGCCTCGGAGACGACGAGGCCGTGGGTCATGTCGAGGTTGGCGCGCATGCGCTTGGTGTCGACCTCCAGCCCCTCGATCACCGCACGTGACTGCGCCAGCGCACCCGCCAGCAGGCAGAAGGCCTCGGGCAGCACGATCCATTCGATTTCCCACGGGCCGGTGGAGCGTTCGTGGTCGGCCACCATCGCGTCGAGCATCGCCGCGGCGTGTTGCCGAACCACCGAAATCTGCGCGTGGATGTAGCAGCTCGAGATCGGGTTGCGCTTCTGCGGCATCGTGCTGCTGGAGCCGCGGCCGTGGGCGTAGGGCTCGTAGACCTCGCCCACCTCGGTCTGCATCATCAGCTTCACGTCCAGGCTGATCTTGCCGAGCGTGCCGCCGACGAGGCCGAGGAAGGTGCCGACTTCGGCGATGGTGTCGCGCACCGTGTGCCAGGCAATCACCGGCTGCGCCAGGCCGAGTTCGGCGCACAGGCCGGCCTGTGTCTCCATTGCGCCGGTCTCGAGCGAGGCGAGCGTGCCGGCCGCGCCGGCGAACTCGCCTTGCAGCACACGCGGTCTGAGTTGCGCGAGCCGTTCACGGTGGCGCTCCACCGCAGCCAGCAGCCCGGCCATCTTGTAGCCGAAGGTCACCGGCACGGCCTGCTGCAGGTTGCTGCGGCCGATCATCGGCGTCAGGCGGTGTTCACGAGCGAGCTTGGCGAGCGCGTCACCGAGCGCCTTGAGGTCGGCGTCGACGATCTCGAGCGCCTCGCGGATCTGCAGCACGGTGGCGGTGTCGGTGATGTCCTGCGTGGTCGCGCCCCAGTGGCAGAACTCGCCGAGCTTGTCGCGGCACAGCAGGTTGATCTGCGAGACCACGCCGAGGATCGGGTAGCCGATGCGTTCGGTCTGCGCCTTGAGCTTGACCATGTCGATGTTCTCGAAGTGGCAGACGCGCACGATTTCCGCCGCGGCGTCGGCCGGGATGAGGCCGAGCGCGCCCTGCACCTTGGCGAGCGCCGATTCGATGGCCACGTATTTCGTGGTGCGGTTCTGGTCGGACCAGATGCGCCGCATTGCGGCGGTGCTGAAGATGTCGCCGAAGATGGCGGAGTCGATGATCGTGGACGGCATGGCAGTCTCCTGGGGTTGGATGTGGGTTGTCGGTGTTCAGCGCGCCACGCGGGCGAGCAGGGCATGGGCGCGTTGCAGAACGGGTTTGTCGACCATGCGGCCGTCGACCTGCACGGCACCGGCGGCGCCGTGCATGGCAGCGATCACGCGCTCTGCCCAGTCGATCTCGGCGGTACTCGGCCGGAGTGCGTCGTGCACCAGTGCCACCTGCTTCGGGTGGATGCACAGCTTGGCGGTGAAGCCGTGGGCCCGGGCGCGCTGCAGGTCGGCCAGCAGCGGCGTCGGGTCGGTGATGTCGGGTGTCACGCCGGCAACCGGTGCCGGCAATCCAGCCGCGCGCGATGCCAGTGCCAGCCGGTTGGCGGCAAGGTCGAAGCCGATCGGGTCACCACTCAAACCGAGGTCGAGGGCGTAGTCGATGGTGCCGAACACGAGGCGCTGCACGCCATCGGCGGCGGCCAGCGCCTCGGCGTTCAGCACACCGCGGGCCGTCTCGATCAGCGCGAGCACGCTGACGCCGGGGCACGCCGCGCGCACGGTCGCGACCGTAGCGGCCCGCTCGGCTTTCGGCAGCATCATGTGCACGGCGTGGGTCCGAGCAAGCATCGCCAGGTCCGCCTCGAATTCAGGGCTCGCTTCGTCGTTGATGCGCACGACGAACCAGGCGCGGACTTCGGCGCTGGCATCGAGCAGGCACACTTCCACCGCATCGCGGGCGCGCGGCTTGTCAGCCGGGGCGACCGCGTCTTCAAGGTCGAGCACCACGGCATCGGCGCCCGATGCGAGCGCCTTGTCGAAGCGCTCGGGCCGGTCGCCCGGGACGAAGAGATAGGTGCGGGGCGCGGTGGTGTTCATGGCAAGCCCTCCTTCACACCGCCGCTGCGGCGCGCAGCGAGTTGATCGCCGGCACGTCGAGGCCCAGTTCGCGCAGGATCGTGTCGGTGTGCTGTCCGAGCGCGGGCACCGCGTCCAGGCGCGGGCCGTCGCCATCGTCCCAGCTGCCAGGCGGGAGCAACGCGGGCACGCGGCCAGCGGCAGTGTCGACCTCACGCCAGCGGCCGCGCGCGGCAAGCTGCGGGTGCTGCCACACCTCGGCCATCGTGTTGACCTGGGCATTGGCGATCTGCGCCTCATCGAGCCGCGCCAGCACCTCGGCGGCAGTCATCATGGCGAAGGTCTCGACGATCAGCGCACGCAGCGCCACACGCTCGGCGCTGCGCTTCGAGTTGCTCGTGAAGCGAGGGTCCTTTGCCAGCGCGGGCTGCAACAGCACTTTCTCGCAGAAGGCCAGCCACTCGCGTTCGTTCTGCAAGCCAAGCATCACGGTCTTGCCATCGCCGGCCGTGAACGGACCATACGGATAGATCGTCGCGTGACTGGCACCGGTGCGCGGCGGCGGCGGAGCGCCGTCGAAGGCGTAGTAGAGCGGGTAGCTCATCCACTCGCCGAGGGATTCGAGCATCGAGATGTCGATGCGCCGGCCGCGGCCGTCGATGCGCCGCTGCATCAGCGCGGCGAGGATGTTGGTGTAGGCGTACATGCCGGCGGCGATGTCGGCGATCGACGGGCCGGCCTTGCTCGGCTCGTCGGGCGTGCCGGTGACCGAGACGAAACCGGCCTCGCTCTGCACCAGCAGGTCGTAGGCCTTCTTGTCGCGGTAGGGGCCGGGGTTGGTGCGGTCGTCGCCGTAGCCGGAGATGTCGCAGACGATGATGCCCGGCTTCTCGGCCACGAGCGCCTCGAACGAGAGCCCCAGGCGCGCCGCTGCGCCGGGCGCGAGGTTCTGCACCACCACGTCGGCCTGCTCGAGGATCAGCCGCTTGAGCAGCGCGGCGGCTTCCGGGTGCTTGACGTCGAGCGTCATGCTCTCCTTCGAGCGATTCGTCCAGATGAAGTGCGAAGCCAGGCCGCGCACCCGTTCGTCGTAGCCGCGGGCGAAGTCGCCGCTGCCCGGGCGCTCGATCTTGATGACGCGGGCGCCCAGGTCGGCGAGCTGCCGCGTGGCGAATGGCGCCGCGATCGCGTGTTCGAGCGTGACGACGGTGATGCCCTTGAGTGGTTGCATGGTGTGTGCTCCTCAGCGCAGCGTGGCGGTGGCGTCCATCGTCAGCCAGCCTTCGTGATCGGACGCCCACAGCCGCACCGAACCGTCGGGCTGCGGCGCACCGTTGACGTGAAAGGCGTGCAGGTCGAACGTCGGCCGCACCGCCTTGAAGCGGAAGCTCGCCACCTCGGCGCCCGGCATCTCGCGGCGCAGCAGGTCGAGCAACAGCGTCGCGATCAGCGGGCCGTGCACGATCAGGCCCGGGTAGCCTTCGACCTCGGTCACGTAGCGCCGGTCGTAGTGGATGCGGTGGCCATTGAAGGTGAGCGCCGAGTAGCGGAACAGCAGCACATCGTCGGGCACGATTTGCCGGCGCCACGCCGCTTCGGAAGGTGCCGCCTGCGGTGGCGGCGCCACGTCGCTCGGCTTCTGTGCCTCGCGGTAGACGATGTCGTGGAACTCCACCAGCGCCGGATCGGTAGCGCCATTGCAGCGCAACTCGTGGCGCACCTTCACGAAAACGAGGCGGCCGGTGCGGCCGTCTTTCACGCTCACGTCAGCGATGGTCGAGGTGCGCGCCACGGCGTCGCCCACGCGCACTGGCGCGCGGAATTCGAACTGGCTGCCGGCCCACATGCGCCGCGGCAACGGTACCGGCGGCAGGAAACCGCCGCGTCGGGCGTGGCCGTCGGCGCCGATCTCGCTCTGGCGGTGCATCGGAAGGAAGTACAGCCAGTGCCACAGCGGTGGCAGGGGAGTGCCTGTCGAAACGGTGGTGGCGGGGTGGTCGAGCGTGGCGTTCAAGGCCACCACCGGGGTTGCGCCGATGGTGTCTTGCAACGTTTCCGTGCGGCCGACCCAAGCGGCCAAGTCTTCGCTTTGATGATTCACGTTCGTCTCCGTCGATGGGCCGCGCAATAGCGCAACCCGTTGGAAACGAAGTCTGGCCTTTCAGTGGCTGGACCTGAAGTGCAAGGTTCGGAAAGATTGATGCGCTGGGTGCATTAGAAAACTGATCGAAGGACGTCGACCGAAGGGCCGATCGCGCACCTCGGTCCGGTATGAAGTCGCCCATGCAGGTACTGGAAAGGCGCGTAGGCCGAGATCTTTCGCGAAGCCATGACGCCGCGAAGCCGTCGGCCGCCGGTCGCCGGTACCCGCTTATGGCCGAGTCCGTGATGTCGCGAACGGCCGGTCTGAGAACATCTGGCGCAGACGTACCGAAGTGGGATACGTAAGACCTGCGATACAGGCTACGTTCATTCCGCTGCGACGCGAGCCGACAAGCGGAAAGAGCGCCTCACTGGGCTCTCGACACGTGGGGTTTGCTGTGGGGTTTCCTTGGCAAGGCCCACAAAACTTCAAGACCCGACAAGCACTTGGCTTCGCACTCGAAGTTCAGGTGCAGAACATCGAGTGACGCCGATCAGCGCCAGGGCAACAGGGACCAGCGCCCGAGGTGCCGATGCTGGCCCTGGCCGACGAGGCTATGGATCAGCACGAAATCCTGCGCGACCCAGTGGACGAGCTCGGCGAGAGGCTCGGACACACCGCCACCGCCGTAGGCCAGCGTCATGTGCAGCGTGCCGGCGAAGTTGACCGGCACATGGGCTCGCACCAAAGCCTCGTCGAGGGCGCAGCGGAATAGCGTGAGGGGCGTGGCGCCCTCGTTTTCAAGCAGGACCAGGGCTTCGTTGCCCCTGAACCGCATGACGCGACCGAAATCGATCTGGAACGACGGCAACGCCAGGCTAGCCGCCACCGTCATTGCCGCGTTGATCAAGTCCTGCGGTGGCAGCTCGCGAAAGCTGCCCAGGTCGCAGCACGTGACGTGCAGGCGTTCAGCGCGAACCGGCCCGCTGGTCACGCCGTGCCGTTGACGCAAGGGGACGGCGGCCGCCTCGACCCGCGGCAGCTCTGAGAGCGCCGGCATGATCGCAAAGAAGAGCCCGTGGCGAGCGTCCCGCGCGTGCGGGGCCTTGATCCGCCCTGGGGGGCTCGGTAGCACTTCGAAGCCTGGCAACGAAGCCTGTTCGGACAGGCCAGACATGCTCTCAGGTCAGCCCAGCTGCGGCATGAACCTTGGCAGGGTCGGCGCCCAGCTTCACCGCAGCCTCCAAAATCTCCCGCCAGCTCGTTGCATCCACAGGGACGCCCTCCGCGGTGCGCCTGGCACGAGATGCGCGCTCGGGCTCGCCGGCCACGCACACCGGGCCGAAACCGTCGCGCGGCGGCGAGGCTTTTACCCAGTCGATGAAGGCCAGCGCCTCGTTCTCGAACCCGGCCCGGTCCCCCAGCGCAGCCGGGTCGATGATCACGCTGAACATACCGTTCAACACACGGTGCTTCGAGTCGTCGCGGTCGCGCTGCGTCATGCCGGCGGCCAGTGCGCCGCCGAGCAGTTCGCACATCAGCGCCAGGCCGTAGCCCTTGTGCGCGCCGAAGGTCAGCAGCGCGCCGAGGGGCGGCACGACGGCGTAGCGCGGGTCGGTGCTTGGGCGGCCGGCATCGTCGATCAGACAGCCGGGCTCGACCTGCTCGCCCTTGTTCATCGCCACGCGTGTCTTGCCTTGGGCAATCACGCTGGTGGCGAAATCCAGGATCACCGGCTCGCGGCCCGTGAGCG
Source organism: Rhizobacter sp. (assembly GCA_025361845.1). GTDB lineage: Bacteria > Pseudomonadota > Gammaproteobacteria > Burkholderiales > Burkholderiaceae_C > JANYJL01. Next base: position 12,808 of record JANYJL010000156.1, read on the forward strand.
GCACGCCGGCACAAAACGGGTTGGTGCCGAAACGTGCGTCGGCACCGCCGTATGGTGCCACTCTGGCGTGCGCGATCACGTTGACGAAGTGCATGGACACGAGCCCGGCCGCGGCCACCTGCTCGGCCCAGGCGCCGATGCGCCCGAGGTGGTGCGAGTTGCCGAGCGCGACGATGCAACTGCCCGAACTGCGCGCACGCTCGATGCCCAGCGCCATGGCCTGCGCGCCAATCACCTGGCCGAAGCCGGCGTTGCCGGCCAGGCGCAGCATGGCGCCACCGTCGAGCACCGTGCTCACCTGCGCATTGGGTTGCAAGCTCCCTTCGAGAAACGCGTCGGCATAACGCGGCAGCATGCCGATGCCGTGCGAATCGTGGCCGGTGAGGTTGGCGTCGATCAGGTTGGTGGCGACTGCCTCGATTTCAGCGTCGGCGCTGCCGAAGCCCTGCATCACGAGGCGGATCGCTGCGCGCAGGCGCGGCAGCGCGATCAGGTGCATGTCATTCATCTCGGCGGTCCCGGCAGGGGTCTCGAAAGCCCTGCATCGTAGACCGACAGCGCGCGGATCGTCAGGGCGAGGTGGCGGGCACCTCATCCGTCCAGACCTTGAAGCTCTTCAGCACGTTCGGGCCGAAGGTGGTGCTGATCGCGACGTCGGACGCATCACGCCCGCGCGCCATCAGCACGCGGCCGATGCGCGGCGTGTTGTTGCGCGCGTCGAAGGTGTACCAGCGGCCGTCGAGCCAGGCTTCGAACCAGCCCGCGAAGTCCATCGGCGCATTCACCGGCGGAACGCCAATGTCGCCGAGGTAGCCGGTGCAGTAGCGCGCCGGGATGTTGACGGCGCGGCAGAACGCGATCGCCAGGTGCGCGTAGTCGCGGCACACGCCGGCACGCTCTTCATAGGCTTCGTAGGCCGTCTTGGAACGGCGGGCGTGCTGGTAGCCGAACTGGATGCGGTGGTGCACGAAATCGCAGATCGCCTGCACGCGGCCCCAACCGGTCGGCGCATTGCCGAACAGCTGCCAGGCGACGTCCGACAGCTTTTCGGTCTCGCAGTAGCGGCTGCCGAGCAGGAAGATCAGGGTCTCTTCGGGCAGGTATTCGACCGGCGTCTGGCGCGCAGTGATGTCCACCGGCTCGCGCAGCCCGCTGTCGTTCACGATCGCCTGGCTGCTGATCCAAGTGTCGCCAGCCGGCGCGACGATGCGGGTGCACCAGTTGCCGAAGGAATCACGGTAGGCGCTGACCGGCACCGACGGAACGATGCGCAGTTGGTCCGGCACGGCCAGGTCGGACGCGCGGGAGTAGTGAATGTTGACCATCAGGATCATCGGTGTCGGTTGCGGACACGTGTAGACCATCTCAAAACCGACCTTGATTTGCATGGGGTACCTCGGGAGAGTGTGTTCAGGGGCTCGCGGCTGGCGACGCAAGTGCCATCCGCAAGGAAGCGATCAGTGCGGCGCGCGCTTGAGCCCAAACCCGCGGCGGGCCCAGCACGATCGCCTGGTTGACTTCGATTTCGACGCCGACGTACGCTGCCGGTGCATGGCGTCGTCGCAGGTGCGACGTGAATCCATCGTTCTTGCCCTCGTAGGGGTAGTTGCGACGTACACGCAAGGCCGGTGCCACCTGCGCGAGGGCGGCCTTCCAGAGTGCGCAAAGTTGCACCTCACCGGCACGGGCAGGGTCGTAGAGCAGGCCGATGTCGGCCGTGCGCACCTGGCCGTCCAACTCGGGCGTGAAGCTGTGGGAAGACACATGCACCGCACGCCGGCCGCTCGCCCTGGCGCGCTCGACGAGAGCTTCGACCTGGGCACGGTAAGGCTGGTAATGCTCGGCCACGATGTGTTGACGCTCGTCGCGCGGCAGGGCACGCACCGACGCGACATGCAGGGTCGGGTGACCGACCGAACGGTTCAGATCGACCAGCAGGCGCGTGACCGTGGACGCGACCAGCGGCGCCCTGAATGCGGCCGCGAGCTCGCGCGCCATCAGCAGCGCACCGAGGTCGTAGCCGCGGTGAGTCTTGAGCGTGTCTCGCAGCCCAGCGAATTGACCGAGGTAAGGCGCCGGCACGCGGTTGCCGCCATGCTCACACGTGATCATCAGTGCATCGGACGCAGAGCGACGGGCGACTACCACGGCAACACAGGCAACTGCCTGAATACGGCGCGGGTGCCCTCGCCCCAGGCCTTGCCGAGCGCGGAGAAGTAAGCGTCTTCTTCGTCGAAGCGGCGCCGCCGCGTGACCTTCAGGCTGTCGCGCTCGTAGCAGATCAGGTCGATCGGCATGCCGACCGAGAGGTTGCTGCGCATGGTCGAATCGAAGGACACCAGCACGCACTTGGTGGCGTCGTCGAGGCTGGTGGCCGGCGTGATGACGCGGTCGATGATCGACTTGCCGTACTTCGTCTCGCCGGTCTGGATGAATGGCGTGTCGAGGCCCGCTTCGATGAAGTTGCCCTCGGCGTAGATGCGGAACAGCCGCATCGGCTCGCCCACGATCTGCCCGCCGAGGATGAAGGAGGCGTTGAACTTGATCGCGTTGTTGTTCAGGTAGGGCCCGTCGCGTCGTTCGATGTCGCGCACGGCATCGGCCACGACGGCGGCCACGTCGAACATCGTGCTGCAGTTCCACAGGTTGGGAGCCTTGCCCGGCGCATCGCCGCGTTGCTTGAGAACGCCGATCACGGCCTGGGTACCGGCCAGGTTGCCCGAGCTGAGCAGGACGATCACGCGGTTGCCCGCGCGCTCGAAGAGGGTGAGCTTGCAAAACTTGGCAAAGTTGTCCACGCCCGCGTGGGTGCGCGAGTCGGAGGCGAAAATGATTCCTTCATCGAGAACGATGCCGACGCAGTAGGTCATGCGCGGTTCAGCTTGAGCATGCGGGCTGCCGGGTTGACGATTGAGATGAAGGTAAGGGTACCCGCGGGCACGGTCTGTGCGCCAGCACACAGAGCACGAGGCGGCTGTCAATCGGGGTGCCGGTCGAAGTGGCCGCGGCAGCGTTCGACCCACTGCATGTATTGCGCCGAAGGTGCATCGCGCCTCAGGCGCGCGAGCACGACGCGGCAGGCAGGCAGGCCCGGGTCGGCGAGCGGGCGGGACTCGATCGCGCGACCGTCGTAGCTCAGGTTGTTGGCCGGCTTGGTCGCCAGGATGGCGCAACCCAGGCCATGGCCGACCATGCCGCGCACCATTTCGACCGAGCCGGTGCGCCAGGCGATCTGCGGGCGCAGGCCGCGCGCGGCGAACAACGAGAGGAAGTAGTCGCGGCTCGGCGCCACGTCGAGCAGCACGAAAGGCTCCTTTGCCAGATCGGCGAGCTGCACCGCATCGGCGTCGGCCAGCGGGTGGCCAGCGGGCAGCAGGGCGTAGGGCGTGAGGTTCGCCAGCGGCTCGCAGGCAATGTCGTCGCCGAGTTCGAGCTCATAGGTCAGCGCCATGTCGATGCTGCCGGCGCGCAGGCCGTCGATGAGCTGCCGTTGATCGCCTTCGAGCAAGCGCGCCGGCGGCGCGGCGCCATCGTTGCGCAGACCTTCTAGGATCGCCGGCAGCACGTAGGGCGCGAAGCTCGCGTACACGCCCAGACGCACGCTCGCCACTTCGTGCGGCGCCGCGCCCTGCAAGGCCGGGCCGAAGTGCGAGGGCGTGCCGTAGGCGCGGTTCGCGTAGATCAGCGGCGAGCCGAGCGGCGCCTTGGCGATCGCCTGCACGGCGCCGAAGAAGATCATGTGCGTGCCGACCTGCAGGTGGTGTTGCAAGCGGCAGTCGAAGGCCACCAGGCAACCCCACAGGCGCGGCGAGCCGGTCGAGCCCGGCACCCAGCGCGTGCCACTGAACTTGTCGCCATCCTCGGTCTTGCGCCGGCCGCCGAAGATGTCCGACAGATGCGACTGGTCGTCGCGCAATACGTTGACGCAGAACGCGCCGTTGGCAATCACCGCCGCCGCCGCCGCGCTTTGCCAGTGCACGCAGACCAGCAGGGTCGGCGCGGCGCCATCGGCGCTGACCGAGGACATCGCCGACACGGTGACGCCGGCGCGCCCGGCCACGCCGTCGGTCGTGACGACGCTGACGGTGCAGGCGGCATGGCTCATACCGTCGAGGAACTGGCTGCGAAGGACGTTGGGGGCGGCAGGGGCGTTCATGCGTGACCTTGCTGTCAGTGGGTGGCACTGGTGTGGTGACAGTGTCGCCGACGACGCCCGCCAAGGCACAAATCACGGCTGATAAAATCCGACTGCGATGGACTACCCCGGCAACCTTTTCGTCGTCGCCGCGCCGAGCGGCGCGGGAAAGTCGAGCCTCGTGAAAGCCTTGTTGGAGCTGGATTCGCACCTCACGCTGTCCATCTCGCACACCACGCGCGAGCCGCGCGGGCAGGAGCAGCAGGGCCGCGAATACCACTTCATCGATGAATCGGCCTTCCGCGCCAAGGTGGCGCACCAGGACTTCTTCGAATGGGCCGAGGTGCACGGGCACCTGTACGGCACCTCGAAACGCGAAATCGAGGCCAGCGTCGCCCAAGGCCAGGACGTGGTGCTCGAAATCGACTGGCAAGGCGCGCTGCAGATCAAGCAGTTGTTCCCGAACGCGATCCTGATCTTCATCCTGCCGCCGAGCTGGGAAGAGTTGCAGCAGCGCCTGAACCGGCGCGGCGAAGATCGGCCGGAAGTCATTGCCCAGCGCATGGAGAACGCGCGCATCGAGGTGGCCCAGGCCCGCGCATTCGACTTCGTTATAATCAACGGCTTGTTCGAGACGGCGCTTTTTGATTTGAAAGCGATCGTCCACTCGCAGCGGCTCAAGTACACCGCGCAACGCAGAGGCAAACCTGCCGTCTTTGCGGCCCTCAACCTCAGTTGACTCTGTCGCGCTTCATACCGAAGCCGGCAACGCCAGCGTTTCGGAGAATCCTCATGGCCCGCATCACCGTCGAAGACTGCCTCGTCAAGATCCCGAACCGCTTCCAGCTCGTGCTCGCCGCCACCTACCGCGCGCGCATGCTGAGCCAAGGCCACGCGCCCAAGATCGAGACCAAGAACAAGCCCGGCGTGACCGCGTTGCGCGAAATCGCCGCTGGCGAAGTCGGCATCGAAATGCTGCGCAAGGTGCCGGTCTAAACCTCCGTCGGTCCCGCTCGGGGCCGACACCCAGGCGCTCGCCGGCATGGCGAGCGACCTTCCCCCCAGCCCGACTGCCCGGGCGCCCTCCACCCCCCGCTCCTCGATACGCGTTAAATTCGTGGGATGAGCGACCGCTCCCCCAACGTTTTGCGTGACATGCATCCCGCGCCGGCTCCCGTGGCGGGCAAGCGCGTGGCCGCGCCTAAAACGCCGGTCGCCAAAGATGCGGCGCTGTCCTCTTTCGCGGCGCTGACCGCCAAGCTCGATTACCTCGACGCACCCGACCTCAAGCGCGTGCGCGACGCCTACCGCTTCGCCGACGAGGCCCACCTCGGCCAGTTCCGCGCCAGCGGTGAGCCCTACATCACGCACCCGATCGCGGTGGCCGGCCTGTGCGCCGAATGGAAGCTCGATGCGCAGGCGATCATGGCCGCGCTGATGCACGACGCGATGGAAGATTGCGGTGTCTCCAAACCCGAGCTGATCGAACGTTTCGGCGCACCGACCGCTGACCTCGTCGACGGCCTGACCAAACTCGACAAGCTGCACTTCTCCACGCGCGAAGAGTCGCAGGCCGAGTCCTTCCGCAAGATGCTGCTGGCGATGGCGCGCGACGTGCGGGTGATCCTCATCAAGCTGGCCGACCGCCTGCACAACATGCGCACGATGGACGCGGTGGCGCAGGCCAAACGCGCGCGCATCGCGGCCGAGACGATCGAGATCTACGCCCCGATCGCACACCGCCTGGGCCTGAACCAGACCTACCGCGAGTTGCAGGAGCTGTCCTTCCAGCACCTGCATCCCTGGCGCCACGAAGCCCTGCTCAAGGCGGTGACGAAGGCGCGCGGCTACCGGCGCGACATCGTCGAGCGCATCCAGCGCGACGTGGAAAAAGCCTTCGCGCAGGACAAGCTGAAAGCCCAGGTCTCGGGGCGCGAGAAGACGCTGTTCTCGATCTACACCAAGATGCGCGAGAAGCACCTCACCTTCGCGCAGGTGAACGACATCTTCGGCTTCCGCGTCGTCGTGTCCACCTTGTCCGAGTGTTATGTCGCGATGGGCGCGCTGCACCAGTTGTTCAAGCCGGTGCCGGGCCGCTTCAAGGACTACATCGCGATCCCGAAGGGCAACGGCTACCAGTCGCTGCACACCACGCTCGTCAGCCCGCTGGGCACGGCGGTCGAATTCCAGATTCGCACCGAGCCGATGAACGCAGTGGCCGAAAAAGGCATCGCCGCGCACTGGATGTACAAGTCCGGCACCGGCGGCCCATCGCATGTGCAGGAAGCGCAGCGCCTGGGTGCGATGTGGTTGCAGTCGCTCATCGACATCCAGCAGGACACACGCGATTCCGGCGAGTTCCTCGAACACGTGAAGATCGATCTGTTCCCCGACGCGGTCTACGTGTTCACGCCGAAGTCGAAGATCCTCGCCTTGCCGCGCGGCGCCACGCCCGTGGACTTCGCCTACGCGATCCACTCCGACGTGGGCGACCATTGTGTGGCCGCCAAGGTCAACGGCGAGCCGGTGGCGTTGCGCACCGAGCTGCGCAGCGGCGACGTGGTCGAGGTCGTCGGTGCGCCCGGCGCGCGCCCCAACCCGGCCTGGCTGAACTTCGTGCGCACCGGCCGCGCGCGGTCGAAGATCCGCCACTACCTGAAGACGATGGAGCAGGACGAATCGCAGGACATGGGCGAGAAGATGCTCGCCCAGGCCCTGCGTGCCGAAGGCCTGCAACTGCCCGGCAGCGAGCCCGAGGACGCGCCGCTGTGGCAAGGCCTCGCGCGCTGGAGCGGCAACCGCAGCCGCGCCGAATTGATGACCGACATCGGCGTCGGCCGCAAGATCGCCACCATCGTCGCCAAGCAGTTGGCGCGCCTGATGGCCGAACGCGGCAGCAAGCCCGACGCGCTGACGCTGACGATGGGCCGCTACGCCGCCGACGACAACGCGCCCTCGCAAGGCCTGGTGCTGATCGACGGAGGCGAAGGCGCCTCGGTGCAGCTCGCGCCCTGCTGCCGGCCGATCCCGGGCGACTCGATCGTCGGCTACCTCGGCCGCGGCGAAGGCCTGACCGTGCACACCGCCGAATGCAGTGTCGGAAAACGACTCTTCGAGCGCGACAGCGAACGCTGGATGGGCGTGGACTGGTCCGAGCAGCCGACACGCTCGTTCGAGACCAGCATCTCGCTGCTGCTGCGCAGTGGCAAGGGCGTGCTGGCCCAGGTGGCTCAAGCGGTGAGCGAGGCGGAGGCCGACATCACCCACATCGACATGGGCGAGGCGCCAGGTGAAGAAACCACCGAACTGCGCCTCTTGATCAGCGTGCGCGATCGCCTGCACCTGGCCGACGTGATCCGCACGCTGCGGCGTTCGAGCACGGTGCTGCGCGCGGCGCGCGTCAAACCCTGAACTTGTTCAGGCCGCCGGCGCGGGGGCCGGGTAGCGCACCTCGATCACCTCGATCTTCTCCAGGCCGCCCGGCGTCATCAACTGCACTTCGTCGCCTTCACGCGACTTGAGCAAGGCGCGGGCGATCGGCGAGATCCAGCTCACCTCGCCGTTCAGGTTGTCGGCCTCGTCGATGCCTTTGATCGTGACGGTGCGCGCCTCGCCACGCTGGTTTTCATAGGTCACCGTCGCGCCGAAGAACACCTGGTCGCTGCCGTGGTGGGCCGAGGGGTCGGCCACTTCGGCGATGTCGAGCCGCTTGGTGAGGAAGCGGATGCGGCGGTCGATCTCGCGCAGGCGCTTCTTGCCGTAGAGGTAGTCGCCGTTCTCCGAGCGGTCACCGTTTTTCGCGGCCCAGGAGACGATCTCGACGATCTTCGGGCGCTCGCTGTCCAGCAGGTCCATCAACTCTTCGCGCAGGCGCTTGTAGCCGGCGGGCGTGAGGTAGTTGCGCGTGCCCGCCGGGATGGGCGCGGCCGAGGGGTCGTCGCCCTCCTCGTCCTCATCACCCGAGGGCTCGCGCGTGAAAGCCTTGTTCATGCGGCATTGTGCCGCGGCAGATCAATCCTTCAGCGCGGAGAGGAACTGCTTCAACTCGGCCGCCGGCGGGTTGCCGAACACCTGCTCAGGCGGCCCGATTTCATGGATGCGACCCGCGTGCATGAAGACGAGCCGATCACTCACCTTGCGCGACAATGGTTAGCTCCTCTGGACAGCGGACAGCCGAGCTTGGGTATCAGCCGTTCAGCGAATGTCCTGCGGCTCGGGCCGGCGCGAGAGAAGCGGCAACCGAACGGCAACCAGAGCGGCGCACTCCCCAAAAGTCCGCCGACAAGAAAAAACAGCCTAGAAGCAAAATGCCTCTAAGCCGTTGATCCGTTTCTTGTTTTTCTGGTGCGGCTGGCAGGAATCGAACCCACGACCCCTTGGTTCGTAGCCAAGTACTCTATCCAGCTGAGCTACAGCCGCGCAGCCCCAGATTATAGCATCGCCGCGGGCGGCTCAATTCAAGCGCGCGGCGGCTTCGAAGGCACGGGTGGCGCGCGGCTCGTCGTCTTCCTGCCGCGCGAGTTGCGCCAGAGCCAGCCAGGCCTTGCGGCGGGCGGCGGCGGCGAGCTCGGTGTCGGCACAGGCCTGCTCCAGCAGACGCCGAGCCTTGCCCCACAACTGGCGCTCGGCGAGCGCACTGCCCACGGCCAGGGCCACCGCACCGTCACGCGGGAAGGCCTGCGCGGCGGCCTCCAGGCGCGGCAGCCATTCCGGGCCGAGGCCACGCATCGCACTCACGAGGGCGAGTGCCACCGCGGCACGTTCATCGCCCGCCAATTCGCCGATGCGATCCCAGAACGGGCGCAGCCAGCCACGCGCTTCGTCGACGCCACCCAGCTCGGCGGCGCGGCTGGCCGCACGCGCAGCGACATACGGGTCGCGGCGATCGACCGGATCGAACTGCAACCAGGCGCGGCGCAACTGGTCGGCGTCGTGCGCGGTGTCGAGCGTCTCGAACGCCAATGAGCGCAGCAGGCCTTGTGCGGCCACTTTCGAGAATCCCTGGTGCTTGGCGAGCAGGCGCGCCGTCTTGAGTGCGTCCTGCGGCTGGCGTGCCAAACGCGCGGCTTGCAGCTTCAGGCGCAGCGCATGCGTGCGGCGCGCCACGCCGACGGGCAGCGCGGCGAGCAGCTCGGCGGCACGCGGCGCATCGCGGTCGTCCAGCGCCCATTCGGCAGCCAGCAAACGCGCGCCTTCTTCGGCCGAGCGCGCGGCCGGGCTCCGGCTCGACAGCTCGAGCGCCTGGCGCAAGGCCTGGTCGCGCCCCGCGCGGTCTTGCAGGCGGTGCGCGCTGCCGGCGGCGAGCAGGTGGCCGAGCACGGTGAATTCGTTGTCCTGCGTCAGCTCGGGTGTGTCGCCCTGGATCGCCAGCGCCTGCTGGGCCGAGCGCTGGGCGCGGCTGTAGCGGCCGCCGAAATACTGCGCCAGCGCATCGCGCAATGCCGCCTGGGCACTGCGGTCGCGCCGCGACACGCGCCAGGCATGTGCGCGCTGCGGCAGGCCGAGCAGGCCACTGACCGCCTGGATCACGGTGACCAGCACGAAGCAGGTGCCGATCAACAAGATCAGAAACAGGTTCAGCGACAGGTCGATCCGCCAACTCTGCCAGTAGAAAGTGACGAGCCCGTCGTTCGTGCCGAGCGTCGTGGCGGCGACCACGGCGGCGGCGAACAGCAGCACGAACCAGATGGCGATGCGCATGCGACCCGCGCTCGCTTCAGCGTCCGGCCGCCGCGGCGGCAAGCGCGGCCAGCGTGTCGTCAGGCCGCGGCAGGCTGACCTGACGCGACTGCGCCGCGACCTGCTTGACGAGCTCGGCCGCGAGCTGCGTGCGGCGCGAGTTGCGGTCGAAGTAGCGTTCCAGTGAGGCCTGCGTGCCCAGCAAATCGGAGTGCGCGGTTTCGAACTGGCGGCTCAGCAAGGCCAGGCGCGCATTGAGCAGGCGCAGCTTCAGGTTCTCTTTCAGAAAGAAGCTCTGCTCGGGGGCGAGCAGCATCGCGTCCGGGTGATCGATGCGGGTCACGCGCACGAGGGCCCGCGCTTCGGCGCCGACACGTTGGGCGACGCCGTCCCAGGCGCCCGACCAGGCGAGTGGCCAAGACCAGCCGGCCGATGCGGCGGCGGGTGCCGCGCTGGCGGCAGACCCCGCCGTGGCGACCGCCTTGGCCGTGTCCTTGCCCGCGTCCTTGCGCGCCTCGGCCACCGCCAGCAGCGGCAGTTCGTCGACCATGCGCACCGCTTCGTCGAGCTTGATGGTGAGCGTGGCGACGTCGGTCACGCTGATGGCCTTCACACGGTCCAGGTCACGCGAGATGGCGCGCCGCACGCCTTCCAGGCGCGGCTGGTTGTAGCGCGCCAGGCGCTCATCGCTCTGTTTGAGCGTGGCCACGAGCGGCTCGGCGCTGCCGGTCAACGCGGCCTGTTGAAGCGCGACGCGGATCGCGGCCTCGATGTCGACGACGAGGTTCTCGTCACGCGAGCGTGAGAGCGACTGGATCAGGTCTTCGAGCTGGCTGCGCTGGATCGCCACTTCGGCGAGGCGCGCTTCCAGCAATGCGAGTTTGGCCGCTGCCTCGCGTGTGCCTTCGTCGGCCTGCTTGGCAAGCATGCGGGCTTCGGTGGCCTGGCCACTGCTTTCCTGCTGGCGGCGCACCAGTTCCTGGCCGAGGCTCACGCCGCGCTGCTCGGCCTTCCAGGCCAGGCCCAGAGCGACCAGCACGAGCACCAGCAAGGCGATCAGCGCGATCCACAGCGCACGGCCGATCGCATGGGCAGCGGGCGGCGGCACGGCTGCGGCGGTAGCAGGCGCGGCGGAAGTTGCAGCATCAGGCAGCGCCAGGGTCGCGGCGGCGGTGTCTTCGGGGAGGGGCGGCGTCGTGTTCACGGTGCAAAGGTCAGCGGCAGGGATTGTAGGCAGGCTGCCACCGCATCCAGCTCCGGTCGAGCCAGGTTGACATCACCGAAGCCAGCGTCGCGGGCCGTGCTGGCAATTCGCGGGTGGGTGGCGATGGCGCGCGCCATGCGCCAAGCCCGGCCGGGCGCGGCAGCCACCAGGGCGGCGATGGCCTCCGAGCTGCTGAACAGCCACACATGCGCGGCTGGCTGCGCCAACGCCGCGTCCAGCTGCGATTGCTGCGCCGGGGTGAAGCGCGGCGCAACGCGGTGGTAGGCGCACAGCGGCGTGACGTGCGCGCCTTGTGCGCGCAGCGTATCGGCCAGCCAGTCGCGGCCGCCCTCGCCACGCACGATCAACACGCCTTCGTCGCGCCAGGCCATCGGAGCCAGCAGCGCCCACAGTGCCTCGGAGTCGAACTGCGGCGCATCCGCGGCCGGCGCCACGAGCGATGCGGCCGGCACGCCGAAACCGCGCAAGGCCTGGCTCGTGCCCGGCCCGGTGGAGCCGGCCAGCGTGCCGGCCGGCCAGGCCGCAGCGCCGGGCCGCAAGGCAAAAAATTGTTCGGCCGCATTCGGGCTGACGAACACCGCGAGGCGGTAGTCGGCAAGCCGCACCCAAGCCGCAAGCACAGGCGCCGGGTCGGCCGGCGGAGCGATGCCGATGAGCGGCAGCGACGCGGCGTCAAAGCCACGCTCCCGCAAGCGCTGCACCCAGCCCGTGGCCTGCGCCTCGGGTCGGGTGACCAGGACCTGGATGCTCACTCGGATTCGGCAGCCGAATTCAGCGGCAACACGGCCAGGTACTCGGTAGCACCCGCCTCGCGCAACGCCGCGGCGGCGCATTCGCCCAGCGCGCGCGCTTCGGCCTCGGTGGCCACGGCGGCATCGACCGAGGCGCGCAGCAGCGGCGACAAAGGCAGCGTCGCGTGCCCCAGCGCCACCTTCAATTCAAGGCGATCACCCCGCCACTGCGCATGCGCCGCCAGCGGCACGCTGCAACTGCCGCCAAGCGCACGCGACACGGCGCGTTCCGCTTCCACCGCAAACCAGGTCGGCCGATGAACCAGGGTGGCGAGCCGCTCACGCAGCGCAGTCGATTCGCTGCGCACCTCGATGCCCAGCGCGCCTTGCCCCGCGCAGGGCAGCATGTCCGCCGGATCGAACACAGCGCGGATGCGTGCGGCCAAACCCAGCCGCTTCAGCCCGGCCGCCGCCAGCACGATCGCGTCGTACTGCCCTTCGTCGAGCTTGCGCAGCCGTGTGTCGAGGTTGCCGCGCAGCGGTTCGATCAGCAGATCCGGCCGCAGCGCACCGAGCTGCACCACGCGGCGCAGGCTCGAGGTGCCGACCTTCGCGCCCTGCGGCAGATCGGCCAGCGAGGCATAACGGTTCGAGACAAAGGCATCGCGCGGGTCTTCACGCTCCAGCACCGCGGCCAGCTCGAAGCCGTACGGCAGGTCCATCGGCACGTCCTTGAGCGAATGCACCGCGAGCTGGGCGCGGCCTTCTTCGAGCGCGGTTTCCAGCTCCTTCACGAACAGGCCCTTGCCGCCGACTTTCGACAGCGCCCGGTCCAGGATCTGGTCGCCGCGGGTCGTCATGCCAAGCAGCTCGACGGTGCCGCCGAAGCGCGCCTTCAGCAGGTCACGCACATGTTCGGCCTGCCACAGGGCGAGGCGGCTCTCACGGGTGGCGATGAGTGTCGTTTCAGTCATGCCGAATGCTAGCAGGCGCGCCTCTTGCATCAGGCTCGTGGCCTTCCTTTGAACGGCAGAGCGCTGCTACGATCTGCCTTGGTAACCAAATTACAAAACCCGAGGTAACCATGCCGCCAGTCGCTCCTGTTCCCAGCACCGCCCGCCGTTCCAGCGCCAACGACGCCGCAGAGAAAAACCGACCGCTGGTCGAAGACATCCGCATGCTCGGCCGCATCCTCGGCGATGTGATCCGCGAGCAGGAAGGCAAGGCCGCGTTCGAGCTGGTCGAACGGGTGCGCCAGCTCTCGGTCTCGTACCGCCTGAAGCGTGACGCCAAGGCAGGCCCTGCGCTCGACCGCCTGCTGAAGAACCTGACCGGCGACCAGACCGTCAGCGTGATCCGCGCCTTCAGCTATTTCTCGCACCTGGCCAACATCGCCGAAGACCGCCACCACGTGCGCCGGCGCGACCACCACGAGCGCCAGGGCCACCACCAGGAAGGTTCGCTCGCCACCTGCTTCGAGCGCCTGGCGAAAGCCGATGTGCGTGCCGCCGAGATCGTGAAGACGCTCAAGCATGCTCACATCTCGCCCGTGCTCACCGCCCACCCGACCGAGGTGCAACGCAAGAGCATCCTGGATGCGGAACGTGCCATCGCCGAACTGGTGGGTGCGCGCGACGAGTTGCACACCGCACGCGAGATGGCCGACAACGAAGCGCTGCTGCGCGCCCGTGTGACCCAGCTCTGGCAGACACGCATGCTGCGCACCGCCAAACTGACGGTGGCCGACGAGATCGAGAACGCGCTGTCCTACTACCGCTCCACCTTCCTGCGCCAGATTCCGCGCATGTACCGCGAGCTGGAAGAGGCCCTGCCCGGCCACGAGATCGCGCCATTCTTCCGCATGGGCAACTGGATCGGCGGCGACCGCGACGGCAACCCCTTCGTCACCGCCGAGACGCTGAAGATGGCGCTCGCCCGGCAAAGCGAAACCGTGCTGCGGTTCTACCTGGTCGAGGTGCACGAGCTGGGCGCCGAGCTGTCGATCTCCGGCACGCTGGCGCCGGTGGCGCCCGAGCTGCTCGCGCTCGCAGATCGTTCACCCGACCACAACAGCCACCGCGGCGACGAGCCCTATCGCCGCGCGCTGATCGGCATGTACGCACGCCTGGCCGCGACGCTGCATGAGTTCACCGGCACCGAAGCGCTGCGCCACGCGGTGCCGCCGCAGAACCCGTACCAATACTCGGAGGAGTTCCTCGCCGACCTGCGCACCATCGAAGCCTCGCTGCACGTGCACCACGCGCAGGCGCTGATCGGCCCGCGCCTGGCGCCGCTGATCCGCGCCGTGCAGGTGTTCGGTTTCCACCTCGCCACGGTCGACCTGCGCCAGAGTTCGGACAAACACGAGGCCGTGGTCGCCGAGCTGCTGAAGACCGCGCGCATCGAAGCCGACTACAGCGCGCTCGACGAAATGCAAAGGCGTGAATTGCTGATGGCGCGCCTGGCCGATGCGCGGCCGCTGCGCGTGCGCGCAGCACCGTACAGCGAACACAGCGAAGGCGAACTGGCGATCTTCGAGACTGCGGTGAAGATGCTCGAGCGCTTCGGCCGCAACGCGCTGCGCCACTACATCATTTCGCACACCGAGGCGGTGAGCGATCTGCTGGAAGTGCTGCTGCTGTTGAAGGAAGTGGGCCTGCTGCGCGGCACCGTCGGCACGACGAAGGCCGACACGGCCATCACCGACCTGATCGTCTCGCCGCTGTTCGAGACCATCGGCGACCTGCGCAATGCGGCACCGATCATGCGCGAGTTCTACGAACTGCCCGGCATCGTCGAGATGATGAAGCGCTCGGGCGCCGAGCAGGACATCATGCTCGGCTACAGCGACAGCAACAAGGACGGCGGCATGTTCACCAGCAACTGGGAGCTGTACCGCTCCGAGATCGCGCTGGTCGAATTGTTCGGCGACTTGCGGCGCGACCATGGCCTGACGCTGCGCCTCTTCCATGGCCGCGGCGGCACGGTCGGGCGTGGCGGCGGCCCGAGCTACCAGGCCATCCTGGCGCAGCCGCCCGGCACGGTGAACGGGCAGATCCGTCTCACGGAACAAGGTGAGGTGATCGCGTCGAAATACGCCCACCCCGAGATCGGCCGGCGCAACCTAGAAACGCTCGTCGCGGCCACGCTCGAAGCGACCCTGCTGCACCCGACCAAGAGTGCGCCGAAAGGCTTTCTCGATGCGGCGGCGGCGATCAGCGACGCGAGCATGGCGGCCTACCGCAAGCTCGTCTATGAAACCCCCGGCTTCACCGAGTACTTCTTCAGCGCCACGCCGATCCGCGAGATCGCCGAGTTGAACATCGGCTCGCGCCCGGCCTCCCGCAAGGCCACGCGAGCGATCGAAGACCTGCGTGCGATTCCGTGGTCGTTCAGCTGGGGCCAGTGCCGTGTCGCGCTGCCCGGCTGGTGCGGCTTCGGTTCGGCGATCGAGGCCTACCTGGGCAGCGAGGCGAAGCTCCGCAAGGAGCGCCTGGCCCTGCTGCAGAAGATGCACAAGCAGTGGCCCTTCTTCCGCACCCTGCTGTCCAACCTCGACATGGTGCTGGCCAAGAGCGACCTCGCCATCGCGGCGCGTTATGTCGATCTGGTCGAAGACAAGAAGCTCGGCAAGAAGATCTTCGGCCTCGTCCAAGCCGAATGGCAGCGTACGAACGACACGCTCTCGCTCATCACCGGCGAGAAGAACCGCCTGGCCTCGAACCCCTCGCTCGCGCGCTCGATCGAACACCGCTTCCCCTACCTCGACCCGCTGAACCACTTGCAGGTGGAGTTGATGCGGCGCTACCGCCATCGTGTCGAGGGCGACCGCGGCATCGAGCGGGTGCAGCGCGGAATCCACATCTCCATCAACGGAGTCGCGGCAGGATTGCGCAACACTGGGTAACACGATGCTGTCGGGGCGGGCCAGAATGCCGGCTGTTACAACGGGACGATGGACATGAACCTCATCCAGCACGCAGTCGAACGCGCTGAACGCGAGCCGAAATTGGTGGCATCGCCGCTCCCGCACGTGCCCAGCCTCGGCCACACGCACAGCCGTTCGTTCCGGCCCACGCCGATGAAGGCGAGCCGCGCGCCGCTGGCCGCAGCGGCGCTCGCGGTGCTCGCGCTGCTCGGCGGTGCGGCGCTCTACGCGGCGCTGGCGAGCAGCCAGGCCGATCGCGCCGCAACGCCAGCCGTGCAGGCGCAGGCGCCAAAGAGCCCGAAGCCAGTCGACGTGTCGCCCGCCCAGGCCACGGAGCCCGCCGTCACGGCGGCTGCGCCGACCGTGCCTGTGGTGCAACCCGTTGCCGCCGCACTCGTGCCCGTGGCCGCACCCAGCCCGGTGGCCGGCGCCAAAGCGACGGCCGAGCCGATGCCGGCCCCGATCGACGAAGCCAAGGCCACCGTCGAAGCCTGGGCGCGCGCCTGGTCCGAACGCGACGTGGCCCGCTACCTGGGCTACTACGGCGAAGGTTTCATGCCCGAGAACGGCGCCAGCCGCTCGGCGTGGGAGAAATCACGCCGGCAGATGATCGAGCGGCGCCGCAACATCGCGGTGACGGTGCGCGACCTGCGCGTCGAGCCCATGTCCGAAGAGCAAGTCGTGGCCCACTACACGCAGGACTACGTGGCCGACACCTACCGCGAATCCGGCACGCCCAAGCGGCTGGTGCTGGTGCGTGAGGGCCAGGGCTGGCGCATCGTCGCCGAAGCCTCCGACAAGTCGGCCACCGGCTCGCTCTGACACGACGCAGGCTGCGAGTCAGCGCACCTGCGCAGAGCGGACCAGGCCGGTGCCGGACAGCGCTTCGAGCGCCGAGCCCAGGCCGAGCGGTGCGGGCAAGGTCATCAGGATCTTCTTGAACAGCTCGCGGTAGACGCCGTCGGCCTCGGCGCCGACAAGCGGGTCGCGGTTCTGCAGGAAGGCGGTGTCGAGTTCCTTCCAGTCCTCGTCCGTCAACACCCGCTGGGCCAGGGGCAGCACCACCGTCTCCTCGATGCGCATGTGCTCGAGGTAGAAGGCAACGTACTTCTCCATCGCTTGCTCGAAACGCACGCGCCGGCCTTCGCCTTGTTCGGTGCTGCCCATCATCTCGAAGCCCAGCAACTCGTGCTCCAGCTCGCGGATGGCCTGCTCGCCGCCGGCGTGTTCGCGGTCGAGCCGGTCCAGCACCTCGGCGGCCTCGGCGCTGCGGGCGCGCAGCTTCGGGAACAGCAGCTTGCTTTCCTTGGCGTGATGCAGCTTCTCCGGAAACTCGTCGACGTAGAACAGCATCGCGCGCAGCACGGCAAAGTCGGGCAGCGTGGCGCGGCGACGGTGTTCGGCCAGCAGCAGGGTGATCGAGCGCAGCATCGCCGACAGCGCGCCGTGTTCGTGGCGGATGATGGTCAGACAGGGGTGGCTCATGAACGGGGGCTCCGTCGCGCAGCAGCGCGACAGGCGCCGTCTTTGCGCTGCCCAGCGTGCGCCGAACCGGGCCCCGGCGTCTTGCGCTGAATCAAGCAGCGCGGCGCGCCGGACCCTCAGCCCCCGGCCGCGCCCAAGGCTTCGCGCACGGCGGCCACCTGGCGGCGCGAGACCGCCAGCCACTCGTCCACCGGCGCCATGCGCACGGCCCAGGTTTCGCCGCCTTCATCGTCGCCGTCGCCGGCCATCACGCGGCGTTCGAGTGCGCGCACCGCGCGGCGCGCCACCAGCGCGTTGCGGTGCACGCGCAGAAAGCGGTCGCCCAGGCGCAGTTCGAGTTCGGAGAGCGATTCGTCGAGCACGTAGGTGTGTTCAGCGGTGCGCAGCGTCACGTACTTCAGCTCGGCCTTCAGGTAGAGCACCTGCGCCAGCGGCACACGCACCACGCGCCCACGTTCGCTGACCACGATCACCGCTTCGTCCGGCGGTGAGGCGGACGTTGCCGGTGTGGCACCCCGGCGCTGCGCCACCCGTTGCAACGCTGCGTGCAGGCGCTCGCGTTTCACCGGCTTGGTGAGGTAGTCCACCGCATCCAGGTCGAAGGCCTTCAAGGCATGTTCGGCATGCGCGGTGACGAACACCACGGCCGGCGCATCCGCGCGCTTGCGCAATTCGTCGGCCAGTTGCACGCCATCGCGGCCAGGCATGTGCACGTCCAGCAGCAGCAGGTCGCATTCCTGCTGCGCCAGCCACACGAGGGCCTGCGCCGCGCTCGCCGCTTCGCCGACCACAGTGACGAGCGGATCGGTGCATTCCTGCACCAGGCTGCGCAGGCGCAAGCGCGCCAACTCTTCGTCATCGACGATCAACACGCGCAGTGGCACCCCATTCATAACGGCACCCTCCGCGCTGCGCGCGAACCCGCCATGCGGGAGCATGAACCCTTGGGGCGGCCCGGCGGATTCACAACGGCACCCCGATCTGCACGCGGAACAGGTTCGGCGCGGCACGCGTATCGAACTGCGCGGCCACGTCGTGCATCAGGTTCAAACGCTCGCGCACGTTCTTGAGCGCCATGCCGTTGCCGGGGCGCGATGGCTCGGCCGGCACGGTGTTCTCGATCACCACCACCGCGCGGCCCGACTTCACACGCGTGCGGATGCGGATGGTGCCGCCCGCCGCCGCCGGCTCCACGCCGTGGCGCACCGCGTTCTCGACCAGTGGCTGCAATACCAGCGGCGGCACCCGCGCCAGGCCGGCATCGGCATCGAGCTCCCAGCTCACGCGCAGGCGGCTGCCGAAGCGGATCTGCTCGATGGCGATGTAACGCTGCGCGAGCGCCACCTCTTCGGCCAGCGTGACCGATTCGCCGCTCTCGGTGAGCGCCACGCGGAACAGCTCGGCGAGATCTTCGAGCACGCCTTCGGCGCGCGCCGGGTCGAGCCGCACGAGGGCCAGCGCCGTATTGAGCGTGTTGAACAGAAAGTGCGGGCGGATGCGCGATTGCAACTCGGCCAGCCGGGCCGTCGTCTCGGCCGGCAACAGCGCCTGCGCACGCAGGCGCAGCCACTGGAACATCACGCCGGCCAGGCCTGCGCCGGCCAGCATCGGAGCCAGCCAGGCGGGTGGGCGGCCCGCCGCGACCCCATCGAAATCGAGCTGCGAGACCATCGCCGAGCCGGCCAGCCCGCCGATGGCGCCCAGCGCCAGCGCCACCGTCCACTGCAAGGCCGGCGCAGCGGCACCGAGCGGGCGCTTGAGCGCACAGGCCGCCACCAGCCACAGCAGCACCGCCGGCAAGGCCACCGCCGAGGCCCCCGCGAACTGCTCCAGCCAGGCCTGCGCCGTGCCCGCCACAAACAGCACGCCGACGGCCACGACCGCGTGCACGAACACCAGCGCGCGCAGCGCCACGCCAACATGGCAGACATCGAACACCGAGGTCGGCCGCTGCGGCGCGTCCACCGCCAGCGCGTCGAACACGGTCGGGCCAAAGCCCGAGCTGCGCAGATCGGCCGGCCGTGTCGATGCCGACCACGCCGGCGGCGCGCCGCTGGCGGCTGGCGCGAGGGTGTCGTCGGGCAGGTTCGCGGGCATGGCGGTGTGATAGGTGGCTTGGGGGCTGTGCGGGTTGGAGAACGGCGTCAGCAGGATCGCCCAAAGGGGCAGCGTCGATAGAATCGAGCGGCTGCGCCCATCGCGCATTGTCACCAACTCCGGCACGAATGCCAGCCCTCGCTCTTGCACTGGCCCGCGCCCCACCCTGCACCCCATGTCCGCCAACCCGCTCGACAACAAATCACAAGCCTGGTCCGCCCTGTTCTCTGAGCCGATGAGCGCGCTCGTGCAGCGCTACACCGCGAGCGTCGGTTTCGACCAGCGCCTGTGGAAGGCCGACATCACCGGCAGCCTCGCCCACGCCGAGATGCTGCACGCGCAGGGCATCATCAGCGGGCAGGACCACACCGACATCGAACGCGGCCTGGAACGCATCGCGGCCGACATCGAAGCCGGCCGCTTCGAGTGGAAGCTCGAACTCGAAGACGTGCACCTGAACATCGAGGCGCGCCTCACCCAGCTCGTCGGCGATGCCGGCAAGCGCCTGCACACCGGCCGCTCGCGCAACGACCAGGTGGCCACCGATGTGCGCCTGTGGCTGCGCGACGAGATCAGCGCCCTGCTCGGCCTGCTGACCGAACTGCAACGCGCGCTCGTGGAGGTGGCGGCGGCGAACGCGAGTGTCATCCTGCCTGGCTTCACGCACTTGCAGGTGGCTCAGCCGGTGAGCTTCGGCCACCACCTGCTGGCCTACGTGGAGATGTTCTCGCGCGATGCCGAGCGCCTGGCCGAAGTGCGCGTGCGCACCAACCGCCTGCCGCTCGGCGCGGCCGCGCTGGCCGGCACCAGCTACCCGCTCGACCGCGAACGCGTGGCGCGCACGCTCGGCATGCTGGATGCCGAAGGCCGCGCCAACGTCTGCCAGAACAGCCTGGATGCGGTGAGCGACCGCGACTTCGCGATCGAGTTCACCGCCGCTGCCGCACTGTGCATGGTGCACTTCTCGCGCCTCTCGGAAGAGCTGGTGCTGTGGATGAGCCAGAACTTCGGTTTCATCGATCTGGCCGATCGTTTTTGCACCGGCAGTTCCATCATGCCGCAGAAGAAAAACCCCGACGTGCCCGAACTCGCGCGCGGCAAGACCGGCCGCGTGGTCGGCCACCTGATGGGTTTGATCACCCTGATGAAGGGCCAGCCGCTGGCCTACAACAAGGACAACCAGGAAGACAAGGAACCGCTCTTCGACACGGTCGATACGCTGAAAGACACGCTGCGCATCTTCTGCGAACTGGTGGCCGGCATCGCCGTGAAACCCGAGGCGATGGAGCGCGCTGCGCGGCGCGGTTACGCCACCGCCACCGACCTGGCCGACTACCTGGTGAAGAAGGGCCTGCCCTTCCGCGACGCGCACGAAGTGGTGGCGCACGCGGTAAAGGCCGCGCTGGCGCAAGGC
>JANYJL010000229.1 GCA_025361845.1 Rhizobacter sp.
CGACCTCGGCCTTCGGCGGCATCATCGCTTTCAATGGCGCACTCGACGGTGCAGCCGCGGCACTCGTCGCCAAGCAGTTTGTCGAGGTGCTGATCGCGACGAGCTTCACGCCCGAAGCGCTGGCCGTGTTCGCAGCGAAACCGAACACGCGCGTGTTGCAGATTGCCCTGCCGCCGGGTGGCGCGACGGCGTGGGAGCAAGGCCGCAACGCGCAGGACGTGAAGCGTGTCGGCTCGGGCCTGTTGATTCAAAGTGCCGACAACCATGCGCTCGCGTTGAAAGACCTGAAGGTCGTGACCGCCAAGCAGCCGAGCCCGCAGCAAATGAACGATCTGCTGTTTGCATGGAAGGTCGCGAAGTACGTGAAGAGCAATGCGATCGTGTTCTGCGGCGGCGGCATGACGCTCGGTGTGGGCGCGGGCCAGATGAGCCGCATCGACTCGGCGCGCATCGCCAGCATCAAGGCCGAGAGCGCCGGCCTCACGCTTGCCGGCTCGGCCGTCGCGAGTGATGCCTTCTTCCCCTTCCGCGACGGGCTCGACGTCGTCTGCGATGCCGGCGCCACCAGCGTGATCCAGCCTGGCGGCAGCATGCGCGACGACGAGGTGATCGCCGCCGCCAACGAGCGCGGCATCGCGATGGTGCTGACCGGCGTGCGCCATTTTCGCCATTGATCTGACGAGCCGCGCGTGACGCTTCCCGAGGCGGCTGGCCTGGCGCTGGCCTTCCTCGCGCGCCTGATCACCGGCGCGCAAGGCCACTGGCTCGGCTGCCCGCCGAAGGCCGAGCAGCGCATCTACTTCGCGAACCACCAGAGCCACTTCGACTGGGTGCTGATCTGGGCCGCGCTGCCGCGCGAACTGCGCGCCACCACGCGGCCGATCGCGGCGCGCGAGTACTGGACAGCCACACCGCTCAGGCACTGGATCACGCGCGAGATCTTCAACGCGGTGTACGTGAGCAGAGAGCGAACGGCCGACGAAGACCCGCTGGAGCCCCTGCTCGATGCGCTGCGCAACGGCGACTCGCTGGTGATCTTTCCCGAAGGCACACGCGGCCATCTGGGCACGCCGGCGCCGTTCAAGTCGGGCCTGTTCCACTTGGCCGAAGCCTTCCCCGACGTGCCGCTGATCCCCGCCTGGATCGACAACGTGCAGCGTGTCATGCCCAAGGGCGAGGTGGTGCCGGTGCCGATCCTGTGCTCGGTGAGTTTCGGTGCGCCGCTGGCCTTGTTGCCGGGCGAAGACAAACGCGCCTTCCTCGATCGCGCCCGCGCGGCCGTGATCGCACTCGACGCGGTGGCCAACTGATGGGCTTCTTGCGCGCACTGAGCGTCTCGCAGCAGATCGGCCTGCTGTTCGTCGCGCTGTTCGGCGTGCTGCTGCTCGCCACGCTGGTTGCCTTCACCCGCACGCTGCGCGAGCAGACGAGCGCTCAGCAGGAGCGCCACGAACGACGCAAGCGCGACCTGCGCGCGGTGTGGGTCGGCGCGGTGCTGTTCTGGCTCGCCTGGGCTTCGGGGCCGTTCGTCTCGACTCTGCTGTTCGGCGTGCTCTCCTTCCTCGCGCTGCGCGAGTTCGTGACGCTCACGCACACACGCCGTGCCGATCACCGCAGCCTGCTGCTCGCCTTCTTCGTCGTGCTGCCGCTGCAGTACATCACCGTCGGTGCCGAACACTTCGATTTCTTCACCGTGTTCATCCCGGTCTATGTGTTCCTCGCCATTCCCGTCGTCAGCGCCTTCGGCAACGACCCGCAGCGTTTTCTTGAGCGCACCGCGAAGATCCAGTGGGGCATCATGGTCTGCGTCTACGGCATGAGCCATGCACCGGCCTTGCTGCTGCTGGATTTGCCAAAGTACCAGGACCGCGGCGCCTTCCTCGTCTTCTTCCTCGTCGTGGTGGTCGCGGTCGCGCAGATCGTGCAGGAGGCGGCGAGCCGCGTGCTGCGCCGCCGGCCGGTGGCGCCCGCCATCAGCCTCTCGTTTTCATGGCGGGCGTGGCTGAGCGGCGCGGCGGCCGCAGGCCTGGTCGGCGCGCTGCTCTACTGGGCCACACCGTTCAAGCCGATTCCAGCCCTGGTGATGGGCGTGCTCGCCGGCGCCAGCGGCACGCTCGGCGAGCTGGTGATGAAAGCGCTCAAGCGCGACGCGGGCGTGCACAACTGGGGCGGTCAGCCGTCAGTGACCGGCGCCGTCGGCCTGCTCGACCGCGTGGCCGCGCTGTGTTTTGCGGCACCGGTGTTCTTTCACTCGGTGCGTTGGTACTTCGGATTTTGAAGCGTCCACTGAGTCCATGATCCGCACACCATGAGAATCCTCGGCATCGACCCCGGCCTGCGCACCACGGGCTTCGGCGTGATCGACACCGAGGGCTCGAAGTTGCACTACGTGGCCAGCGGCACGATCAAGACCGACGCGGTCGACATCGGCCAGTTGCCCGCCCGCCTGAAGATCATCTTCGACGGCGTGCGCGAGGTGACGGCGCGCTACCAACCGGCCTGTGCCTCGGTCGAGATCGTGTTCGTCAACGTCAACCCGCAGTCGACCCTGCTGCTCGGCCAGGCGCGCGGTGCCGCGCTCACCGCGCTGGTCTCGAACGACCTGGACGTGGCCGAGTACACGGCTTTGCAAATGAAGAAAGCCATCGTCGGCCACGGCCAGGCGCGCAAGGAGCAGGTGCAGGAGATGGTGATGCGCCTGCTCGCCCTGCCCGGCCTGCCCGGCAAGGACGCGGCCGATGCGCTCGGCCTGGCGATCTGCCACGCGCACGCGGCGGGCTCGTTCGCGGCCATCGCGCGCAGCACGACGCTGGCGCGGAAGTCGCATGCGCAGTTCAAGCGCGGGCGGAGCTACTGATACGGACTTCGTCGCCCTTCCAGTCGCTGGCCAGGTTCGAGAGTGCTGCCGAGGGCGTCGACCAGAGCCGGCAAAGGCTTCAATGGCGCCAGCGGTGCGATGCTCAATTTCCCTGACCGCCGGCGTTCAGCATCCCCATTCATGTCCGGTCACCTTTGTCAGCCCGAAGCCCGCCCCGACTTCAAGCGACAATCCGTCCCCTATGTACGCCCTCTTCGAAGACGCCGGCAAATTCCTCGCCGGCCGCGTGATGTCCGAGGCCGACAGTTCGATGCAGATCGAGCTGGACTCGGGCAAGCGCGTCAAGGTCAAGTCCGCCAATGTGCTGCTGAAGTTCGACAAGCCGCAGCCGGCCGAGTTGATCGCCTCCGCGCAGACCCTGGCGCAGGAGATCGACCTCGACCTCGCCTGGGAATTCGCGCCCGAGGCCGAGTTCGGTTTCGCCGACCTGGCGCGCGACTATTTCGAGGCCAGTGCCGGCACCGAGAAGCAGGCCGCGGCGCTGTTCCGATTGTTCGAGGCGCCGCACTACTTCCGCCGCCTCGGCAAGGGCAACTTCAAGAAGGCGCCGGAAGAGATCGTCAAGGCGGCCCTGCTCGGCATCGAGCGCAAGAAGCTCATCGCGGCGCAGATCGATGGCTGGGCCGGTGAACTGGTCGCAGGCGCCTGCCCTGGCCCCGTGCGCGAGCAGCTCTACAAGCTGCTCTTCAAGCCCGACAAGAACGCGCCCGAATACAAGGCCGTGGTTGAAGCCGCGCGGCGTTCGCAGAAGGCTCCGCTCGATCTGCTGAAGGGCGCGGGCGCGATCGACTCGCCCTACCAGTTCCACTGGCGGCGCTTCCTGTTCGAGAACTTTCCGAAGGGCACGGCGTTCCCCGCGCTGCAAGCGCCGGCGTTCAAGGAAACGCTGCCGCTGGCGGCGGTGCGTGCCTTCTCGATCGACGATTCGGCGACGACGGAAATCGACGATGCGCTCTCGGTTCAAGGCCTGGGCACCGGCACCGTGATCTTCGGTGTGCACATCGCCGCACCGGGCCTGGCGATGAGCCCGGACTCGCCGCTCGACAAACTCGCGCGTGAGCGCCTGTCCACCGTCTACATGCCCGGCTACAAGCTGACGATGCTGCCCGACGAGGTGGTGCAGGCCTACACCCTGATGGCCGGGCGCGATTGCCCTGCCGTGTCGCTGTACGTCACGTTCGACGAAGCCACGCTCGCAGTGACAGCGAGCGAGACCAGGCTCGAACGGGTGCCGATCGCGGCGAACCTGCGCCACGATCAGCTCGACAGCGTGGTCACCGAAAGCGCGCTCACCGGCGAGACGCCTGCGAGCTATGAATTCGCGCCCGAACTCGCCTTCGCCTTCCGCCTCGCGAAGCACCTGAAGGCCCTGCGTGAAGTGGCTCGCGGCAAGCCCGAGAACTTCAACCGGCCCGACTACAACTTCCGCCTCGAAGGCAACGATGGGCGCGAGCCGAAGGGCGACGAGCGCGTGTCGATCGGCACACGGCAACGCGGTGCGCCGCTCGATCTTATCGTCGCCGAAGCGATGATCCTGGCGAACAGCACCTGGGGCGGCTGGATCGCCGACTGCGGCGTGCCCGGCATCTACCGCAGCCAGGCGAGCCTCGCACCCGGCGTGAAGGTGCGCATGGGCACCAAGCCCGCGCCGCACGCGGGCATGGGCGTGGCGCAATACACCTGGGCCACCTCGCCGCTGCGGCGTTATGTGGACCTGGTGAACCAGTGGCAGATCATTGCCTGCGCGCGCCACGGCCGCACCGCTGCGCTCGCTGCACCGTTCAAGCCGAAGGACGTGCAGCTGTTCGCCATCATCTCGGGCTTCGACGCGGCCTACGCTGAATACAACGGCTTCCAGTCGGGTATCGAACGCTACTGGACGCTGCAATACCTGGCTCAGAACGACATCACCGAGCTGACCGCGGTGGCGATGAAAGACGGCCTCGTGCGCGCCGATGACTTGCCGCTGGTGTTCCGCGCACTCGGTGCCGAAAACCTGCCGCGTGGCGCGCATGTGCGTGTGCGCGTCACCGGCGCCGACCTGCTGACCCTCGACCTGCACGCGAGCGTGGTGGCACGGCTCGACGATGTGCCTGCCACCGACACGCCGGCCGAAGATGCCGGCGACGACGCAATCGACAACGCCGGCCCGCTGACGCTGGCGATCGACATCCATGGCGAAACACAAGAAACCGAAACGACGGGCGCCGCCGCTGCCGCTTGAAGCGATCGACGCCATCGACGCACCGGACACGGTGCCCGAGGCGCCGACCGAGCTGCTGGCACGCCACAGCGGATACAGCGCCGCGCATCGGCGCCGCAGCTGGGGCCAGCGCCTGCGCGCGCTCAGCACGCTGCAATTTGCCCTGCTGTTCTCGTTGACCGTGCACGGGGCCTTGCTCGCGGTGCGCCTGGTCGACCCGGAAGGCTTCAACCGCATGTTCCAGGATTCGCCGCTCGAGGTGATCCTGGTCAACTCGCGTTCGGGCGAAATCCCCACCAAGGCGCAGGCGATCGCGCAGGCCAACCTGGCCGGCGGCGGCGAGGCCGACAAGGGCCGCGCCACCTCACCCTTGCCCGCTTCGCCGACGATGGAAGTGGGCGACGCGAACGAAGAAGCGCACCGCCAGATCGAGCAGTTGCAGGAAACGCAGTTGCAGCTGCTCGCCCAGGTGAAACACGAACTCGCGCTGCTGCCCACACCCGACCCGCGGCGCGACCAGGGCACACCCGAAGAACGTGCGCAGGAAGACCGGCGCCGCCAGCTCGTGCAGTTGCTGGCCGAGATCGAAAAACGCATCAGCGAAGAGAACGCACGCCCGAAGAAGCGCTACATCAGCCCGGCCACACGCGAAGAGGTCTACGCGCTCTACTACGACCAGTTGCGCCGCAAGGTCGAGGAGCGCGGCACGCGCGACTTCCCCGAATCCCAGGGCAAGAAACTTTATGGCGAGTTGACGATGAACGTGACGGTGGACGCCGAAGGCCGGCTCGTCGATGCCGAGGTGGTGCGGCCTTCCAAGACCAAGATCCTCGACCGGCGCGCGCTGGCCATCGTGCGGGCGGCGGCGCCCTTCGGTGCGTTCTCGCCGGCGATGCGGCGCAAGGCCGATGAGCTGGTGATCACCTCGCGCTTTCGCTTCACCCGCGACGACGGGTTGGAGGCGACGATGACCGAGACGCAGAGGTAGGAGGCGATGGACCGATACGTCGTGACCGGCAACCCGGTCGAGCACAGCCAGTCGCCCTTCATCCACGCCGCGTTCGCGTTGCAGACCGGGCAGGTATTGGACTACGGCCGGCTGCTCATCCCGCTGGATGATTTTGCGGGGACGGTGCAACGCTTTGCGGCGGATACCGCGTCAGGCGCGGCACGCGGCTGCAATGTCACCGTGCCGTTCAAGTTCGAGGCCTTTGCGGTGGCTGCACGGCACACGACGCGTGCTGCGCTGGCGCGAGCCTGCAACACCTTGCGCTTCGACGAAGACGGCTGGCTGGGCGACAACACCGACGGCGCGGGGCTCGTCGCCGACATCGAGCGCAATGCCGACGTAGCGCTGCGTGGCCGGCGCGTGCTGCTGATCGGCGCGGGTGGCGCGGCGGCCGGGGTGCTCGGCCCGCTGCTCGCGGCGCAGCCCGCCGAGCTGGTCGTGGCCAACCGCACGGCCGACAAGGCGCGGGCCTTGGTCGAGCGGCATGTCGCAGTTGCCGGTAGCGCGAGGCTGCACGCCGCCACGCTGGCCGATTGCGGCGCGGGCTACGACGTGGTCGTCAACGGCACCGCGAGCAGCCTCGCGGGCGCGGCGCCGCCTGTGGCGGCCGAGGTGCTCGGCCGCGACGCGCTGGCGCTCGACATGATGTACGGCCCGGCCGCGCAAGGCTTTCTGGAGTGGGCCGCCGCGCACGGCGCGCGCGGCCGCGACGGCCTGGGCATGCTGGTCGAGCAGGCGGCCGAAGCCTTTCTGCTGTGGCGCGGCGTGCGGCCCGACACCACGCCCGTGCTGGCCGCATTGCGCGAGCGCATGGCTCGGGCGAAGAAGTGAAATCCATCTGGCGCTCGCTGTCGCGGCTCGTCGTGCTGCTGCTCTTGTCGGCGTTCGCCTTACAGCTCTATTTCCTCGCACGCGTGGCGCTGATGATCGTCGTGGACCCGCAGTCCACCACCTTCCAGCGCTCCGAGATCTGGCGCCTGGCGACCGAGCAGCATGAAGTGCTGTGGAGCCAGGACTGGGTTGCCTACGCGCACATCGCCGACCCGCTCAAGCGCGCCGTGATCGCCTCCGAAGATGCGAACTTTTCGGACCACAGTGGCGTCGAATGGGATGCGCTGGAAAAGGCCTGGGAACGCAACCAGCGCGCCGAACAACAAGCCGAGAAGATCAACGAGCACATCGACAAGCGGCTCGCGCGGGCGCCTTCAGCCAAGGCGGCGGCGAGCAAAGCGGTGGTGCATGCGCAGGCCAAGGTCGTGGGTGGCTCGACCATCACGCAGCAGCTCGCCAAGAACCTGTTCCTAGGCGGCGAGCGCAGCTTGGCGCGCAAGGCGCAGGAATTCATCATCACCTTCATGCTCGAAGCGCTGTTGAGCAAGGAACGCATCCTGGAGATTTACCTGAACAACGTCGAGTGGGGCGAAGGGATATTCGGCGCCGAAGCGGCCGCGCACCACTACTTCCACGTTCCGGCCGCGCGCCTGGGCACGATGCAGGCCGCGCGCCTGGCAGTGATGCTGCCGGCACCCAAGCGCTTCGAGAAGCGGCCCGGCTCGGCCTACGTGGTGGGGAGGGCGGGCACGGTGGCGGCGCGCATGTCCTCGGTGGATTTGCCATGAGCCTCACTGCGGAGATCGCCGCCACCGCCGCCCGCCTCATCGTCGAGGAAGGCATGGAGTACGGCCCGGCCAAGCGCAAGGCCGCGCGTGTGCTCGGCCGCCACAGCGTGCGCCCGGCCGAGCTGCCAGACAACCAGGCGGTGGAAGACGAGGTGCGGGAGTACATCGCCCTCTTCTGTGCCGACACGCAGCCGGGTGAACTCGTCGCGCTGCGCGAAGTGGCCGCGGAATGGATGCAGCGGCTCGCCGAATTCCGCCCTCACCTGACCGGGGCCGTTTGGCGCGGCACCGCCACGCGCCTGAACAACGTGCACCTGCAACTCTTCTGCGACGACTCGAAGGCGGCCGAGATCGCCCTCCTCAACCTCGGCATCGATTTCGATGTCGGCAGCCTGCCCGGCCCGCGCGCTGAAAGCGTGGATGTGCTCAGCGTCAGCAGCATGAGCCGCGCGCTCGGTGTATCAGTCACCGTGCTGCTGACTGTGCTCGACCACGACGACCTGCGCGGCGCGCTGAAGCCCGACACCCGCGGCCAGACCCAACGCGGCGACCTGGCCGCACTTCAAAGACTGATGGACACCTCCGCATGAAACGACGCAACCTGATCATCGGCGGGGCCGGTGCTGCCGCAGCGCTGGCGGGCCTGGGCGGCGCGCTGTGGCAATCCCAGCATGCCGAACTTCAGCCCGAGCCGGCCTTCTGGGCGCTGCACTTCGAACGGCCCGAAGGCGGTGACCTCGCGGTCGCTGGCCTGCGCGGCAAACCCTTCCTGCTGAATTTCTGGGCCACCTGGTGCGCGCCCTGCGTGACCGAGATGCCCCTGCTCGACAAGTTTCACCAGGCGCATCTCGCGCGGGGCTGGCAGGTCGTGGGCCTCGCGGTCGACAGCCCCACGCCGGTGCGCAGCTTCCTGGGGCGGCGGCCCATGAGCTTCCCGATCGGCTTGGCCGGGCTGGACGGTGTGGAACTGGCCCGCAGCCTCGGCAACGCCAGCGGCGCGCTGCCCTTCAGCGTGCTGTTCGATGGCGCAGGTCAGGCCATCACGCGCAAACTCGGCGCCTTGCACCCCGAAGATCTGGACGGCTGGGCGAAGCGGCTCGGCTGAAAGTGCGTCAGCACTGAAGCCGGATTAAATTCTTGTCAACTGCTGCCATTTGTATCCAAGGCGCTTAAAGTTCGGGCCGTCGGCGAGGCACCGGGAGCCCGCACGACGAATCCGCGCGGTCGGTGGTCCGCGCGACGATGACAACAATTGACGACGTTGGAGACACCATGGACCTGCGCAAACTCAAGACACTGATCGACCTGGTGTCCGAGTCGAATATTTCCGAACTCGAAATCACCGAAGCCGATGGCAAGGTGCGCATCGTCAAGGCCGACCCGAATGTGGTGGCGCAGCCGGTTCAATACGCCATGCAGGCGCCCAGCCAGGCGATGATGGCCGCGCCGGTGGCCGCCGCCGCACCGGTGGCCGTGGCCGCCGAGCCGGTGCAGGCCGGGCACATCGTGAAGTCGCCGATGGTCGGCACCTTCTA
>JANYJL010000252.1 GCA_025361845.1 Rhizobacter sp.
GCACCCCACCACAGCGCTCTGGGCACCACTGTGGTCTTCGAACGCCGGGGCACGAACCAACGGCTCGCTGCGGAGGATGCCGGGTGACCGGCGCAGCGAAGTAGAGGAGGAGGGCCGAATCTGCTCGACCCGGAGCGAACCGGCGATGAACCGGCCCGGGGGACATGAGCGGAGCCGGTCACCCGGTAGCCTCCGCTCGCGCCAACCGAAGCACAGTGGAAAACCGACATGTTGAAAATCGAAGGCGTCAACCAGTACTACGGCGGTTCGCACATCCTGCGCAACGTCGGCATGGAGGCCAAGCTCGGCGAGGTCACCGTGATCCTCGGCCGCAATGGCGTGGGCAAGACCACGCTGCTGAAAAGCATGATGGGCGTTGTGCCCGTGAAGACCGGCAGCATCAAGCTCGACGGTGGCGACATCACCCGCGACACACCCTACGAGCGTGTGCGCAAGGGCGTCGGTTACGTGCCGCAAGGCCGCGAGATCTTCGGCCGCCTCACGGTCGAAGAAAACCTGCGCATGGGCCTGGCCTACAAGAGCGGCAGCACGCCGATTCCGCCCGAGCTGTTCGAGCTGTTCCCGATCCTGAAGCAGTTCCTGAACCGCCGCGGCGGTGACCTCTCCGGCGGCCAGCAACAGCAGCTCGCGATTGCGCGCGCGCTCGCCGCCGGCCCGAAGCTGCTGATCCTCGACGAGCCGACCGAAGGCATCCAGCCGAGCATCATCAAGGACATCGGCCGCGTCATCCGCATGCTGGCCGACCGCGGCACCATGGCCATCGTGCTGGTCGAGCAGTTCTACGATTTCGCGGCCGAGCTCGCCGACCAGTACATCGTGATGGAGCGCGGCGAGATCATCCAGCGCGGGCGCGGCAAGGACATGGAAGCCGAAGGCGTTCGCGAGCGCATGTCGATCTGAACGGCCGATTTCCCTTCCGGTCGAAAGTGCCCGATCATCCGGCACCGACGACAGCACGAGGCAGGGGCCGATGGGCGAGTTGAGTTTCCAGGATCGACAGGTCAACGGCATCCGCATGCGCGTGGCCGAGCAAGGTAGCGGGCCGCTGGTGCTGTTCTGCCATGGCTGGCCCGAGAGCGGGCATTCGTGGCGGCACCAGCTCGCCGCCCTCGCAGCCGCAGGCTACCGCGCTGTGGCGCCGGACATGCGCGGCTACGGCCACACCGAAGCGCCGCCAGCCATCGAGCAATACACCTTGCTGCACCTGGTCGGCGACATGGTCGACCTGGTCAAGGCGCTGGGCGAAGAGCGCGCCGTCATCGTCGGCCACGACTGGGGCGCGCCGGTCGCCTGGCACAGCGCGCTGCTGCGACCCGATGTGTTCCATGCGGTCGTCGGCATGAGCGTGCCCTACTCGCCGCCGAGCCGAACGGACCTGCTGAGCGCACTCGAAGCGCAGGGTATCCACAACTTCTACATGCAGTACTTCCAGACACCCGGCGTGGCCGAGGCCGAGCTGGAGCGGGACGTGGAAGCTTCGCTGCGGCGCATCTACTTCAGCGCTTCCGGCGACCGGCCGGCGGGTGGCTTGTTCGGGCTGATCCTCGCCGGCCACGGCTTCCTGGACAACACCGTCGATCCCGCGGTGCTGCCGGCCTGGCTCAGTGCGGAAGACATTGCGCATGTGGCGCAGGAGTTCAGGCACGCCGGCTTTCGCGGCGGGCTGAACTGGTACCGCAACCTGCGGCGGTCATCGGAACTGCTGGCGCCCTGGCGAGGTTGCGTGATTCATCAACCGTCGATGTTCATTGCCGGCGCGCGTGACGCGGTGCTGAAGTTCCCCGGCTTCGCTGCGCAGATCGAGCACTTCGGCCGCACGCTGCCCGGATTGCGCGGCAGCCACCTCCTCGACGGCGCGGGCCACTGGGTGCAGCGTGAGCGCGCCGACGCGGTGAACGCGCTGCTGCTCGGCTTCTTGCGGAGCCTGCCGGACCCGTCGGCTCGAACGGCCGGTTAGCGCCTATCGGCGAATCTCAGGCGCCGAGTTGCGCCCGCGTTGGAAGCCCATCCGAGTCGCCCGGGAACTGCACCACGCGTGCGCCGATGCGGTTGCCTCGTTCGGCCGCCTGGTCGAGCGGCAAACCGTCGATCAAGCCGCTGATCACGCCGACCGCGAAGCCGTCGCCGGCGCCGACCGTGTCGATCACCTGGGCCACGGCGATGCCGGGCAGCAGGCCTCGCGGGCCGCCGCGTTCGGACACGTAGGCGCCTTGCGGGCCGAGCTTGATCGCCACCTGTTGCGCGCCATGGTCGAGGTACCAGTCGGCGATCTCTTCAGGGCGTTTCAGGCCGGTCAGGAAACGGCCCTCGGCAAGGCCCGGCATCACCAGATCGGCGTGCGCGGCCAGCGTGTTGATCGCACTCGCCATCGCCGCGGGCGAAGGCCAGAGTTGCGGGCGCAGGTTGGGATCGAAGGAGACGCGCCGGCCGGCCGCCCGTGCGCGGACCGCGAGTTCGAGGACCAGCTCGCGCAGCGAATCGGACACCGCTGCGGCCACGCCACTCAAGTGCAGCCAGCCGTGCGCGCAGTCCGCGCCCGGCGCGTCGGCCACGCCCAGGTGGCTGGCGGCCGAGCCGGCGCGGTGGTATTCGATCGCCGGGTCGGCGCCCTGTTCGGCGCGCGCTTTCAGCATGAAGCCGGTGCGGTGCGCGGCATCGACACGCACCCACTCGCGCGACACACCTTCACGCGCCAGCGCGGCGAGCACGCCGCGGCCGAAGCTGTCGTCGCCGACGCGGCTCAGGTAGCCCACCTTCAGCCCGAGCCGCGCCAGGCCGATCGCCACGTTCAGCTCGGCGCCGGCGGTGCTGCGCCGCCAGTCCGTCACCTCGTCCAGCCGGCCGGGTGTGAGCGCGGAGAACAGCGCCATCGGCTCGCCGACGGTCAGCACGTCGAGGGCCTTCTTCAGGGGCGGGCTCATGCCGATGAGGCCAAACCAGCACGCAGGCGCGTCTGCGCGATCGTCAGACCGAGCCACTCGGCCAGTGCCACGACCGGCGCGAAGCGGCGTTGTTTCTTCTGCGCGTGATTCTGCGCAATGTCGGCCAAACGGTGCGCGAGGAAGGGGTTGCGCAAACGCTCGCGCAGAGCGACCAGGTACTCACGCGCCGCATCGCCGCGACCTTGTGCATCGAAGACGGGCAGCACCTCGTCGGCCCAGACGGCTTCAAGCTCGGTGACCATCGACAGGTCATTCATCACCTCGCGCACGGTCTCATCGGCCGCTCGCCGGTCTTGCAGCCAGCGCTCGGCGAGTACGGTGTGGCCGAGGTTCAGCGGGCAGCGCTTGAACTGCTCATCGTGGTCGCGCGGGTCGAGCACGTCACCCTGGTCGCCGGTGTTCGAGACGACGACCTGCGCTGCGAACGCTGCCGCGCGCAATCGAGGCCAGTCGGTCTGTGCCTGCCCTGCGGATTGCACCGCGCTGCACAGCCGCCTGTCGTCGATCGTCACGCCGTCCTGCAAACCGCGGATGCGCACCGGGTAGGGCGTGCCGTGGTTCAGCGCCTGAACACGCTCCGTGCTTTGCGGGTTCGTGGTGGTCTGCACGACGGTGATGCCCCCGATGGCCTCGCCGCGTTCCATCGCTTCGGAAACGAACAGATCGACGTGCGCTTGCAGGAAACGGCTGGTACCGAATTGCAGGATGGGTGGGGTCACTTGAACACTCCAGGATGGCTTGCACGACACCAGCATGCCGTGCATGGCGGCACTTGGCAGCTGCCCCGGAGTTTCTACCATGCTGCCAGCCCGTGCCGAGCGCAGGGCGCCTGGTCCTGGAGGGCACAATCCATCGCTTCGCAGCCCGGACCCGGCCCTCCCCATGATCACCGTCCACCACCTCAACAATTCCCGTTCGCAGCGTGTGCTGTGGTTGCTCGAAGAACTGGGCCTTCCCTACGAGATCAAGCCCTACCAGCGTGACCCGAAGACGATGCTCGCGCCGCCGGAACTGCGCCAGGTGCATGCGCTCGGCAAGTCGCCGGTGATCACGGAAGGCGATGTGACGGTGGCCGAGTCGGGCGCCATCGTCGAGTACCTGGTCGAGCGCCACGGCGCCGGGCGTCTCGTGCCTGCCGTCGGCACGCCCGAGCGGCTGCGCTGGCGCTACTGGATGCACTTCGCCGAAGGCACGGCGATGCCGCCGCTGTTGATGAAGATGGTGTTCGACCGCATCGCCAGCGCGCCAATGCCGTTTTTCGTGAAGCCGATTGCGCGTGGCATTTCGGCGAAGGTGATGGAAAGCTACATCGGGCCGAACCTGACGCGGCAACTCGATTTCATGGAAAGCGAACTGGCACGCAGCACCTGGTTCGCGGGCGAGGAGTTCAGCGCGGCGGATATCCAGATGAGCTTTCCGATCGAAGCCTCGGCGCAGCGGGCCGGCTTGAACGCGAGCCGGCCGAAGCTGATGGCCTACCTCCAGCGCATCCACGCGCGCCCGGCCTACCAGCGTGCGGTGGAACGGGGCGGGCCCTACGCGTACGCCTGAGGTCGAAGCCCGTCAGGTCCGCCAGACACGCGGCGCGCAAGCGGGCAGCCCCCAGGCCTGCTCGCGCCAACGTGCCCACACCTGCGTCAGCAGGTTCATTGCCGGCTCGACACGGGCGCTGAGCACCCGCAGCACCACCACGCCGGCATGCGCCGAGGTGGCGCCGGCCGTGGTGTGAAGTTCGTGCGCTGCGCTCAGCTCGCGCGCGCTGTCGAGCAGGCTGTCGCGGCGCGCGGGAGCGATCGGCGTGCCGGCCGCAAACCACATCGTGCACAGGACACGCCGGCCGGCCCAGCCGAGCGGTGAGTCGAGCAGGCGTGTGTCGCTCGCCTCGATCAGGGCATGTTCGAGCCACTGACCGGGCAGGCTGATCGTCTGCGTGTAGCGGCCGCGCTCGAAGGCGTCGTTCGATGCGGGCAGGCCGAGTGCGAGTACGTCCCAGCCCATCATCTCGGCGCCCGGCGCGAGTTCGAAGCGCAGGCGGTTCTCGCCGATGCAGCCGCTGTGCGCGATGGTCTCCAGCGGCTGCCATTCGAGCCGCGCGCTCTCGGCGACCTGCGCTGTCAACGTCTGCGTGGCCGCTGCACCCGCGCTGCGGTAGAAGCGCGTGGCGCCGGGTGTGGTCAACAGCGCGTGCGTGGTCGCTGCCAGCTTGATGTCGATGGCCAGGCTGTCGCCGCCGACGATGCCGCCCGGCGGATGCACCAGCACGTTGTGGCAGACGGTCGGTGCTTCGGGGTAGAGGCTCGCGAGGATGCGCAGTGGCCCCTCGTGGCGATCGAAGGCGATCGTGCGCGCGATGCCGTTGTGGTGGTCCGCACGGTAGTCGAGGCTGAGGCTTCCCGGCCAGCCCATCAGCTCGCCTGGCCTTGCCAGAAGCCGATGTGCAGCGCTGCGATCTCGGCTTCGACCTCGGGCACCGGGCCCCAGACGCGGATCGCCTTCTGGCCGTGCGCGTAGACCTCGCGGCAGGGCAGGTCCATGGTCGGGTTCTGCGCGTCGCTGCCGGTCAGCGCGAGCAGGCGGCGCTCTTCCATGCCGTAGACGAGCCGACCGATGTGCGCCCAGTACTGCGTGCCGGCGCACATGCAGCAGGGCTCAACCGTGGTGTAGAGCGTGCAGCCCCACAGGAACTCGGGCGGGTGCTTCTTCGCGGCATCACGCGCGAGCACGGCTTCCGCATGGTTCACGGTGTCGACATTGCCCTGCTCGGCCAGTACGGTCTCGTTGTCGGGCCCGATGAGGATCGCGCCGAAAGGGTGATGCCCCGCGCCGAGCGAGCGCTGCGCCACGGCGTTCGCGCGGCGCAGGTTGTGCAGGATCTGTTCGGCGCTCGGGTCGCTGCCGGGTGGCGCGGGGCGGGTGTCGGTCGTCATGGCGCGGAAGCTTAACCGCGCCCGCTTCAGCGGCCCCAGTAGGCCTTGTGGACGGCGGTGGCTTCGTCGATCAAGGCCGGGCCGATGACCTCGATGGCGTGCGGCGAGACGGCGAACACATCCCGGCAGGACATCGCCAGATCGCCGGCCGTCGCCTGCATCGCGCGGAACTCGCGCAGGCGCAGCGCGTCGATGGCGAACACGACGCGGCGGATGTTGCCCCAGAAGATTGCGCCGGCGCACATCACGCAAGGCTCGCCCGAGGCGTACATCGTGGCACCTTGCAAGACCTCGCGCGGGAACTTCCGTGTGGCGATGCGCAGCGCATCGGTCTCCGCGTGGGCGGTGCAGTCACCCGTTTCGGCATTGCTGTTGCGGCCTTCGGCGAGGACTTCACCTTGCGCGGAGACGATGACGGCGCCGAACGGGCGGTTGCCACGCAGGCGTGTTGCATTGGAGATGGCGATGGCGCGGCCGAGGTAGAGCGCATCGCTGTCGGTGAGAGTGCTGGGTGCAAGTGGTTCGCTCATGTCGTGCTTTCCTTGATCGGGATTACCATGTTCCCGCGGTGTATTTCCACTTCGCCATGCCGGGTCAACAATTCGAACAGGCGCTTGCGGATCATCATGCCGGGTCGGTCGCTCTCCATCGAATATTCGACGCCTCTGCGCCGCGTGTCGATCACCGCATCGGGGTCGGTGGATTCCAGAATGTCCTTGTCCTCGCGCGTGATCACGTCGTCGAAGTGGATCAGCATCGCCTCCGGGCAATCGGCCTCGGTGTCGTTCCGGAACAGCCATTGGCACAACTGGATGTGCCCGTCGTCGCTGCCATCACCGCGAGTTCAAGTGCGGCCACCGGGTCGTGGCGGCCGACGGGGTTGAAGGCGTCCTGCACGTTGTCGCTGCCGAAGGCGACCGGGATGCTGCGCGCCAGCGCTTCATGCACGAGCGTGATGCCGCGCAGCCGCGGCGTGCGGCCGGTGCGTGCGTCCTGCAGGAACAGGTTGGTGCTCGGCAGGCTGATCAGGCTGATGCCGGCTGCGGCCACCGCATCGAGTGTTTGCAGTGCCGTCGATGGGTCTTGAACGGAGAGTGCGCAGGCATGGCTGCACGCTACGCGACCGTGCAGGCCGAGCTCGGCCGCGATGCGGGCGGTGCTGGCCACGCCACAGGCGCGGTCATCGAGTTCCTCGTCGGCATGCAGATCGACACGCAAGCTATGCGCCGCGGCGGCTTGCAACAGATGGCGTAATGCCGATTCGCTGAACTGCGTGGTGTGCACGAAGCCGCCGAGCACACCGCCCGGCGTGGCCGCGACGTGCCGCGCGATGCGATCGACCGCATCCGCATCGGCGAACAAGTGCAGCGGGCTGATGTTCACGCACTCGAGCTCGACGCGCCCGGCCCAATCGGCGCGCAGCTCGCGGTACACGCCCCAGGCGCGCGGGGGCTCGGGTGCGAACCAGCTCACATGCGTGCGCAGCAGGCGCACGCCGGCCCCGAGCGAATCCTGCAAGGCGCGCTCGGCGCGCGCGCGCAGATCCTCGGTCGACCAGTGCGTTTCGTCCGCATGGCTGGCCTCGATGGCGGCAAGGAGCCCCGGCCCCTGCGGCGGCGAGCGGTGCACCGTGTAGGCCTTGTCGAGGTGGGCGTGTGGCTCGATCAGGCCGGGCAGCAGGGGCGCGCCTTGCAAGTGCCAACTGAGGCCGGGGAGGGTGCCGCCGCCTCGTGGGCCGTGACGCGCTCGATGCGCCCGCCGTTCAGCCACAAGTCCGACAGCGTGTGCCCCGCCGGGCGGCACCAGGCCGGCAAGCGCGCCGCGACAAGACAACGGGGTTCAGCGAAATGCACTGCAGTGAAGGCCGACATGAAGCGCTCTGGTGGGGCAGACGAAATGCACGCGCAGGCCGGGACGAACCCGACTCGCGACAACCCATAAGAGCAATTTCCGACCGCCTTAGCCTGCGGGGGCCCGAATCAAATCGGTGCACCGAACGCCGAAATGGTGAACGCTTCTACTCTTGCGATGCAGCATCGCAGGGAGCGTGCCAGCGCCTCGCGGCGCCGCCCGCAGGGCTCAGCGGCGTGGTTTGCGGAGCGACTGGCCGTCGCGCCAGGCGACGATCAGCACCGCAATTTCGCCGACGTGAAAGCCGAGCGCGGCCAGCGCGATGTGGTTCAGCTGCCAGATCAGCAGGCTGCCCGCCGCCGCCAGCCACACGCCGACGAGGTAGACCGCCGCCACGCGATTCGACGCCGGCAGCCCGAAGCGCCACCACAGCACGCCGATGGCGGCCAGCACGGCCGCGGCCTTGATGAGGGTAATGCCGCGCAGCAGCCGGGCGAGTTCGGGTTCGGCGGCCGGCGCCGTGCCGGCCTGGCCGAGCGCCGCCGCCAGCGCAAGGGCAAGCACGCATCCAGCGACCAGGCCCACGCGCAAGGCCGTGGCGCGCGGGGTCTGCGCGAGCGGGGTGTCGATGGGATGGATCGAGGTCAACATGGTGGTGCGCTGGAACCGGCCCTAGTCGGCGCGATTGCCCTTCTTCACGTCATCGACTTGCCGCTGGTAGTTGTCGTAGGACTCGTTGGCTCGGGCGGTGCAGCGCTGACGGTCCGTCGGATCGATGATCTTGTTGCACTCGTTGCGCTGCCAGGTCTGGCCGGTCGCGTAGGTCTGCTGCGAGGAACAGGCGGCGCCGAGTGTGGCGGCCAACACGAGGGGGAACAGGGCACTTGCTCGCATGGGCGGGTTTCCTTTCGGGTCGGCGCGGTGCCGCGCGCACACCCCTCAGAGCCGGCGCGCCAACAGGGCGCGGATCTGGCCTTCGCTGTCGGTCAGCGGCCGCATTTCACCATAACCCGCCGCCGACGTGAGGCGCTTGGCCACCGCAGGGCCCTGGCCGAGGCCGACCTCGAATGCCAGCCAGCCGCCCGGGCGCACGAAGCGCGGTGCCTCGCGGATCAGGCGCTGCAGGATGCGGATGCCGAACGGCCCGCCATCGAAGGCGAGGCGAGGTTCGTGCGCGGCGATCTCGCTCGGCATCGTGTCGATCTTCGGGCTCGAGATGTAGGGCGGGTTGCAGGTCAGCACGTCGATCTGGCCCAGGAATTCGGCCGCGTCGAACGGTGCGAGCAGGTCGCCCTCGCGCACTTCCACACGCTCTTGCAGGTCGAGCGCCAGCACGTTCTGCCGCGCCAGCTCGACCGCGTCGTGCGAGAGGTCGGCCGCGAGCACACGCGCGCCCGGCACCTGCGCTGCGATGCCGAGTGCCAGGTTGCCGCTGCCGGTGCAGACATCGAGCGCCATCACCGCGTGGCCACCGAGCGCGGCCTCGGCGAGCAACTGTGCAGCGGCCTGGCCGAGCAACTCGGTCTCACGCCGCGGGATCAGTGCCTGCGGCCCGGCCAGCAGTTCGAGGCCCATGAAACGTTGGCGCTGCGTGAGGTGCGCGAGAGGTGTGCCGCGCAGGCGTTCGCCGACCAGTTCGGGGAGCAACTGGGCCTGAGCTGTCGTCAATGGAAGCAGCGGCCGCTCGCTCGCCGCCTGCACGGACAAACGTTTACCGGAGGCCAGATGCCACAAGGCACACATCGCTGACGCCGAGGTTTCTTCGGGTTTGTCGTGCAGGGTTTGCAAGCCGCCGCCGAGCACACCGTGCCAGTGTTGCAGCAAGGCCTGGCTGGCGGCATCGAGCTGCGCCAGAGCGGCGGGAGTGAGTGCCTCGTTCACCACCCGGCCCTCAACCCAGAACCGGCTCGACCAGGACCGGCGCCGCGTGCAGGTAGCGCGTGGTGCGGCGTTTGCTTTCGATGTCGGTGTAGACACGCTGTGCCTGCTCCGCGCTCAGGCCCAGGGCTTGTGCCAGTTCGGCGGCGGGCACCGCGTGCGTGTGAGCCCAGAGGGCGATGTCCATCTGCTGGTAGGGCAGCGCGAAATAGAACTCGTCCTGCCCTTGCGCGAGGCTGTAGGTGTCGGTGGTGGGTTGCGCATTGCACACCTCGTCGGGCAGGCCCAGGTGGCGCGCCAGCGCGTAGACCTGGGTCTTGTAGAGGTGAGCGATGGGCTTGAGGTCGGCCGCACCGTCGCCGTTTTTCACGAAGAAGCCCTGGTCGTATTCGAGCCGGTTCGGCGTGCCGATCACGGCGTAATTCAGGCGGTCGGCGTGGTAGTACTCGAGCGTCTTGCGGATGCGTTGTTTGTGATTCGTCGCAGCCACGATTTGCAGATATTCGCGCAGCGGCAGCCGCGCTTCATGCTGTTCGCCGCCAGGTGACTGCACGATCAGTCGGAAGAAGTTGATGGCGCCCGCGCTGCTGCTCGTCGTCACGGCCGAAGCGATCGCGATCTTGCATTTCCAGTCCTCGCCGTAGGCGGGGAACACACGGCGGATGG
Source organism: Rhizobacter sp. (assembly GCA_025361845.1). Classification (GTDB taxonomy): domain Bacteria; phylum Pseudomonadota; class Gammaproteobacteria; order Burkholderiales; family Burkholderiaceae_C; genus JANYJL01. The sequence goes on from JANYJL010000252.1 coordinate 10,286, forward strand.
CTTCGTCGCGCTGCGCGTAACAACCGAGTGCGGCGAGCGTGGGGGCGATGTCGATCAACTCGTGCGCCAAGTCCAGCTGGGTGGCGACGATGCTGCCGCGGTCGGCGCTGCTGCTGCTCGAATCACGCTCGGGCAGCAGCAGGCCGTAGACCTTCTTCGGCCCGAAGGCGCGCGCTGCGAGGGCCGCGCAGACCGAGCTGTCAACTCCGCCCGAGATGGCGATGATGACGCCGCGGCGGTGCAAGGTGCTCGCGACCGTCTCGACCATCCAGGTGCAGATGCGCGCGGTTTCGGCCTCGGCATCGAGGGCCAGCACGTCGGGGCCGAGGCGGGTGGCGGCTGTCATTTCAGACGGCGCGCTTGCTGGCGAGAAAGGCCTCGATTGCGTTCAGGCTGTCGAGGTTCTCCGGCACCATGTCCTCGTCGTCGACAGTGATGCCGAAGCTCTCTTCGAGGTAGGTGATGAGTTCGAGGAAGCCGGTCGAATCGACCAGGTGGTGATCCATGAACGAGTCGCCGTCGGCGAACTCGGCGGCCTTCGCGCCCATGATGAAGTTGTCTTGAATGAAGGTGCGCACCTGCGCCTTGATGTCTGCCATGGTTCGGGTTCCCTGTCGTGCTGGTGATGTGTGGCGTGCGGCGGGGCCTCAGGCGAGGCCGGTCTTCTTGATCTTGCCGGTGTCCGTCTTCGGCAGCTCGGAAACGAACTCGACGAACTTCGGCACCATGAAACTCTCGAGCCGCGTGAGGCAGTGGCGGATAACCTCGCGCTCGGTCAGCTGCACGCCCGGTTTCAGTGTGACATAGGCCTTCACGGCCTGGCCGAGCACCGCGTCGGGCACGCCGATCACGGCCACCTCGAAGATGCCGTCGATCGTGTGCAGTGCGTTCTCGACTTCACGCGGGCTGACCTTCTCGCCACGGCTCTTGATGATGTCGTCGCGCCGCGCCACGAAGTAGAGCCAGCCTTCGGCGTCGGTGCGGAACAGGTCGCCGGAGTACAGCAGCAGCTCCCCCGCGTTCGGGCCAGGCTTCAGGCGCCTGGCGGTTTCTTCCGGCTTCTCCCAGTAGCCGCGCATCACGTTGCTGCCACGGATGACGAGCTCGCCGGTCGCACCGTTCGGCAGCCGCTGCCCTGCATCGTCGACCAGCCAGACTTCTTCGTTCGGCATGCCACGGCCCACGCTGGTCGGGCGGATGTCGAGCTGTTCGGGCGGCAGGTAGGTCACGCGCTTGCATTCGGTCAGGCCGTACATCGAGTACAGCGTCGCCTGCGGGAACAGCGCTCGCAGCTCGGCGATGTGCACCTCGGACAAGGCTGCCGCGGTGTTCGTGATCAAACGCAACGCAGCGAGATCGAAGCTGCCGAGGTTCTTCAGCGCCATCAGCAGCGAGAACATGGTCGGCACCCCGGGGAAGACCGTGACACGTTCGACCACCATGCGTTCCAGCGCCTTCACCGGGAAGCTGAAGTTGCGCTCGATCACCACCGTGGCACCCAGGCGGAAGGCCATCAGCACCTGGTACAGGCCGTAGTCGAAGGCGAGCGGCAGGGCGCACAGGATCACATCGTCGCTGCGCAGGCCGAGGTAGCTGCTGACCGAACGCGCCGCGCTGACCATGTTCAGGTGCGTCAGCATCACGCCCTTCGGAAAGCCGGTCGAGCCCGAGGTGTAGATGATTGCGGCGAGGTCCTGGTCGATGGTTCCGCGTTCGGGCAGCGCGGCCAGCGTCATCCCTGCATTGAAGGACGGCCAAGCTTGTATCCGGCCATCGCTCACCTCGCAGTCGCCCTGCACGAACACGCTGTGCACGCTGCTGGTCGAAGGCAGTGCAGCGGCCCAGACGGGCGCGAGCACGCTGCTCGTCAGCAAGGCACTCGCGCGCGCGTCGTCGAGCATGTAGGCGAGCTTGTCGTGTTTGGTCAGCGGGTTGACCGGCATGAACACCGCGCCGAGCTGCAAGGCAGCCAGCATGCCGACGACGAACTCGACGCCGTTGTCGATGAAGAGTGCGATTCGGTCGCCGCGCTTCACGCCGCGGGCATGCAGGGCCGATGCGAGGCCGCGTGCGCGCTCGCCCAACTCGCCGTAACTGTGGCGTGCGGCGCCGCAGACCAGGGCGGTGCGGCCCGGATCGCGTGAGGCGGCGTTCTCGAAGTCTTGTTGCAGCAACATGGTGTCGGTGGGGCGGGGCGTCAGAACCTGAGGATCTTGAACTCGCTCGGTTGCACGAACTGTTCGTGCACGAGCATCGTCGAGAGAATGCCGACGAAGGCCATGTTGTCGCCGAAGCCGATAGCGCGGCCCGCTTGGCACTTGGCCACGAGGCGGCCCACGGCAGCCGGGTCGAACAGGCCGGCGGCGTCGATGCGGCCAGCGCTCAGCAGCTCGGCCACGTAAGGCAGAGGCTTGCCGTTCTCAAAGAAGCTGGCGCTGTCGGGCGCACGGTAGGGTTGTTTGGTGCGGGTTCGCACGGCATCCGGCAACTCGCCACGCATCGATTCGCGCAGCAGGTACTTTTCAGTCAGGCCCTTCAGCTTGTAGTTCGCGGGCAGGCGGTTCGCGAACTCGATCAGGCGGTGATCGAGAAAGGGCACGCGCCCCTCGACCGAGTTGGCCATCGCCACGCGGTCGCCCTGTGAGCTGAGCAGGTAGCCCGACATCAAGGTATGCGCCTCGACGTACTGGTCACGCGCCATCGGCGGCCAGGCCTTGATGCCGGCGGGCAGGGTGTCAGCCAGCGCGCGGTAGGGGTCGGTGCCGGCAAGCTGCTCCTGCAATTCGGGTCGCAGGAACTGCATCACGCGCCGCGTGGTCGTCATGCGCGGGATGTGCGCGAACCAGGCTTCGTCGATGTGCTCGGCCCCTTCGCTGAAGAAGCGTTGTGTGAAGGCACGCCCGCTCGCCGGCGAATTTTTCAGGTACGGGTACAGGCGTTCGAGGATGCGGCCGCGCCACTTGGAATTCGGTTCACGCGCCATGAAGCGGCGGATCTTGGCTTCCTTGAACAGGTCGTACCCACCGAACACTTCATCGGCGCCCTCGCCGGTCAGCACCACCTTGTAGCCGGCCTCGCGCACATGGCCCGAGAGCAGCATCAGCGGGGTCGGCGCGGTGCGCACGATGGCCGTTTCGGCATGCCAGATGGTGCGCGGGAAGGCCGCCGCGATGTCGGCGCGGCTGACACGCAAAGCGCTGTGTTCGGTGCGCAGATGCCGCACCAGGGCGAGCTGTTCGGCGCTCTCGTCGAACTCCGCATCGTCGAAGGTGAGCGAGAAAGTGCGCAGCGGTGTGTCGGTGTGATTGCGGATCAGCGCGGTGATGATCGACGAGTCGAGCCCACCGCTGAGGTAGGCGCCGACCGGCACGTCGGCGCGCAGTTGCAGGCGCACCGAATCGATCAGCAGGGCGCGCAGTTCATCGGCGCAGTCGGCTTCGGCGCGTGCTGCGGGCGGCTCGTCACTGAACTGCCAGTCCCAGTAGCGCTCGATGCGGGTCGTGCCGCCCTCGATCACCATGCGGTGCGCCGGGGGCAGGCTGAACACGCCTTCGAACACCGTGCCGGGAGGCAGCGTCGACCAGGTGCTGAAGGTCGAGGCCAGGCCACCGACGTCGATGCGGCGTGGCACCTCGGGCAGCGTGAAAAGAGCCTTGACTTCGGACGCGAACGCGAGCCGCCCCGCAGCGTGCGTGTAAAACAGCGGGCGGATGCCGCTGCGGTCGCGCGCGAGCACCAGGCGCTGCCGACGGCGGTCCCAGAGCGCAATGGCGAACTGGCCGTTCAGCGCATCGACGAAGTCGATACCGTGGTCTTCGTACAGGTGCACGATGACTTCGGTGTCCGAGTGGGTGCTGAAGTGGTGGCCGCGGCGCTCGAGATCGCGCCGCAGTTCGACGTAGTTGAAGATCTCGCCGTTGAAGACGACACAGACGTTTCGGTCTTCGTTGAAGATCGGTTGCCAACCGCCTTCGATGTCGATGATGCTCAGGCGTGCGTGGGCGAGGCCCGCAGCCCCGTCGGTGTGCAGCGTGCTGCCATCCGGCCCGCGGTGATGCAGCGCGCCGATCATGGCGGCGAGCTCGTCCCGGTTCGGCGGGGCGCCATGTTGGGTGGCCAGCAGGCCTGCAATGCCGCACATCGTCGAGGGTCCTCGGTGGTTCAATCCGCGTCGTTGTCGAATGCGGTGATGTACCAACGCGTCGCCAGATCTACCGTTGCCATCACCGGTGTGGCATGGCCGACGAACAGCAGCGCGTCCTCGCCGCGAACCGCGAAGCCGGCCCTGTGCAGGCCGATCGACACCTCCGCGACGCCGAAGTAACACAGCGAGACCACCTCCGCACCCTGCGCGCATGCCTGGGCCGAGAAGGCCAGCAAGAGGGCGGCCGTCTGGGCGCGGGGCTCGATGCAAAAGAAGTCGCCCACTGAGATCACGACCCCTTCGACGCGCCACACGACGTAGCCGACCGGCGCGCCAACGCCTGTGCTGGCGATGCTGACCTGCCAAGCGTCGCGGCCGGTCGCGGCATAGCGCCAACGCAGCATGGCCGCGGAGCGCTCGGACAAAAGCAAGTCACTGCTGCGTTGCGCCCAGATGGCGTCGAGGGCCGGGTCGTCGAATGAGGCCACGCGGCAAACCAGGCGGTGGCCGTCTTGCAGTCGACGCCACGCGTTCATGAGTCGCAAGGCGATGTTCGCCCATGGCGCCAGCACGCCTGCGATGGCGGCCGGCATGTGGCGGGCCAGCAGTTTGCGGCTGCGCAGGGGCTTGGCGTGGCGCTGGATGCTGCCGACGCGCTTCAGGCCAGCGCGCGTGCATACCGCGGCGGATTTGGCGTTCGGCATTCCGTACAGCAGGTCGATGGGAGCGGCGGTCTGCGTGATGGCGCGCTTCATCAGCATCAGCGCCGGTCCGAGTGTGCGGTGCTCCGGGGCGACGGCGAAATCAGCCAGGTTGGCGCCGCGGATCAGTGTCGGACCGAGGTGCATCGTCCGCGGATACACCCCTTGGACCCCCACGATGCGTTTCTCGTCCCAAACGCGTAGCAGCAGAATGACCCCCCGGCCGGCCGGGTTGGCGCGGTAGCCCAACTCAATCTTGGTATCGGCGGCGGTCGCCCCGCTGAAACCGCGCAAGCCGGTCCTCCACAAGGCCTTGATTTCGTCGCGACAGTGCTCCAGTACTGCCTCTTCTACGAAATACCGGGATGCCATCGGATCGTGGTCTCTGGTTGCAGTGGGATGACGGCGCGATCCAGCCGTCGCGTGCTGCTCGGCACAATCGGATGGCGCACACCGTGTGAATTCATTTTGGCTTAAGGTTCGTTCGTTTGACGTCTGCAAACGGACGAGACGAGCGAACCGACAACAACTTCGCAGCAATATGTTACGAAAGCACCGTTGGATCTTGGCCGCTTGCTTGCTGGCCGCCGCTGTCGCTGCATGGCTCGCCCCGAAGCTGGTGCGCCGCTATTACCACCACGGTCTGAACTTGGTGACCGTGGCCTCCGGGCTCGACACGCCCTGGGCCATCGCCTTCCTGCCGGACCAGCGAATCCTGGTGACCGAGCGCGCCGGCCACATGCGCATCGTTGCGCGCGACGGCAGCCTGGGCACCCCGCTGGCCGGCCTGCAGCCCGTGTACGTGGGTGGCGAGGGCGGGCTGATGGACGTGGTGCTCGACCCGCACTTCGCCGACAACCACCTCATCTACTGGAGTTATGCCGAGGCCGCTGCCGGCGGCGACAAACGCGCGGGCACCGCGGTGGCGCGGGGTCGGCTGGAAGGCGATGCCATCACGGGGGCCACGGTGATCTTTCGCGATCAGGCCAAGGAGACCGATGGCCGCCACTTCGGCTCGCGGCTGCTGTTCGCGCCGGACGGGCGCCTGTTCATAGGGCTCGGTGACCGAATGGTGCGCGCCGATGCCCAGGCGCTGGGGTCAGCGCACGGCAAGATCATGCGCATCGAGCCCGATGGCAGCGTGCCGACTGACAATCCCTTTGTCGGTACCCCGGGGGCGCTGCCTGCGGTCTGGTCCTACGGTCACCGCAACGTGCAAGGACTGGCGTTCCAGCCGGGCACGGGAGCCTTGTGGGCCAGTGAGCACGGGCCATGGGGCGGCGACGAGATCAACATGATCCTGCCCGGGCGGAACTACGGTTGGCCACTCGTCACCTATGGCTGCGAATACAGGACCTGCGCGAACATCGGTGAGGGCACCAGCAAGCCCGGCACTGAGCAACCGCGTGCGTGGTGGGGGCCCGATTCCGTCCCGCCGACAGCGGTGGCCTTTCTGACAAGCGACCGCTATCCGCAGTGGAAGGGCCAACTGTTCGTTGGTGCGCTGGGTGGCCCTTCCCTCACCCGGTTACGCGTCGAGGGCGACCAGGTGCTCGAGAAAGAGCCGATGTGGGCCGGCGTCTACCGGCGCATCCGCGACATCAAGCAGGGCCCGGACGGCTGGCTCTACCTGGTGGTGAACCAGCCAGACGGCCGCATCATCCGCCTCGAACAGTGAGCTTGGCTCACTCCCCCTGCGAGCCCCGATGCGCCCAGCCCGTGGTGCGCTTCTCCACCAGCGAGAACAGTTCGTACATCGCCATCGCCATCGTGCCGATGACCACCAGGCCGGCGAAGGCGAGCGGCATGCGCTGCTGCGAACCGGCGGACTGCATCAAGTAGCCGATGCCCGAGTCCCCGGCCGTCATTTCGGCCAGCACGGTGCCGACGAAGGCGAGCGTGATGGCGATCTTCAGCGAGCCGTAGAAGTAGGGCATCGAGCGCGGCAGGCCGACCTTCACGAGCACGTCCCAGCGCTTCGCGCCGAGTACGCGGAGCACGTCTTCGAGTTCAGGTTCGAGCGTGGCCAGGCCGGTGGCGATGTTGACTGTGATCGGGAAGAAGGAGATCAGGAACGCGGTGAGGATGCCCGGCCCGATGCCGATGCCGAACCAGACGATCAGGATCGGCACGATCGCCGCCTTCGGCACCGCGTTGAAGCCGACCAGCAGCGGGTAGAGCGCCGCATACGCCATGCGCGATGAGCCGACCAGAAAACCGAGCAGCACACCGACGACGATGGCGATGGCAAAGCCGAGCATCGTGACCCAGAAGGTCTTCCACGCTGCCTCGGCGATCGGTGCAGCGTACTGGCCCATCGCCTGCGCGATCGTCAGCGGGCTCGGGAAGATGAAGTCGGCGATCGAGAACAGAGCGCACACCGCCTGCCAGATCAGCAGCATCGCGATCGCGGTGACGAACGGCGCCCAGCGTTGCAGGGTCTTGTTGTTCACGAGGTCGCTCCGGCGGGCGCAGCGGCCGGCTGGCGCATCGCGCCGATGTGGCCGCGCAGTTCGTGCACGATGTCGGTGAAGGCCGGGGTGTAGGTCAGCTCCAGGTCGCGCGGACGCGGTAGGTCGATCTGGCGCTTGACGACGAAGCGGCCCGGGCTCTTGCTCATCACATAGACCGTGTCGGCGAGGAACACACTCTCGCGCAGGTCGTGCGTCACCAAAATCACGTTGAATCTGCGCGCCGCCCACAGGTCGCGCAGCGTGCACCACAGCTCTTCGCGCGTGAACGCGTCGAGCGCGCCGAAGGGCTCGTCGAGCAGCAGCATCTTCGGTTCGTGGATCAGCGCGCGGCAGATCGAGGCCCGCTGCTGCATGCCGCCGGAAAGCTGCCAGGGGAACTTGTCTTCGTAACCACCGAGGCCCACGGTCTTGAGCAGTTGCGAGGCGCGTTCGCGGTATTCGGCGCGGCGTGCCTTGAACTGCGAGCGGTGCGGCTCGACGATCTCGAGCGGCAGCAGCACGTTGTCGACCGTCGTGCGCCACGGCAGCAGCGACGGCGCCTGAAAGGCCATGCCGCTGATCTTGAGCGGCCCCGTCACCGGCTCGCCGCCGATGCGGATGCTGCCGCGGCTGGGCATCTTCAAGCCCGTGGTGAGCTTCATGAAGGTCGACTTGCCACAACCCGAGGGGCCGACGATGGCGACGAATTCGCCTTCACCCACTTGCAGCGAAATGTCCTCGACCGCGAACTGGTTCTTCGCGAGCAGTTCGTCGTTGTAGGCGAGCCAGACCCGATCGAAATCAACGAACGGCGGGTTGAGAGGTGTGGCTGGGTTCATCATGAGGTGGGCAGTTGAGCGATCAGCTGGCGCATGGATTGGCGGTAGAGCTCGGGTGCCTCGCGGTCCAGCCCGCTGTGCGAGCCGCCGGGGAATTCGACCCAGCGGGTGCCCGCGGGTGCGGACAAGTACAAGGTCTTGCCAAGCGCGAGGGGTACCGTCTTGTCCTGGGTTCCGTGCAGCATCAGGATGGGGGCGTCGATGTGGGAGATCTTCGCGATGGAGTTGAATTCCTGCGTCGTGAACCATGAAGCCATCGCGCCCAGCACACCGGCCGACTGGGCCAGATCGGGCAATCTCGTGAAGGTCGATTCGAGGATGAGTGCACCGTAGTCGCGTCGAAAGTGCAAGCGGCTCGCCAGTTCGACCGCCACGCCACCGCCCAATGAATGGCCGAACAGCACCCGCTTGTTCGGGTCTGGCTGGTACTTGATCAGCTCATGCCAGGCGATGGCGGCATCGGCGTTGATGCTGCCTTCGGAGGGCAGCACCGTGCTGCTCTCGCCCCAACCGCGGTAGTCGACCGCCACGACGCCGAAGCCCGCGTCACGCAGCGCCTCGATCTTGCGGAGGTTCTGGAACAGGTTGCGAAACGTGCCGTGCAGATAGAGCAGGGTGGGCGCCTGCGGGTCTGCGTTGGGCAGCCACCAGAGCTGAAGGTGGTCGGGGCGGTCGGCGGCAGCGCCGGGCACGTCGACCCGGTAGATTCGGTCGCCTTCACGCAGGCCGATGAAGTCGGATGGTCGGCCGGGCGTGGGCCGGTAGATGAGCTCGCGTTGCCGGGCCTCGGTCCAGGCGCAGCCAGCCATTGTTGCCAGCACGCCGCACCAGAGGCATGTCTTCATGGCCCACCGTGCGCATTCGGCCAGAACCCGGGAAAAGCTGCCGACAATGGGCGCCATGATGTACTCCACGCTTGTTTGCATCGCCCCGGTCTTCATTTGCGCTGTTCCACATGCGCGGGCCAGCACGCCTGCCCTGGTGGCAGATGACGATGCATCCGACCCCGGCGCGCTGGTCCGTTTCGACCAATGGCTCGCCAGCGACTGGCGCAGCGGCTGGGAGTCAGGCAGCACGTGGCGATTGATGTTTTCGCCTTATACCGTTCATTACGCCAACAGCCCGGAGCACCGACACGTGGTCATGCTGGGATTGGAACGCCAGCGGGAGGACGGGCTCGTGCTCGGCACCACCGTGTTCCGAAATTCGTTCGGCCAGCCCAGCAGCTACGTGTATGTCGGCCAACGGTTCGACAGGGTCGCCGAGGTTGATCAACTGTTCGTGTACCTGACCGGCGGCGTGCTCCACGGGTATAAGCCCCCTTTTGATCACAAGGTGCCGCTGAACTGGCGCGGCTTTTCGCCTGGCATCGTCGCCAGCATGGGCTGGCAATTCACGTCGGATGGGGCCGCACAAGTCAACATGCTGGGCAACTCGGGCTTGATGTTCCAGTTGTCGATCGACCTGCACTGACGAGCGCTTATTTCCTGGCGGTCTTGAAAATGTCGCGCTCAGCGGCGCTCGGCAGGAAGCCGCCGTTCCACACCGCCTCGGGCTTCACGCGCTCTTTGGTGGCGAAGGCATCCGAGACTTGCGAAGCCATCAGCGACAGCCGCGGCCCGAGCGCATTGCCGAAGCCTTCGAGCCGCGCATCCGGCGTCAGTACGGTCGCGTCAAGCGCCAGTTTCAGGCGGCGCAATTCAAGCGCTTCATCGATGATGCCGTCGCGCGCCTTCACGCTCGCGACGGCGGCCTTCGGGTCGGCGATCACGTCCTTCATGCCTTTCGTGAACGCGCGCAGAAACGCCTTCACTGCGTCTGGGTTCTTCTTCAGGAAGTCTTCGCCGACGATCACCGCGTTGCCGTACAGCTTCACGCCATAACTCGGGTACGGCAGCACGACCACCTCTTCGGCTTTCACGCCGCGCGCTTCGATGTTGAGCAGGGAGGTGAACGAGAAACCGGTGATCGCTTCGACATCGCCGCGCACCAGCATCGTCTCGCGCAGTGGCGGGTCCATCGCGGTCCAGCTCACGTTCGTCACGTTGTTGGCCTTGGCGAAGATCGGCCAGGCCTTGCGGCCGGCGTCGAACACCGGCGCGCCGAGCTTCTTGCCGTTCAGGTCGGCGGGCGTCTTGATGCCCGATTTCTTCAGCGCCAGCACCGCGGCGGGTGTGTTGTTGTAGACCATCATCACCGCGACCGGCTTGTTGGTGGCCGTCGGGTTGTTGGCGTGGAATTCCATCAGCGCGGCCAGGTCGGCGAAGCCGATGTCGTAGGCGCCGGAGGCCACCCGCGTGACGGTGCCGCCCGAGCCATTGCCGGCATCGACCGTGACGGCGAGTTTTTCGTCCTTGAAGTAGCCCTTGGCGACAGGCACCAGGAACATCGCGGCCGGGCCTTCGAAGCGCCAGTCGAGCTGAAACTTGATGGCGGTTTCCTGCGCCATCGCGGCGGGAACGGCACAGCTTGCGAGCAGGCTCGCGAGTACGAAGCGGCGTGATGCCGACGGGAACGACTTCATGAACATCTCCTGGGTGAACCGCAGCACAGCAGCAAATTCTGTGCGCAGACGGTGCACCAAGGAAATCGGGTCAAGCGCGAGGCTGGTGCGTGCGCACCATCATGTGCAGCCGGGGCCGTTCAGGTAAGCAAGTCGAACAGCGTGCGCGCGACCACCTTGGTGGCACGCCGCAGGTCCTCCAGCACGAGGTGTTCGTCGGCACGCTTCGCGTTCGATTCGAACACCGTGCGTGGCCCCGCGCCGTAGATCACCGCGGGGATGCCTTCGGCGCAGTACAGGCGCACGTCGGTGTAGAGCGGCGTGCCCGAGGTCGGGATCTCTTCGCCGAACACGACGCGGCCGTGGCGCTGGATCGCGTCCACCAGCGGCTGGTTGCCGGCCAAAGGCGAGAGTGATTTGGCGAGCAGCAGGCGCTTGATCTCCACCGTGATGCCGGGGCAGGCTGCGGCCGCATCGGCAATCACCTTGCGGATCGTCGCTTCCACCTCGACCGGGTTTTCCTCGGGGATCATGCGGCGGTCCAGCCGCAGCACCACCTTGCCGGGTACCACGTTCGTGTTGGTGCCGCCGTCGATGCGGCCGACGTTCAGGTACGGGTGCGTGATGCCCGCGACCTTGGACGTGACTTGCTTGTAGAGCGTGTTCTGGTGGTACAGCGCGTTCAGCACCGCGACGGCGCCTTGCAGCGCATCGACGCCGGTGTCGGGAATTGCGGCGTGCGCCATCTTGCCGTGCACCGTGACTTCCATCTGCAGACAGCCGTTGTGCGCCGTCACCACCTGGTAGCTGAAGCCCGCGGCGATCAGCAGGTCGGGTTTGGTGAGCTTGTGGCGCAGCAGGAAGCCGGGTCCGAGTTCGCCGCCGAATTCTTCGTCGTAGGTGAAGTGCAGTTCGACATTGCCTTTGAGCTGGCTCTTCAAGGATTCGATCGCGCGGGTGGCGAAGGTGAAGGTCGAAAAATCGCTCTTGCTCACCGCCGAGGCGCGGCCGTAGAGCTTGCCATCGACCACCTCGCCGCTGTAGGGCCCATGCGTCCAGCCCTCGCCGGGCGGAACCACGTCGCCGTGGGCGTTCAGCGCGATCGTCTTGCCCGCGCCATAGTGGCGGCGCACGATCAGGTTGGTGAGCGATTCGAGGCCGTAGTCCTTCACTTCCTGCGCGGGCACGGGATGCTTTTCGGCCTCGAAGCCGAAGCCGTGCAGCAGCTCGGCGGTGCGCTCGGCATGCGGCGCGTTGTTGCAGGCGGCGTGTCGGTGGGCACCTGCACCAGGGCTTGCAGGAACTTCACCTGTTCGTCGAAATGGGCGTCGATCCAGGCATCGAGTTGGTCGTGGGCATTCATCGGTACAGCTCTCAGGTTGAAGCGGCGAGTTGGTTCAGCAAATGCGCGAAGGCATCGACAGCGAGTTGCATGTCGTCTGCCGTGGTCGATTCCAGCGGGTTGTGGCTGATGCCGGCGTTTTCACCGCGCACGAAGAGCATCGCCTGCGGCATCAGCTCATGCAGTTTCATCGCGTCGTGGCCTGCACCGCTGGGCATGCGGAAGACCGGCAGGCCGCTCGTTTCGACGGCCTGTTCCCAGCACTTTTGCCAAGGTGAGGCGCTCGGCGCAGCGGCGGCGCGCATCGTCTCTTCAATCTTGAAGGCGACACCGCGGCGTTCGCAGATCGCCTTCAGCGCGGCCAGCACCTCGGTGGCACAGGCGTCGCGCACTTCGTTGGTCGTCGCGCGGATGTCGAGGCTGAACTGGCAGCGGCCCGGCACCACGTTGATCGATCCGTTCGGCACGCTCAGCATGCCCATCGTCGCGACGAGGTTCGGCACCGCGCCGCCACGCTTCTCGACGAAGAGCGCGAGTTCGGCGACGGCCGTGGCCGCGTCGCGCCGCCGGTCCATCGGCGTGGTGCCGGCATGGCTGGCCATGCCGAGCACCTCGCCCACGTAACGCACGCTGCCGTTGATCGAGGTCACCACGCCGAGCGGCAGGTTCAGCTCGTTCAGCACCGGGCCTTGTTCGATGTGCACCTCGACGAAGCCGAGGTAGTTCGCCGCATCGCGTGCGAGTTTCGGGATGTCGGCGATGCACAGGCCGGCGTGTTCCATCGCCTGGCGCATCGTCACGCCGTCGGCGTCCTTCTGCTCCAGCCAGGCCGGGTCGAAGTGGCCAGTCAATGCGCCCGAGCCGAGGAAGGTGGCCTTGTAGCGCTGGCCTTCTTCTTCAGCGAAGCCCACCACCTCGAAGCCGTACGGCAGGCGCTTGCCGGCGCGGTGCAGTTCACGCACGCAGGCCATCGCGGTGAGGATGCCCAGGCGCCCGTCGTACTTGCCGCCGTTGCGCACCGTGTCGTAATGCGAGCCGGTCAGCAGGCGCTTGGCGTTCGGGTCCGTGCCCAGGTAGACACCGACGACATTGCCGACCGCATCGATGTGAACTTCGTCGAAGCCGCAGTCCTCGCGCATCCAGTGCGAGAGGCGCTGCGCGCAGGCGCGGTGCGCGTCGGTCAGGTAAGTCACCGTGAGCTGGCCGAGTTCGGCATAACCCGGGTCGGTGAACTGTGCCAGGCGTTCGGCCCAGTCCCAGACCTGCTGGCCGAGCAGCGGCGTGTACGCAAACTTGTCGTTCAAGCGGATTTCGGCGATGCGGTGGATATTGCGCACACACTCGGCGAGTTCGAAATCCGGGTGGTTGGTCAGGCGCCGCTCGAAGGTGGCGATGATCTCGTGCCGATTCAGCCCCAGCCCGCGCGGCCCGCGCACGGCCAGCACGAAGGGCCAGCCGAACTTGGCGTTGTAGTCGGCGTTCATCTGCTGGATGTGCGCGAACTCCTCCGGCGTGCAATCGGTCAGGCCGGCCTTGCCTTGTTCGTTGGTCGACTCCGCGGTCAGTGTCTTGCTCACCATCGCCTTGCCCGCCAGCTCAGGGTGAGCGCGGATCAGGTCGATCTGCGCCTGCCGGCCGGCCTCGTTCAACACCGCGGCCATCACGTTCTTCATGTGCGCGATCGACGTGAACGGCCGCCGCGCGAGCGCGCGCTCGGCGATCCACGGCGAATGTTCGTACAGGCCGTCGAGCAGGGCGAGCGCCTCGGCGGCGCTGGCGGCGTTGAGTTGGGCGAGCGTGATGGGCATGGCGATTTTCTAGAGGGTGACGCGGATGCTCTTCACCAGCGGTGAGAGCGCATTGACCTGGTCCTTCACGAAGCCGTTGAAGGCGGCAGGCGTACCCGGCGTGGTGGTGACGCCCAGTTCGAGCAGGCGCTTCACGATGTCGGGCTGGGCCAGCACTTCGTTGCAGGCCTTGTTGATGCTCGCCACCAGGTCGGCCGGCATCTTGGCCGGGCCGCTGAGGCCGAAGAAGTTGTCGAGCACGAGCTTGCGGTAGCCGTGTTCCAGCACGGTCGGCACGTCGGGCACGAGCGGCGAACGCTGCGCCGAGGTCACGGACAGCGGGCGGATCTGCCCGCTCTTGAAATAGGGCACGAAGGCGGTGACGACATCGATGCCGACCGGGATGATTCCCGAGATCAGGTCGGTGGTCATCGGCGCGCCGCCGCGGTAGGGCACGTGGGTCATCTTGATGCCCATGTTGCGCACCATCAACTCGCCGTAGATGTGGCCGATGGAGGCCGGCCCACCGGAGCCGAACTGCATCACGGCGCCGGCTTTCTCGGCCTTGCGCGCGGCGTTCTCGAGGTCGACGATGGTGTTGATGCCGGTCGCCGGATTCGCCATCACGACGCAGGGCGCGGTGCCGATGGAGGCGATGTGGGTGAAGTCGGCGAGCGGGTCGTAGGGCTGCTTCTCGAGTGCGAACGGACCGATCGAGACCGGCGTCGAATTCGACAGCATCAGCGTGTAGCCATCGGCCGGCGATTGCACGACATTCGTGCCGCCGACGCTGCCGCCCGCACCGGGCCGGTTGTCGACGATCACGGCCTGGCCGAGTTTCTTGCCCAGCTGCTCGCCGACGACCCGCGCGACGATGTCGCTCGCGCCACCGGCCGCGAAGGTGACGACGATGCGGATCGGCTTCTCGGGGTAAGCCGCAAAGGCGGGCAACGCGAGCGTGGCGGCGCCACTGGCGACGGCACGCAGGCAGTCGCGGCGGGTGAGGGTGGCAGTGGTGCGCATGGGTCTGGCCTTTCGAATGGGTTGGCGGAGGAGCGTTGCCAGAAGCAAAGCTCAGGCCGCCGCCACCGGATGCACCTGCTGCCAATGCCGCGCAATGTCGATGCGCCGGCAGACCCAGACCTTGTCGTGCTGCTGCACGTAATCCAGAAAGCGTTGCAGGGCTCGAAACCGCGCGGGTTTGCCGAGGATGCGGCAGTGCATGCCGATGCTCAGCATCTTCGGCCGGTCGTCGCCCGCCGGGTCGCCTTCGGCATACAGCACGTCGAAGGCGTCCTTCAGGAAGTTGTAGAAATGGTCGCCGGTGTTGAAGCCCTGCGTCTGCACGAAGCGCATGTCGTTGGTGTC
>JANYJL010000314.1 GCA_025361845.1 Rhizobacter sp.
CGACCCGCAACACCGCGACCGAACCAGGAACCGCGGCAGTGGAGCCGCGAACGACGAGTTCGGTGGGCAGGCTGATTTGAGGCGTTGCCACTTCCAGCCCGGCCATCACGGCCAGCAACGTATTGACGGCGGCGCGGCCCATCTCGGCAATCGGCTGCCGCACGGTTGTCAGCGCCGGGTGAACCTGGGAGGCCGCCGGCAGATCGTCGAAGCCCACCACCGACATGTCTTCCGGCACGCGCACACCCGCCGCCTGCAGAACGGACAGCGCTCCCAGCGCGCTCAAGTCGTTGCAGGCGAACACGGCGGTGGGGCGATTCTTGAGCGCCAGTATTTTTTGTCCGGCCTCCCGGCCGCCGCGGGCCGAGAAGTCGCCACGCAACACGAGCTTCGCGTCGCGCTCGATCTGAAGCACCGCCACCGCGTCGTCGTAGGCACGGTGTCGATCCCGAGCCGAGCCCAGCTGCTCGTCGCCGGTGATGAACGCAATGCGCCGGTGGCCCAGTTCGGCCAGGTGCTGCATGGCGCTGCGGGCACCACCATAGCTGTCTGCCGCGATCGACGGGTAGCTGGCGTGCTCACGGTGGTTGTCGATGGTGATGACCGGCATGCGCGCTGCCGCCAGGCCTTCGACAAACCCGAACTGGTACGGCAGCACCGCAATCACACCGTCGGTGAATTGCTGCAGGAGTTGCAGCACGTTGCCCGTGGGGCGACGGTCGTTGTCGACCAGGGAATAGATCAAGACTTCATGTCCGGCCACCGCGGCTGCACGAACGGCACCCGACACCAGCGCGCTGTTGAACGGGTTGTCGAGTTCGGCGGCGAGCACGCCGATCACGCGGCTGCGCCCACCCGAGAGTTTTTGCGCGCTGCGATTGGCCACATAGCCCATCTCGGCCGCGAGCTTCAGGATCGCTCCCCTGGTTTCGCGCGACACCCCGGGCTGGAGGTTGACCGCACGCGAGGCCGACATCGACGAGACGCCAGCGGCTGCGGCCAGCTCGGCCAGGGTGGGTGCATTCTTCTTGAACATCGTGCGGCTGATGATATCGACACACACGATCGGAGCGGGGCGCTACAGCGGCGGCTGCACGGTGAAGCTGCGTTCGAAGTGCAGGTCCTGCGTGTCGACCACGTCGGCATGCAACTCGCCGCCGCCTTGCTGCGGCACGAAGTAGAAGCGCAGATGCGGGTTCTCGCTGATCGCGAAGTCGATATCGGCCGAGAGCACCAGGCGGCCGTTGTACGTCACGTCCACCTTGCGCACGAAATGCGGTGGTGTGTATTGCCGCGTCGCCTGGTCCATCACCATGCCCGAATCGTTCGGGTGGCTGATCATCAGCTGCGCGAGCTGGGGCCCGAGCGGCGTGGCGTCGGGCATCACGCGCATGCGCATCTGGCCCATCGCGGCCAATGCGGCTACCGCGTCCTTGCCGGGTGGCGCTGAACAACCCCCCGAGGCCTTCACATAACGCACGGCCATGAAGAGCTTGCCGTCGTCGGTCTCGGCGATGGCGCGCACATGGCTGTATTCGTCCACACGAATGCGGGTCTCGATGTCGGCGCGGCCACTGTCGAGCGTGTAGCTGAAGATCGCGGCGATCGGCGACGGGTTGTCGTCGATCACGAGCCAGACCTTGCGGATGAAACGCTCGGGCTTCTGCTCGAAGCGCGCGCGAATCGCGATCGGCACGATGGCCGCGTCTTCGGCGCGCTTGGGCGCATCGAGCGTGATCACCTCGTCGGTGTCGGTCGAAATGGCGCGCTCACCGAACAGGCCGGCGCGCACCTTCAGCCAGCGCGGGCTGGCGGCGGGGTCGCCTTCGTCCTTCAGTTCGGCATGCGCTGTGCCGAGGCAGAAGGCGGGCAGGGCCAGCGCGAGCGTCTGGCGACGAGTCAGCATGAGATGGGTGTGCATCGGGTTCCTCGGGCGGTGCCGGCGTAGTGTGTGAGTCATTTCGCCCATTCGAGTTCAGCGTAGGCGGTGGTCACGTTGCGGCGGTGAAAGGCGTCGACCAGCAGCCAACCGGCCATGCGGCTTTCCGGCGGTTCGCCCAGGCGCGCGACCGTCTCGCTCAGGCTCAGGCCCTCGTCGAGTGCCGCGCTGACATCGAGCTGCAATTGCGTCAGGTAACGCTCGGTCGCTTCGAAGGCGGCCGGCCCCGGCACGAGTACCGGCCCGTGGCCCGGCACGAGGCGCTGTGCGGGTTCACGTTTCAGGCTTTGCAGCACGGCGAGCCAGCCCTTCAGGTTGCCATCCAGCACCGGCAGGTGGCCCGCGAACAGCAGGTCGCCGAGCCACAACGTGCCGCTCGTGCGGTCGAGCACGGTCAGGTCGCTGTCGGTGTGGGCGGTCGGCCAGGCGCGCAGTTCGAGCACGCGGCCACCGAGATCGAGTTCGAGTCGATCGGTGACGGCGAGTGTGGGCAGCGGCACGCTGGGGGTTCGATCGGCCGCCTCGAAGTCGCGCCGCAGCGCGTTCAGGTAGAAGGGCGCACGCGCTGCGAGTGAAGCCCGCAAGCGCGCATGGCCGACGAACACCGGCGGCGCGCCCGCGCCGTTCGCCTCCGAGAACACGAGGTTGCCCATCACATGGTCCGGGTGCGGGTGGGTGTTGACGAGGTAGCAGACCGGCAGCGCGCTCTGTTGCCGCACGGTGGCCAGCAAGGCACGGCCAACCGTGGCGCTGCCGCCGCTGTCGATCACCGCGATGCAGCGGCTGCCGACCACGAACCCGAGATTGGCCACCTGGCCATGGAACTCGGGTGCCCACACGGCTTGATGGCCGGGCACGTGAAAGACGCCGGGTGCGAGCGATTCAGAGGCAAGGGCGGGTTCGTCCGCCCGCGCTGTCAGGCCCGCACCGAGGGCACCGACCCAGGCGATGAGCAAACACGCGCGCCACCCGACCCGGCCTGCGCGCATGGCGCTGCGCTCAACGCGCCTCGAAGTTGATCATGCAACTCTTCATCGCCGTCGTCTGGATCTGGCGGAACTTGCGGATCAGCACCTGCATCGACTCGACATCGCGTATGGCACCGCCACGCTCACCGCCGATGCTGTTCGCATTGGTGGCCGTGCTCATGTCGACGAAGTCGTCGTAGGGCAGATCTTTCGCAATGCTGTCGAGCGTGCACGAGCATTTGTTCAACATCTCGTAGTGCGGGCCTGGGTGGTCGCGCATGCAGGCCTGCACGAAGACGACCCGCTCGGCGGTCGGGTAGTCGTGCGCCTGTGCGGGCGTTTGCGCGAACGCACACAGCAGCGCGGCACAGGCCCACAGCGCGTGGCGCGAAACATCGGAGGGTCGTGTCATCGGGTTCACCTTGTCGTTCACTGCGGCAGCAGTGTGAGAGTCTCTTCGACCGCGGCCGTTCCCGCCTCGGTCGGCAGCAGGCTGCGAATCTGGTAGACGCCGCCGGGCACGGCGTCCGAGATCACGAAGCTGTAGCGCTTGCGGGCATCGCGCTCGAAGCGGGCGCGGTAGGGGTCGTTCAGAAAGGGGCTGACCTGCACGGTCGTGGCGTCGACCTCGCGGCCGGCCCAGGTGATGTGCGTGGGTGTCAGCTCGGCTTCATCGACGAGCGAGAGCCGGATGCGCTGCCGGAAGTGCGCCGCGCCGCCCTTCGTCGCACGCTGAAGCTGGCGCACTTCGTACTCCAGGAAGTACATCAACACCGGGTTGGAACGTGCGTCGTCGACCTCGGGTGCGCGCATCGCACGCTCGCCGCTCAGGAAGCTGCCGCTCACCTTGCAGCAGGGTGTTGTCTTGCCGCGTGCCAACTGCACATCGACCTTGTCGGTGAAGCTGCCGCCTTCGGCGCTGTCGGTGCGCACGAACTGGTAGCGCAGGGTCGACGGCGCCTTCAGGCCCGTGAGGTGCGGGTTCATGAAGAGCAGGCGCTCGGCTGCCGAGGGCTCGGGTGAGGTGTCTTCGGCGTGGGTGAGCGCCGAAGCCAGGCTCAGCAGCAACGCGGTGGTGATTGCGGCGATCGATGCGGCGCGGGTTGTCTTCATTGCATCTCCGGCGCGGCCGCGAGTTGGCGGGCCAGTGTGTGGTCGAGTTGGGTCAATCGGGCGAGTGTGCTGCGGGCTTCGCTCAGGCGGCCGCGCCGCGCTTGCAGCAGGCCGCGGCGCAGCCAGCCGGTGGCGTCGTCGGGGGCCAGTGCCACCGCGTCGGCGAAGGCCGATTCGGCGTCGGCCAACTCGCCGAGTTGTTCGAGGGCATCGCCGAGCGCGAGCGTTGCGCCGGCGTCTTGCGGATCGTCGTCATGCCAGTGGCGCGCCAGGGTTTGCAGCTCGGCCCATTGCCGCGCTTGTGCGAGCGATGCGGCACGCAGGAAGGGCGGTGCGGCCTCGCCCTGTTCCCAGAACGCCTGGCCGGTGAGCGGGCCGACCGGCACGAAGTGCGCGGGGTCGCTGCGCAGCGGATCGATCCAGTCGGCCGGCACCGAGAAGTAGTGCGCCTGCCCGCCGCGCAAGCGGAAGGTCAGCACACCGACGAGCCGGCCTTGCGCATCGAACAGGCCACCGCCGCTGGCGCCGGAGTTGAAGTAGTTGCTGCTGCGGATCACGCTGCCGCTGTTGTCACCCTGGCCCATGCGGTTCAACGAGACCAGTTCGCCTTCGACGAACTGCACGCCGAGGCCGCCTGAAAAACCGATGCCGAGTAAGGGCTGCCGCTGCATCAGCGAAGTGGCCGAGGCCATCGCCACCGGCTGCCCTTCGAGCCCCGGCACGCGCAGCAGGCAGAGGTCTTGTGTCACGTTGCTGGCCTGCGCGGTGGCCGCATGCCGCAGGCCACCTTGCAGGACGTTCACCGCCACGGCCTGGCGTGTAACGTGGCAGTTGGTGACGAGCTCGTCGGGGCCGATCAACACGCCCGAGCCGAGGCCGTAGCCGACGCTCGTGAGCACCTCGATCTTCATCACGCTGGGGGCCAGGCGCAACTGCGTCTCGCGGTCGATCTCCGCGTGTGCGGTGGCGCTGTGCGTAAGCAGGCCCAGCATGGCCAAACCGGCCAGGGCAGCGCGCAGGCGCAACAAACGTGGCGAACCGGACTGCATCGCCAGGGAGCGCGCTAGCGGGTGGCGGCGGCTGGCAAGTCGTCGAGCAAGGGCACGCCGAACTCGCGCAGGATGGCCAATATCTCGGGCCGGGTTTTTTCGATCAGGCCCTCGACCTGCTGCTTCCAGGCCGACTCGCCGTAGCGCACGCCCATCGCCATCGCGAAGTCGAAACGCACGCCGGGCTCGGATTGCATCGGCACCACGATCAGCTCGGTCTTGCCCTGCACGCGCTTGGCGAAATAGCCGGCGATCGGACCCCACACGATGGCCGCGTCGATCTTGCCGCCGATCAGTTCACGCTCGACGATCTGGCCGGGGTACTCCGCCGGGTCGGCGTTCATCATCGGGTAGGGCACGCCCTGGTCGGTGAGGTCGTGGCGGGCCAGCCAGTCGGAGGCCGGCGAGCGGTCGATCACGCCGATGCGCAGCTTCTTCAGGCGCGCCGGCGGCAGGGCCAGCAGGTCGGCCGAGGTCTTCACGCCATCGAGGCCGATGCCCTTCGGGAACACCAGCGCATAGCTGGACCGGTAGTAGGGTTTGGTGGCCGAGACCTGGTCGAAGCCGGCCGGCACACCCATCACGATGTCGCAGCGGAAGTCTTCACCGGGCAACTTGTAGCGCAGCGTGTTGCGGATGAAGGCCAGGCGGTTCGGGAACGAGTAATAGGTGACCGGCAGGCCGAGTTCACGGCCGAAGACTTCGGCGATGCGGTTCTCGAAACCCTGCGCGTCGGTGCTCGAGAACGGCAGGTTGTTCGGGTCCTGGCAGACCTTCAATGCCTGCCGCGTGGGGGCGTCGGGCACGGCCTGGGCGCTTGCCGCGCCGACGACGAGGCCGAGTGCCACGGCAAGCAGGGTCTGCGCACCGGCCTGCCAGTGCGAACGGAACATCGACATGGCGTGGCGGCCAGCCATCACTGTGGAAGCGGCTCGACCTTGGCGCGCGTGATCGCGCCGTCCGAGCGGCCCTTCAGGTAGGCGTAGAGCGCGTCGATGTTGTCCATCACCGTCTTGCTGGTGCCGAAACTCTGCATGCCTTTTTCAAGGCGGCCATTGGTGACGGTGGTGACGAATTCTTGTTTGGTCAGTGTCTTCAGGCTGTTGACCAGGGAGGGCCCGACCAGACCTTCCTGGTTGGCGCCGTGGCAGCGGTCACAGGCCGCTTGCCGCCAGGTGCGGAAGCCGGTCATGGTGTTGGGGTCGACCTTGTAGCCGTCGACCACGGTGTAGAGGGCCGGTGCGTCTTCGGCGTGGGCTGGCAAGCACAGTGCTGCCAGCGAGGTCAGTGCAAGAAAGAGGAGCGAAAAACTTAGCCGCATCATGATGTTTCAACTTCAGTTCAAAACAAAAAACAATGGCGCACGCGCGAGTGCGCGGCGCCATTGTCAACCCACTCTCTAACTCAATTCGGAAGCGTAAACACCGTCAACGAACCACCGAGCTCGGTGTACTGGTTCAGTTCACGGTAGCCGCCCACGGCACCCAGGCCGTCGGTGTCCTTTTCCAGGCCTGCGGCCATGCCGATGCCGGCCCAGCCACCAATGCCCGAGAACACGCCGATGTGCTGCTTGCCCTTGTGCTCATACGTGAACACGTTGCCGATGATCCCGGACGGGGTCTTGAACTTGAACAGTTCCTTGTTGATGTCCTTCGCATCGACGCACTTCAGGTAACCCTCGAGCGTGCCGTAGCAGGACAGGCCGCCTGCGGTGTTGAGCGAGCCGCTCCAGACCGAGAACTTCTCGGCATGGCTCTGCACGATCTTGCCGGTGCCTGCGTCCCAGGCGATGTAGTTGCCCATGCCGCCATGGCTGCCCGGCGCCGGGAACATCGACAGCGTGGCGCCCACATACGGCTGGCCTGCGGTGTACTCGACCTTGAAGGGCTCGTAGTCCATGCACACGTGGTTCGTGGGCACATAGAACAAGCCGGTGTTCGGGTCGAACGAGGCCGGTTGCTGGTCCTTCGAGCCGAGTGCGGCCGGGCAGATGCCCTTCGAGTTGACGTCAGGTCCGTTCTTCGCCGTCGAATAACGCGCCACCACTTGCGGGCGGCCGCTCTTCATGTCGACGTGCGTGGCCCAGTTCACCTGCGGGTCGTACTTCTCGGCCACCAGCAGCGCGCCATTGGTGCGGTCCAGTGTGTAGCCGAAACCGTTGCGGTCGAAGTGCACGAGCGCCTTGGTCATCTTGCCCTTGACGGGGATGTCGGCCAGGATCATCTCGTTGATGCCGTCGAAGTCCCACTCGTCGAACGGTGTCATCTGGTAGACCCAGTTGACCTTGCCGGTATCGACATCGCGCGACCAGATGCTCATCGACCACTTGTTGTCACCCGGGCGTTGCGACGGGTTCCAGGTCGACGGGTTGCCGGTGCCGTAGTAGACCGAGTTGGTGGCCTTGTCGTAGCTGTACCAGCCCCAGGTGGTGCCGCCGCCGATCTTCCACTGGTCACCTTGCCAGGTCTTGAGCGAGGAGTCCGGTCCCACAGGCTTGACGGCGCCATCGGTCCAGGTGGTGGTCTTGTTCGGGTCGATCAGCATTTCGCTGTCGGGGCCGACGCTGTAACCCTTCCAGGCCTGCTTGCCGGTGTTGATGTCGTACGCCGCCAGGAAGCCGCGCACACCCCACTCACCGCCGGAGATGCCGGTGATGACCTTGTCCTTGAAGACGTGTGGCGCATTCGTGTTCACGGCACCCAGCTTGGGGTCACCGTTCTTCACGCTCCAGATCAGCTTGCCGCTCTTGGCGTCGAGCGCGATCAGGTTGGAGTCGGCCTGCTGCAGGAAGACCTTGCCTTCGGCATACGCCAGACCGCGGTTCACGGTGTCGCAGCACATCTGCGGGATCACCGCGGGGTCTTGTTTGGGCTCGTACTTCCAGACGATCTTCTGGGTGTCGAGGTCGATCGCGAACACCTTGTTCGGGAACGGCGAGTGCAGGTACATCATGCCGTCGATCACGAGCGGCGAGCCCTCGTGGCCGCGCAGCACGCCGGTGGAGAAGGTCCACGCGACCTGCATCTTGCCGACGTTGCCCTTGTTGATCTGGTTCAACTTGCTGTAGCGCTGGTTGAACATGTCACCAGCCTGCGTCGCCCAGTTCTTGGAGTTCGCGATGTTCTTTTCAACGTCAGCGTTCGCAAACGCCAGGGCGGGAAGCGCCATTGCGACTGCCAACAGGGGACGTAGGCCGAAACGGGCCCTAAGTCGTGCAAAGCTCATGTCTTGTCTCCGTTATCAGTTGGAACCGATGCCCCAGGGGGCACCTCCATTCGCCGAACGCCGCAGCGCCCGAAACGCCACTGCCTTGTCCGGCAACCCGTGCGGCCCGAGCGGCTGTCTGTTGCAGCGCGTCCTGGACCC
Source organism: Rhizobacter sp. (assembly GCA_025361845.1). Taxonomy (GTDB): domain Bacteria; phylum Pseudomonadota; class Gammaproteobacteria; order Burkholderiales; family Burkholderiaceae_C; genus JANYJL01. The sequence goes on from JANYJL010000314.1 coordinate 8,436, forward strand.
CCGTTGCGCCTGAGCCGGTACCCCCCCGTCCGCAGGCCACCTTGCCGGGCCGCGACGGCCCCGCATGGCGTAGAAAAAACTACTTCGCGGCGAAGGGGTGGGCAGCGCTGCCCTTCTTCGCGACCACTTGTGCCGCCGTCGGCTCGCGGTTCACCGCGCGCTTGATGGACTCCTTGACGGCCTGGTAGTTGTAGTCCTGGATCTTCTTGTCGTCTTCGGCCAGCCAGTGGATGAAGACTCCGACGCAGATGAACAGGTCGTCGGCTTCAGCCAGCGGAATGGTGCCGTCCTCGACACAATCGGCCACCGCCATCGCGACCGCGCGCTGCGCCGGCCCGAACATCTGCACGGCTTGCTTGGCACCCTTGATAGTGACCTTGTTGAACATCACCGTCGCGGGTTTGGTCAACAGGTTCGGGGCCACCACCGCGAGCAGCGAGGTGAAGCCGTCCTTGTTGTTCACGAGGGCGTTGGCGAAGGCGGTTTCCGCGGCCGAGCCGCGCGGCCCGATCAGCAGGTCGATGTGGGCGACTTCGTTGCCGTCGCCGACGAGTGACTCTCCCACCAGCAGCCGATCAATCTTTGCCATGCTTTATCTCCGATGCGTGTTGTGTTTGAGACGAGTGGTTTGGTGCGAGGCAGCATGCCGGCGCAGCGTTCATGAGTGCATGCGGCATGCCAGTCGAACCCCGAGGAAACACTGAGTGCGACGACCGCGTGGCCGCGGTCTTTGTTCGACGGTCAAAACATGCCGCTGCAAAGCGCCGCCACCAGCGCGGTGGCGACACTCAGATCGGCGCTCGTGCCGGGGTTGATGGCGCGGGCCTTGAGCGACGCATCCCAGGCCGCGAAGGCCGGATCGGCGTCGAGCATGCCGCCTGCGCGGGCGCGATCACGCCAGGGCCGCGCTTCGGCCATGACACTGTGCGCCGCAGCGGCGCCGTGCTTGCGCACAATGTGTGAATCGGGAAAGGCCGTCAGAAACTCGATGTAGGCCCGCTGCATGGCGGCCGTGCTGCCGCCGTGCGTGGCCTGCGGCTGCGCCTCGAATGCCGGCAGGCCGAGTTCGAAGATGTCGACGTGGGCGTGGGTGTACTGGAAGGCGATGCGGTCGCGCTCGGCGGCCAGGGCCATGGCCTCGCGCAGGCCGATGCTGGGGGCGGCGTTCACGTCTTGCTGCGGTGCATCACCGAGGCCGCCCGGCTGCGCGGCGGCGATGGCGCGGTAGGCCGCATGCGCATCAGCGAGATCGAGGCCTTGCAGTACCTCTTCCAGCCGCTGCCGCAGGGCCGGCAAGCCCTGTTCGCGCGACCAGGTTTCGCAGGCCACGGCGAGCGGCGCGCACAGCAGCAGAATGCCGAGGTTGGTGTTGCAGTGCGCCACGGCGAGCGTGGCCTGCATCGCGCCTTCGATGCGTGCGCCGACTGCCGCGCCGGGCGCACACAGCGGCCCCGCGGCGGCGGCGGCACTGGCGATGAACAGTTCGGCCTGCATGCCGTGGCCCGCCGAGGCCTCGCTCACATTGCCGGGTTTGCGCGCCTGCACGTCGAGCGCGCAGGCCCACCGGAAGGCGCGTTGGAATTCTTCGGGCAACACGGCAGGCTTCAGGCGCGGCGTTGCGCGGCTTGGCCGCCGAGCTTGCGATCCAGCAGGTCGTTCACGAGTGCACCGGCGATGTTGAAGCGCGTCACGCGCTGCAAGCCTTGCCAGGCGGCGACGCCATTGACCTCGATCACTTGAATGCCCTCGGGTGAGGGCAGCAGGTCGACACCCGCGTAGTCCATGTCGAGCGCGCGCGCTGCGGCCGTGGCGATCTGCGCCAGCTCGGGGCCTGGGCCCTGCGTCAGGCTCTGCGGCTCGCAGCGCGCGCCCTGCGCCACGTTGTGCACCCAGTGTTCGCTGACACGCCGCATGGCGGCCACCGCCCGGCCGCCGACCACCAGCACGCGCCAGTCGTGGCCAGGGGCGGCCTGCGCCGCGACATAGGCTTGCAGGTAGGCGAACTCACCATAGAGGCCGTGCAGCGGCGGCAGCGGCACGTGCGCGCCATCAACGAAGCCGACGCGCAGCAGCCCCTTGCCCTGCGAACCGAACAGCGGCTTGAGCACGAGGCAACGGCCCGCCGCACTTTCACGCATCACCAGGCGCTGCGCGTCTTCGGCTGATTCCATCGCCCAGGTCGCGGGGGTCGGCACGCCGGCCGCGTGCAGCAGCAGGCTCGTCATCGACTTGTCGACGCTGCGCTCGATGGCGCGGGCGTCGTTGTAGACCGGCACGCCGAACTCGCGCAGCGCGTGCAGCACGCCCAGGCGTTTGGTGACCTGCTCGAACGTGCCGCCGGCGATGCCGCGCACCAGCACCGCGTCGGGCAGCGTGTTGCCGTAACCCGGCAGCACCAGGCCGTGCCAGGCCTGCGTGGTGTCGATGCGGCAATCGGCCAGATCGAGGCAACGCCCGACCGCGCCGCGCGCACGCAGGGCGGCCTGCAGCTGGCGGGTGTGCCAGCCGGTCTCGTCGGTCATGATGGCGACTCGACGGGTGACGGCCCCTCGTCCGGCGAGTACGCCAGCCGATCCCCCAAGGGGATGCGGGCCGGCTTGGGAGCGGCCCGGCGCTCGGCCCGCAGTCATTTCATCCATGCGCCGCGCAGCAGCTCCATGTTCAAACGCCCGGCATGCCAGGTCTGGCCCGAATCGAGGTGGCTCACCCACACCTCGGCGGGTGCGAACAAGGCCGCGTCCAGCTTGTAGAAGTCGTAGCCTGCGGCCTTGAACAGATCGGCGAAGGAGCGGCCGTAGTCGCGTGAATTCAAGGACGGCAACTGCATCGCCAAGGCCTGCGCTGCGGCCGCCTCGCCGCGCACGCTCAGGTGCACCTGGCCGCCGTAGAGGATGGCGTCGTTGGTGCGGCCCATCGCCTCGATGCCATCGGCGCTGGGCGAGGGCAAGGGGGCACTCGCACTCCCCTCGACGATGTGCTCCAGCGCGAAGCCGAGTGCATGCGCCTTGTGCAGCGCGACTTCGAGCACGCGGGCGACCACCTGCGTGGTGCCGGCGAGGCTCGCGGTCGGCGTCAGCACGATCGTCAGGCCAACGGGTGCGAGGCCGCAGTCGCGCAGCAGCTTGTCGATCACGATTTCGGGCGGCGGCCGGTCCACTTCGAGCACGATCATGCCGTGCGCGCTCTGGTCGCGGTAGCCGAGTTCCTGGTACAGGTCTTCCTTGCAAGCGAGCGCGCGCGCCGGCCCCGAGCCGAGCGCGAAGAACTTCTTGCCGCCGGTTTCTTCCTTGCTGGCAGCCAGGCTCCAGCCGGCGTACTGGCTCGCCAGGCAGGCGAGCACGGGCTGCGAGCTGCGCACGTGCAGCCAGCTCGGCCAGCCCTCGCGTGCACCGGGCACGAGGCGCACCTCGCCCAGGCCGCCCATGCAGACCTCGGCGGTCAGCAGGCCGGCTTCGATGCTGCCGGGCACGATGATGCCGGCGTCGATGAGCGTCACGCCGCGTGTGTCGGTGCTGACGGCGATGCGCAGGCGTGCGGCCTCGTCGCGCAGGCGTGCGAGTGCCGGGCCGGCCAGGGCGTTCACGCTAAGCAAGGAGGGTGTGTTCATGGGACGGGTCTCTGGATTGTGGTCGGGGCGGCGAGCTGTGCGGTGACCCAGGCCCGTCGTTCGGTGAGCGCACGCTGCACCGCTGCCACGTCCGAGCCCTGCGCGCTGACGCTGCACACCGGGTCGCCCGGCGCAAAGTGTGTGCCAGCGGAGCCGGAGGGGTCGGGCAGGTCGTGACAGTCCGTTGCAGCGGCGAGTTGGGCTGCCAGGCCGGCGCCGAGCACGCAGGCACGTCGCGCACAAACGATCTCGGTGCCGCGCAGCCCGGGCGGGTGGGCGGCGGGGGTGACGGGCAAGCGGCCGTGCACCGCTTCGACATGCGCGCGCATCAGCCCGCCGGGCCAGGCCTGCGTGTGCAAGGACATGCTGGCCGAAGGGCGTGGGTTGATTTCGAGGAACTGCGGCGCGCCGTTCACCGCGATGAAATCCAGGCTCGCGAGGCCACGCAGGTCGAAGGCGGGGACCAGCGCGGCGAGGGCGGCTTCGAGCTCGGCCTGCAAGGCCGTGTCGTCGATCGGGCCGATCGCGCCGCGGTAGACACAGGGGCGCGCACCAAGCGCGCGCACGGTCAGCTGGTTCAGCGCGACCAGGCGCGCGCTGCGCCCATCGGCGAGGAACAGCGCCGACATCGGCACCCCGTCCTGCCGGCGCTGGAAGTAGCTGTCCGCATGTCGATGGCGCGCGCTTGCCGCGTCGCGGATGTGCCAGCCGCCCGTTCCACCGGCGCGCTTGACGAGCCAGCCCTGGGCATCGGCCGGCGCGCTGAACCTTGTGGGCGGGTGCGCCAGGCCCAGGCGGCCGAGCGTGGCGAAGAAGTGGCGTGGATCACGCAAGTCGCGCAGGGCATCGCTCGCCAGCCCCAAGCGGGGCAGGGCGGGCGGGCCGGCATCGAGCAGGGCCAGCGCGCCTTCGAAACCGCTGCCCGCGACCCAGCCGATCACGCCCGGTTCGCGCGCCGCATCGTCCAGCGCGGCGCGCAGTCGTTGCGCATCGATGGCGAGCGCTCCGGGCTCGCCGATGGCCGCCCAGCGCACGCTCGCGCGGCGGGTGTCCAGGTCACCGAAGAGGTCGAGGGCGATCACGCGCCAGCCGGCTTGCGCGGCCGATTCGGCGAGGGTGCGGGCGGAGAGGGCTGCGACGACGAGCGTGGCAGCAGGTGCTTGCATCGGCGGCGCGGGTCAGCGGCTCAGCCGGCCTTCTCGACGAGGTAGTCGCGCGCCATCGCGAAGGCCTCGGGGAAGCTCAGCACCTGCGCTTTCTCGGCCTTGCACATGCGCAGCAGCAAACGGTGTTGCACCTGGTACTTCACATTGCCGATCGCCAGCGCGCCGATGCCGACGGCCTTCGTTCCGGCAAGGGGCTTCGCGTCGTCCATCACGCCGACACCGGCGAGGCCCTCGGGCGGCACCGCGTTCACGTCGGCGGCCACCAGCATGCGGGTGGCGATGGCGCGGCCTGCCGCGCTCATCACTTGCAAACCCGCGGCGGCCACGCCCATCACGACATCGGCATCGGCGAGCGAGGTGTGCAGATCGGCTTCGCTGTTGCCCGACACGCCTTGCAATGCGACACCGAAACGCTGGCCAGTCTCAGCGGCCGCAGCCTGCGCTGCCACCGCGCCACGGTGGCTGGACAAGAGCGCGGTCGCGCCCAACTGCGCGCACAGCACGCCGGCGATGCGGCCGACCGTGCCGGTGCCGCCGAGCAACAACACACGCTTGCCGGCGAGGTCGGTCGAATGGTGTTTTTTCAGCGCCGCTTCGGTCGCCGCGACGAGCGCGGCGGCCGTGGTGTACGAGCCGCTCGGGTCGGCGAACAGCGAGACGACGAAGGGCGGCACCATGGCCTTGCTGGCTCGCTCCAGCATGTCGGCCGCGAGCAGCACATCGCGCCCGCCGATGAAGATGCCGGTGCGCGCCACACCCTTCGGCCCGCGCGAAAAGATCGCATCCTGCGTGAGGCCGGTGATGGCATCGATGCCGACGTTGCAGTAGGGCGTGATGATCTGGTAGCCGGCGTCGGCGGCCATGTTGATGTCGAACGGGCTCATCTGTGGGCCCGGGGTGAACATGTGCAGGATGTAGGGGCGTTCCATGGGCTGAGGCGTCAGGCGCTTTGTGGGGTGAGCGGGGTGAGTGAAGAGAGCGTCTCGACCACGGCGCCGTGCTCGCGGGCGCGCACGGTGTGCAGCGCGAGGGCCGCCTCCACCATGCCGGCAGCGCGTGCTGCGGCGACGATGGCCTCGGCCGCTTCGGCCGATGGCAGCACCGCAAAACCGGTCGGCCCCCAGGAGCTTTGGCCTACCCCGGCCGGCGTGTGCGTGCCGACCCATTCGATCAGGCGGCCGACCGCTGCACTGGCGAACACCTGCCCGCCCTGCGCCGCCGCGAAATACTGGCCGAGCAGGCGCTGCAAACGCGTGAGGCCGGCCGCGAAGAGTGCGAACTCGGCGCCGGCGGCGCCGGGCAGCACGCGCATCAGCACCTCGTGGCAGATCTCGGCGGCGCCTTCGCGCGGCAGCGGCGCGAGGGTGGCCAGCGCGGCCTTTTCTTCGTCGCCGTTCAGGCCGCGCACACGCGGGTCGATCACCAGCAGCACGCGCCAGGCCGAAGGCAATGCGATGCGCGAGATCAGCGGCGCGGGCTCGCCATCGGCGCGCGGGCCGCCATCGAGCAGCAGGCCGCCTTGATCGAAGCCGGCGATGCCGACACCCGAGCGCAGGCCGCGGCCGGTGAGGCGCGCGATCTTCGCCGTCGGCAGCGACAGTCCGAACAAGAAACTGAAGGCTCGGCCCACCGCGAGTGCGAGCTGGGTGCCCGAGCCGAAGCCGGCGTGCGCCGGCAAGGCCCGCGCGATGTGCAGGTGCAGCGGCGCGGCCTGCCCGGTGGCGCGGCGCAGCGATTCGAGGTGGGCGCGTGCGCGTGGCAGTTCGTCGGCGCAGGCGGCGTCGGCGGCACTGAATTCATCGCGCCCGGCGCGCTGCAACTCGACCACGGTCTCCAGCCCATCGACCACCAGGCCCAGGCTTCCGAAGCGCCGGCCGAGCGTGCCGGCCGGGTCCAGAAAGCCCAGGTGCAAACGGCCCGGTGCCTGCACGCGCAGCGCGACAGGCAGGGCGGCTGGAGCGCTTGGGCTGCTCAACGCGGAACCTGTCGACGTTCGAAGGCCGCTCAGCGGCTACCCGGCACCATGCCGGCGCCGATCAAATGAAGCACCGGCGCGCTGCGCGGGCCGGGCTCGGCGGCCACGTCGCGGCGCCGTTCGATCATCACGCCGAGGGCCTGCACATCGTCGAACTTGTTCGGCTTGGCGACACGCACGCGCACCCACTGCGCGTGAAACTCAAACAACACGATGTGCGCAATCTGTTCCGCAAAGGCTTCGAGCAACTTGACCTGGTGTTCGGCCAGCAAGCGGTGCAGACGCAGGCGCAATTCGCTGTAATCGAGTGTGTCGCCGATCTGGTCGCTGCTGGCGGCGCGGGTGCGCGGCAGGCCGGCGCACACATCGATGACGAGTGGCTGCGGGCGGTGCAGTTCGGCATCGTGGATGCCGATCACGGTCTGGCCGACGAGACCGTCGATGAAGATCAGGTCGAGCGATTCGGCCCCGGCCTGCGGCAGCGATTCGCGTGTCGGGTTCATCGTCGGCGCCACGGAAGGCAGGGCGGACAAGCGGCTCGGGTTCATCGGGTCTCCATCATCGGAACGGGCAGTCATGATCTTCAGCGGCCAGTCTTTGAGTGCAACTAACGGGCCATCATGCGCCGCCAGGCATCCCCTCGAAAACCCGCAGACGCGGCTGAGCGCCGTAGTAACCCCAGGGCCCTCGGTACAGACCCTGCGTCAATCTGGCATTGACCCAGCGCACGGGTCGGGCAAGTGCGGGGCGGGGATGCCCGAACTGGCGCCACAATCCGCACTCGCGAAGCCAGCCACCACAGAAGCCGCACGCGTCAACGGATATCGCAGGAGACAGACATGACGCCCACCCTGACCGACCCGAGGATGCACGCGCACCGAGTGCTCGACGTCGTCCAGCGCGGCGCGCGCGACCTGACGAGCGATGTCGTCGCCAACTCCTGGGCGCGTTGCCTTAACGTGCACCGGCTCGACCCGAGCCAGCCGCGCCGCCCGCCGATCCTCGACCGCAACACGCTGCTGACACATCACGCGCGCATGGCCGACATGATCGACTGCGCGCGTTACGAGATGACCACGCTCTACCAGCAGCTCGGCGACGCCGAATCGGCGGTGGTGCTGACGGACACCGATGGCGTCATCCTGCACATGGTCAGCTCGCCCGAGTTCGAACGCGTGGTGCAGCCGATGGGCCTGCAGGTCGGCGCGGTGTGGAGCGAGGCCGAGGCCGGTACGAATGGCATGGGCACCTGCGTGGCCGCGGCGCGGCCGATCGCGGTGCGGCTCGACGATCACTTCTTCACCCACTACACCTCGCTCACCTGCTCGGCGGTGCCGGTGCACGACCCGTCGGGCGACATGACCGCGGTGCTCGACGTGACGAGCCGCTCGCAGATGTCGCAACAGCACTTGCTGGTGCTGCTCGGCATGACGGCCCGCATGATCGAGAACCGCCTGATCGACCTGCGCTTTCGCGACGCGCACCCGATCCACTTCCACAGCCGGCCGGAGTTCATCTACACCTTGCACGAAGGCAAGCTGATCGTCGACAGCGAGGGCCAGATCCTCGCGGCGAATCGCAGCGCGCTGTTCCAGCTCGGGCTCGATTCGGTGCGCGAGATACGCACCCGGCGCCTGGACGACATCTTCCAGACCACGCTGGACGACATGCTGCAACGCAGCCACCGCTCCTCCTTCCACCCGGTCGTCACCTATCGCGCCGGTGCCGCCCATCGTTTCTTCGCAGTCGCACGCCAGCCGGCACACGACGAAGCCTCGCCGCTGCGCGCGCGTGACATGCTGATGAACGAACCCGCACGGCCGAGCCTGCCGCTGCGCACCGGCCACGCCATCAGCCCGCTCGGCGCGAGCCGAGCGCAGACGGGCGGCCCGCGTGTCGGCCTGTCCGCGCCTTCGTTCGCGGATGCGCGCTTGCAGGCGCATCTGTCCACGGCCGGGCGCGTCATCGCGCGTGGCACGCCGGTACTGCTGCGCGGTGAAACCGGCTCGGGCAAGGAAGTCTTTGCACACGCGGTGCACAACGGCAGCCCACGCGCGAGCGGCCCCTTCATCGCGATCAACTGCGCGAGCCTGCCCGAGAACCTGATCGAGAGCGAACTCTTCGGCTACCGCGCCGGCGCCTTCACCGGCGCCGAGCGGCGTGGGCGGCGCGGCAAGATCGCGCTGTCCGACGGCGGCACCTTGTTCCTCGACGAGATCGGCGACATGCCGCTGGGTTTGCAGGCGCGCTTGCTGCGCGTGCTCGACGAACGCACCGTCACGCCGCTCGGCGCCGACGATGCGCAGCCGGTCGACTTTCAACTGCTCAGCGCCAGCCACCGCCACCTCGGTGATCTGGTGGCCGAAGGGCGCTTCCGCGAAGACCTCTACTACCGCCTTGCCGGCATCGAGCTGATGCTGCCGGCGCTGCGCGAGCGCACCGACCGCGCCGAGCTCATCCGCAGCGTGCTGGCCGATGAAGGCGCGCCCGATGCATCGCTCAGCCCGGCGGTGTGGGATCTGCTGATGAGGCATCCGTGGCCCGGCAATGTGCGGCAGCTGCGGCATGTATTGCGCAGTGCGGTGGCGCTGGCGGATGGGGAGCCGATGACGCCGGAGCACCTGCCGTCGCTGGTCGCGAGCGCGGTGGTCGCCACGACCGCAGGTGCGTTGCCGCGGCCCCATGACGCTGCCAACGATGCGCCAGCCGAGCCACCCGTCGTGTTGGCGCCGGCCCTGGCGCAAGAGCGGCAAGACTTGATCGCCCTGCTCGAAACCCTGCGCTGGAACGTCAGCCAGGTCGCCAAGGATCTCGGGGTGAGCCGCAACACTCTGTACCGCCGAATGCACAAGCTGCACATCCCGGTGACACAGACGGGGTGAGCATCTTGCTTCGACAATGAGCGTTGAACCCACGCGCAAGCGCTTCGCCTGGGCCGTCACCGGCTCGGGCCACTTCCTCGAAGAATCGCTCGCCCTCGCGGCCCGTCTGCCTGACGTGGACCTGTATTTCTCGGCCGCGGCCGAGGAGGTGCTGCCGATGTATGGGCGCGGGCTCGACGAGTTCCGCAGCCAGTTCCGCGTGTTCCGCGACAAGACCGCGAGTTCGGTGCCGGTGGGCGCGCTCTACGAAGAGACCTACCACACCGTGATCGTCGCGCCGGCCACCAGCAACACGGTCGCCAAGTGCTGCTACGGCATCAGCGACACGCTGCCGACCAACATGTTCGCGCAGGCCGGCAAGCTCGGCATTCCGGGCCTGGTGTTCGCGTGCGACACCGAGCCGGTGGTCGTGACGAAGGCGCCGAAAGACTGGGTGACGCTGCGGCCGCGGCGCATCGAACTCGACAACGTCGAGCGCCTGCGCGCGATCGACCATTGCCGCGTGGTGTGCTCGCCGACCGAGCTGGAAGCGGCGCTCGCGGAACGCTTGTCGCAGTTGAGCCTGACGTGGAACACATCGTCTTCCTGACCGGGCGGCTGGCCGAGCCGGCGCTGCGGCGTGTGCTCGGCGGCCTGGCCTCGCAGACCGGCGACGCGCCCTTCACCTGGGAGGTGCGCGAGATCGGTTTGCAGGTCGCCGCGCTGATGACGGCGGACATGATTCGTCGGCGTGTGGCGGCGCCCGTGGTGGCGGATCGCATCATCGTGCCGGGTCGTTGCCGCGGTGACGTGCAGGCGCTCACAGCGCACTTCGGCGTGCCGGTGGAGCGCGGGCCGGAAGAGGTGAAGGACCTGCCGCAATTCTTCAAGCGCGCCGCGCAGCCTTTGTCATTGGCCGAATACGAAGTGGCGATCTTTGCCGAGATCGTCGATGCGCCGCGGTTGAGCGTGGCAGCGATCGTTGCAAGGGCACGCCTGCTCGCGGCCGATGGCGCCAACGTCATCGACCTCGGCGGCTTGCCCGACACCGCCTTCCCGCACCTCGAAGACAGCGTGCGCGCCTTGAAGGCGCAAGGCTTCAGCGTCAGCGTTGATTCGAACGACACCGACGAGTTGCTGCGCGGTGGCCGCGCCGGCGCCGACTATCTGCTGAGCCTGAATCTCGACACGCTGTGGGTCGCCGATGAGGTGGCAGCCACGCCGGTGCTGATCCCGCGCACGCCGCAGGACGAAGCCTCGCTGTGGGCGGCCATCGAAGCGATGCAGGCCAAGGGCCGGGACTTCCTGGCCGATGCCATCCTCGACCCGCTGCCCTTCGGCCTGCTCGCCTCGCTGGTGCGGTATCACCGCCTGCGCGAGCGTTTTGCCGAGGTGCCGATCATGGTCGGCGTCGGCAACCTGACCGAGCTGACCGAGGCCGACACGAGCGGCATCAACGCCGTGTTGCTCGGCATCTGCGCCGAGTTGCAGGCGGCGGCAATCTTGACGACTCAGGTCAGCGCGCATGCCCGCCGCGCGGTGCGCGAGGCCGATTGGGCGCGGCGCATCATGCACGCCGCCGCGACGCGCCAGATGCTGCCCAAGGGCATGAGTGGCGCGCTGATGACGGTGCATGCCAAACATCCGTTTCCCGACACGCCGGACGAGATTGCCACCACCGCGCGCGAAGTGCGCGACCCGAACTTTCGCGTGCAGGTTTCAGCCGAAGGTGTGCACGTCTACAACCGCGACGGCCTGCGCACGGGGCAGGATGCCTTCGCACTCTGGCCGCAACTCGGCCTGGAAAATGACGCCGCACACGCCTTCTACATGGGCGTGGAACTTGCGCACGCACAGACGGCCTGGCAGCTCGGCAAACGGTATGTGCAGGACCAGCCGCTGGACTGGGGTTGCGCGGTCGAGGCGAAGGCCGTGGACCTGGACGGTTGGTGCGCACCCGGCAGCACGATGAACAAGAAGACGCCTTGAGAAGCTGACAGCCATGCCCGACCCGATTTTCGAGACCGTCGTCACCACCCGCTCGGCTGCGGGCCTCGTGCACATCGCGCCGATGGGCGTGCGCTATGTCGGCGACGAGGTCGTGCTGATGCCCTTCCGCCCCTCCACCACGCTGGCCAACATCGAAGCGACCGGCCACGCGGTGCTGAACCTCATCACCGACGTGCGTGTGTTCGCCGGCTGCGTGACGGGCCGGCGCGACTGGCCGACCGTGCCCTTGCCCGATTTCGACGGTGTGCGCCTGGCCCAGGCGCTCGGCCATGTCGCCTTGCGTTTGCGCGAGCAGCGAGACGACGCACAGCGCCCCGTGCTGCGCATGGCGCGGGTGGCCGAAGTGACGCACGCGCCGTTCCGCGGCATGAACCGCGCCCAGGCCGCGGTGGTGGAAGGCGCGGTGTTGGTGAGCCGCTTGCACATGCTGCCCGCCGAGAAGATCGACAGCGAAATGCGTTACCTGCAAATCGCCATCGACAAGACTGCTGACGCGCCTGAACTCGAAGCCTGGGGCTGGTTGCAAAACGCCATCGCACGGCATCGTGCGACAGCAAAGGGAGCCGTCTGATGCGCATGCTCGTGAGCGTGCGCGATGTTTCGGAAGCGCTCGCCGCCGCACAGGCCGGCGCCGATTTCATAGACCTGAAAGACCCGGCCGTTGGCGCGCTTGGCGGCCTGGGCGCCGTGCGCATCGCGCCCATCGTCGCCGCACTCCGGGCACGTCACCCGGCCTTGCCGATCAGCGCGACGATCGGCGATGTGGCGCCGACGCAGATCGACGAAGTGCTGCGCCGCGTCGCCGAGGTCGCTGCCTGCGGCGTCGACTACGTGAAGGTGGGCGTGGCGCCCGGCGGCGAGGCGCTGCTGGCTGCACTGGCCGACTGCGACGCCGCGGTCGTGCCGGTGATCCTGGCCGACGCGGGCGTGGACATTGCGCTGGTGCAGGCCGCGCTCGCCCTCGGCGCCTTCCCGGCGCTGATGCTCGATACCGCGGACAAGGGCGCGGGCAGCCTGATCGAGCGCCTGGACCCGTCAGCGCTGTTCGCCTTCGTGGCCGCGCTGCGCCGCCACGCCTGCCTGTCCGGCTTGGCCGGCGCGCTGCGCGGTGTCGACGTGCCGGCCTTGCGCGAGATCGCCCCGGATTTCGTCGGTTTCCGCAGTGCCGTCTGCGATGGGCCACGGGCTGGCCTGCTTGATCCGGTGCGTGTGCGTGCACTTCGCTCGCGTTTGGCCTTGCCGCTGAGGGCTGTCACGCGCGCCTGATCGCGGCCCACGCGGGGCATGCACCCCTCGTTTGTGCGGTGCAGCTAAGGGTTAATACTATATGATGGATTCAGGTCGGGTTCGCGCTTGAACCGGACCTCGCGCCACGAGCGCGCCGAACCATTGAAGGAACAAACCATGAAGTCCCGCACCGCCATCGCCATCGTTCTGTCGGCTGCTCTGTCGGCTCTTGCCACCCTGGGCGTGGCCCGGGCCGAAGACATCGGCCAGCACCCGGCCGTGTTCGCGCCGCGCGAACTGCCGGGCGTGAACCCGTCCACCTTCATCGTCGGCCACCCGGCGAGCCCCACGGTGCGCGGTGGCCACGCGAACTTCGAGCACCCCGCCGTGCTGATCGCCAGGCGCCATGCTGGCATCGACCCGAACACCTACCTCGTTCAGCCGCCGGCCATGGTGAGCTGGACGGTCACGCCCGCCACCGACACGCCGGTCGCACTGAAGTAGGCAACCGGCCTCGCTGCGGGTCGCCACGACTCACGCGACGCGGCGCAGCGCGACCGGCGCCGGTGCGCTGGACGTGAAGCGGAACAAGTCCTTCGGGTCGTCGGCCGTGGGCACCAGGTCCACGTCCCGGCCCACACCGTGCGCACAGGCCAGGCGGTACACATAGCTCAGCGCCGAAAAATCCTCGAGCGCGAAGCCGACCGAATCGAACACCGTGACCTGCGCGTCGCTCTGGCGGCCTTCAGCCGTGCCGGCGAGCACGCGCCACAGGTCGACGACCGGGAAATCCGCGGCCATCTGCTGGATGTCGCCTTCGACCCGCGTCTGCGGCTCGTACTCGACGAACACGCGCGCGCCGCGCAGCACCTCCGGGTGCAACTCGGTCTTGCCGGGGCAATCGCCACCGACGCCGTTGATGTGCACGCCGGGCTCGATCATCTCGGCGGTGAGGATGGCAGCGCGGGTCTTGTCGGCCGTCACGGTAGTGACGATGTCCGCGCCGCGCACTGCATCTGCGACCGAAGTGGCGCGCCGCACACGCAGCGTCGGGTAAGCCGCCAGGTTGCGCACCAGCTTGTCGGTCGCCTTCGGGTCGAGGTCGTACACGCTGATCTCGTCGATGCCGACGAGGTGGTGGAAGGCCAGCGCCTGGAACTCGCTCTGCGCGCCATTGCCGATCAGGGCCATGCGGCGCGAACCGGGGCGGGCGAGCGCACGTGCGGCCATCGCCGAGGTGGCGGCGGTGCGGAACGCCGTCGTCAAGGTCAGCTCGGACAGCAGCAGCGGGTAGCCGGTCGACACCTCGGCGAGCACACCGAAAGCCATCACCGTGGGCAGGCCGCGCGCGGTGTTGCCCGGGTGGCCGTTGACGTACTTGAAGGCGTAGCGCTCGGCGTCCGCCACCGGCATCAGCTCGATCACGCCGAGCTGCGAATGGCTGGCCAGGCGCGGCGACTTGTCGAAGTCTTCCCAGCGCAGGAAATCGTTCTGGATCGTCTGCGCCAGTTCGCTGATGAAACGCGGCACGCCGACCTGCTGGACGAGTTGGGCAAGGGCGGGAAGGTCGATGAATCGTGTCATGGTGAGCTCGTTTGGCGGGCCGGCGCGGCGATGGCAGCGCCCGGCATGAAGAGCAGTTTCTCCAAGGGCTGCGCCAAAAGGAAGCCAGGAAGCTGATCGAAAAGTCAGCTATCCTGAACACATCGCCAGTTTTCGCTGCCACTGTGACCAACCTCGACGACACCGACCGCGAACTGATCGCCCTGCTGCGCGACGACGCCCGCATGACGGTGGCCGCCCTCGCGCAGCGCCTGAAGGTGGCGCGTGGCACGGTGCAGAACCGCCTGGCGCGCCTGCAACGCGAAGGTGTGATCGTGGGTTACACGGTGCGGCTGAAGCCGCAGGTCGAGGCGCACCGCATCCGCGCGCTGATGACGATCGTGGTCGAAGGCAACCGCGGCGCCGAGGTGCTGAAGGCGCTGCGCGGTCACCCGAACGTGACCGGGCTGCACAGCACCAACGGCCGCTGGGATCTCATCGCCGAGCTGCGCGCCGATTCGCTCGAAGCCTTCGACCGCGCGCTCGGCAACATCCGCTTGATCGCCGGTATCGCCAGCACCGAGACGAGCCTGCTGCTGTCGACGCACAAGGTCTGAGCCGTCGCACCGGGCCGGGTATTTCCCCGGCGCCGCGGCGCGCGATCCGCCTTAGATTCCTCCCTCGCATGATTCCGACCCCGCCCACCGAACTCGCCGCGCGCTTCGACCTGCGCCGCCTGAGCGACGCCTTCTACGACGATCCGTTCCCGACCTACCATGCGTTGCGCGCGCACGCGCCGGTCAGGCGCATGCCCGACGGCAGCGTGTTCCTGACACGCTACGCCGACATCGTCGCGGTCTACAAGGACCCGAAGACCTTCAGCTCCGACAAGCGCGAAGAGTTCGGCCCGAAGTACGGTCTCGATTCCCCGCTGTTCGAGCACCACACGACCAGCCTCGTGTTCAACGACCCGCCGCTGCACGCGCGCGTGCGCCGCCTGATCGCCGGTGCGCTGACGCCGCGCCACGTCGCGGCGATGGAGGACGGCCTGGTGCGCCTGGTCGACGGCCTGCTCGACGCGATGCAGGCACGCGCCGCGGCAGGCGAGACGGTCGACCTGATCGAGTCGTTCGCTGCGGCCATTCCGGTCGAGATCATCGGCAACCTGCTCGGCGTGCCGCACGCCGAGCGCGGCCCGCTGCGCGACTGGTCGCTGGCGATCCTGGGTGCGCTCGAACCGGCGCCGAGCGAGGCGGTGCAGGCGCGCGGCAACGCCGCGGTGCGCGACATGCTGGTCTACCTCGAAGGCCTGGTCGCGCGCCGCCAGCAGTCGCCGGGCGACCCCGAGACCGACGTGCTGACGCGGCTGATTCAGGGCGAGGTGACGGGCTCCGGTCGCGGCGCGGCCGACACCGAAGACGCCGGCGCGACCGAACGCCTGCTCGCGAAGGAGCTGCTGCACAACTGCATCTTCCTGCTCAACGCCGGCCACGAGACCACGACGAACCTGATCGGCAACGGCCTGAAGTGCCTGCTCGACGCGCCCGACCAGAAGCAGCGGCTGCTGGCCGAGCCTGACCTGATGCGCACCGCGGTCGAGGAATTCCTGCGCATCGAAAGCTCGAACCAGCTCGGCAACCGCATCACCACGGTCGCGACCGAGATCGGCGGCGTGCTGCTTTCGCCGCGCACCCAGGTGACGCTGTGCATCGGCGCGGCGAATCGCGACCCGGCGCAGTTCGAGCACCCCGACGTGCTCGACATCGCGCGCGCGCCGAACCGCCACGTCGCGTTCGGCTCCGGCATCCACCAGTGCGTCGGCATGGGGCTGGCGCGGCTGGAGGGCCGCGTCGCGTTTCAGCGCTTTCTCGCGCGCTTCCCGGACTACCGGCTCGCCGGCGCGGCCGTGCGGTCGAAGCGCGTGCGCTTCCGCGGCCACCTGGCGCTGCCCTGCGCCTTGCTCGGCTGACCCACCCGATCCACTCTCGCAAGAACCCCAGGAGACTCCCGATGAACCTTCGCTCACTGATCGCCCTCGCACTGCTCGCTGCCACCACGCTGCCGGCGCTCGCGCAGATCAAGATCGGCGTCACGCTGTCGACCACCGGGCGGGCGGTCTCGCTCGGCATTCCCGAGAAGAACACGATCGCGCTGCTGCCGAAGACCATCGCCGGCAAGTCGGTCGAGTACATCGTGCTCGACGACGCCAGCGACACCAGCGCCGCGGTCGTCAACACGCGCCGGCTGACGCTGGAGGACAAGGTCGACGCGATCATCGGCTCGACCACGACGCCGAACTCGCTCGCGATGACCGATGCGGTGGCCGACAGCATGACGCCGACGATCTCGCTGGCCTCCAGCGCCCGCATCATCGAGCCGATGAGCCCGAAGAAGGCCTGGGTCTTCAAGACGCCGCAGACCGACACGATGATGGTGCTCGCGATCCTCGAGCATGCCGCCAGGCGCGGCATGAAGACGATGGGCTACATCGGCTTCGGCGATGCGCTCGGCGAGGCCTTCTACGCCGAGTTCGAGAAGTTCGCGTCGGTGCGCGGCATCCGCATCGTCGCCAACGAGCGCTTCGCGCCGCGCGACACCAGCGTCACCGCGCAGGTCATCAAGCTGACCGCGGCGAATCCCGACATGGTCGTGATCGGCGCCTCCGGCACGCCCGCGGTGCTGCCGGCGCGCGGACTGGTCGAGCGCGGCTACAAGGGCAGCGTCTACTTCAATCACGGTGTTGCGAACAACGATTTCCTGCGCGTCGGCGGCAAGGACATCGAGGGCGCGTTCGTGCCGACCAGCCCGGTGGTCGTGGCCGCCGCGCTGCCGGCCGACCACCCCGCCAAGGCGCAGGCGCTGGCCTACGTCAAGGCCTAC
>JANYJL010000345.1 GCA_025361845.1 Rhizobacter sp.
TGCCCGGTTCGACGAAGGCGATGTAGTCCTGCGCACGCGCGCTGCTGGCCATCGTCTCGTGGCCGAGGCGCACGAACTCGTCGATGTAGAACTGGTAGTTCGTGAACAGCACGAAGTTCTGGAAGTGCTCGGGCGCGGTGCCGGTGTAGTGGCGCAGCCGGTGCAGCGAGTAATCGACCCGCGGTGCTGTGAACAGCGCCAGCGGCTGCGCTTCCCCGGGGCCCGACTCGTGCGTGCCGTTGGCGATGCCGTCGTCCATCGCGTTCAGGTCGGGCAGGTCGAACAGGTCGCGCATCAACTGGCGGCGTTCGTTGCTGATCGAGCCTTCGATGTGGTCATGCTCGGCGAAGGAGAAGTGCACGGGAATCGGCTGCGAACTGGTGCCGACTTCGAGCGCCACCTGGTGGTTCTTCAGCAGCAGGCGGAACTGCTCGGTGTAGTAGTTCGCGAACAGGTCGGGGCGCGTCAGCGTGGTCTCGAAGGTGCCGGGGCCGGCGACGAAACCGTAGGAGAGGCGCGAATCGGCGCGCGCCACCGTGTCGGTGTGCACGCGCACGAAGGGGTAGCAGGCGCGCACGTGCGGGCCGATGTTGTCTCCGGCGACAAAGCTGTGCAAGGCCTCGCGCAGGTGCGCCACGCTGGCATCGTAAATGCTGCGCACCTGGTTGAAGGCGGCGACCGGGTCGTTGTACTGGGCCGGCGCGATGTAGGGAAGGTTGGGCATGAAGGGGTTCCGTGGGTTCAGGGGCATTGTGCCCAAGCGCGCTTTGTTCGGTGGGCGGGGGCAATCGCCGCCAGACATTCGTCCCCATCCTCATTAAGCTCGCGCGGCGCGAGAACAAGAACGGGAGTCGATTGCATGAAGGTGATTGTGCTGGGCAGCGGTGTCATCGGCGTGTCGTGCGCCTACCAGTTGGCGGCGGCGGGCCATGAAGTCACGGTGCTCGAACGCCAGCCGGCGGCGGCGCTCGAAACCAGCTATGGCAATGCGGGCGAAGTCTCGCCCGGCTATTCGGCGCCCTGGGCCGGGCCGGGTGTGCCGATCAAGGCGATCAAATGGCTGTTGATGCAGCACCGCCCGCTCGTCATCCGCCCGAACATCGACCTGAACCTCGTGCGCTGGGGCATCGCGATGCTGCGCAACTGCACGAGCGCGCGCTACGAAGTGAACAAGGGCCGCATGGTGCGGCTGGCCGAATACAGCCGCGACTGCCTGCGCGAGTTGCGCGCACAAACCGGCATCCGCTACGACGAGCGCATGCAGGGCACGCTGCAACTCTTTCGCACCCAGGCGCAGCTCGATGGCACCGCGGCGGATATCGCGATCCTGCAACGCTACGGCGTGAAGTTCGACCTGCTCGATCGCGAGGGATGCATCCGCCACGAGCCCGCGCTGGCGCGTGTGCGCGACAAGTTCGTCGGCGGCCTGCTGCTGCCCGGCGATGAAACTGGCGACTGCTTCAAGTTCACGCAGAACCTGGCCTCGCTCGCGGCACAACGTGGCGTGCAGTTCCGCTATGGCACGCAGATCAAGAGCCTGCAATTCGCGCGCAAGCAGATCGACGGAGTCGTCACGGACGCGGGTGTGTTGAAGGCCGATGCCTACCTCGTCGCGCTCGGCAGCCACTCGCCGCTGTTGCTCAGGCCGCTGGGCCTGCGCATCCCGGTCTACCCGGTCAAGGGTTACTCGATCACCGTGCCGATCACCGACGCGAGCGGCGCGCCCGAATCGACCGTGATGGACGAGACCCACAAGGTCGCCGTCACACGCCTGGGCGACCGCATCCGCGTCGGCGGCACCGCCGAGCTGGCCGGCTACACGCTCAAGCTGCACGACGCGCGCCGCGCCACGCTCGAACACGTGGTGACCGATCTGTTCCCGAAGGGCGGCGACGTGTCGCGCGCCGAGTTCTGGTGCGGCCTGCGTCCGATGACGCCGGACGGCACACCCGTCGTCGGCGCTACGCGTCTGCCGAACCTGTTTCTCGCCACCGGCCACGGCACGCTCGGCTGGACGATGGCGGCCGGCACCGGGCGGGTTCTGGCCGATGTGATCTCTGGGCGCAAGCCGGACATCGACCTCGATGGCCTGACCGTCGAGCGCTACGCCAACGCCTACGTCTGACCCGCAGCCGGGGTATCGACCGTATCCGTGGCCGGCCCGCGCACCACCCTCAGCGAGCCACGTCGCACCTTCACCTCGAAGTCCCGCTCGGCGGTGAGCGGCTCGCCGTCGGCGCAGATCGGCACGTCCTCGCGCGTCTCGATGTGCACACGCCGGAACGGCACCGCGCCGACGCGCGGGTGCCCGAGGTGGGTGCCGCGCAGCAGGCGCGGCAGCATCAGCAGCGCGCCGAGGCGGCCAAAACGGCCGGCCACCAGCAGGTTCAGGCGGCCGTCGGACACGGCGGCCCGCGGCATCGCCGGCATGCCGCTGCCATAGGTGGCGGTGTTCAGCGAGGACGCGAACAAGGCGCGGCCCTGGTGGCGCAGTTCGCCGTCCACCGTCACGCGCATCGGCCAGTTGCGCAGCCGCAGCAACTCGGCCAGGGTGGCCCACAGATAACGCGGCTGGCCGCTCAGCCAGGGCGGCGCGTCTATTGCACGCTGGGCCACGGCGGCGTCGAAGCCGAAGGCCAGGCTCGACACGAAGGGCACGCGGCGCCGGGCGGTGACGAGCTCGCCGGTGTCGATGGCAGAAACCTCACCGTCGAGCGCG
>JANYJL010000348.1 GCA_025361845.1 Rhizobacter sp.
GCCGGCGGCGGCGATCGAGGACACATGGTGCAGGTGCCCGGCGTTGATCGCCTTGGCAAACTCGACCGCGCTGCGCGTGCCTTCGATGTTCACCTTCACCTGCGATTCTTCGTCGGCCGACAGGTCGTAGACCGCCGCCAGGTGGACCATGTGGTCGATCTTGCCGGCGAGCTTCTTGAGGTCGTCGGCCGCGACACCGAGCTTCTTTGCCGTCAGGTCGCCGTAGACCGGAATCGCGCGCGCCTTCGCTGCACCCGCCACGCCCCAGTAATCGAGCAGCGCGGCGACCTTGTCTTCGCTCTGTTTGCGCAGCAGGAAATACACCACCGCACCGCGGCGCGCCAGCAGGGTCTTGACGAGGCGCTTGCCGATGAAGCCGGTCGCGCCGGTGACGAAATACTGCATGGGGAAGCCTCCGCAGGAACGATGGGTGAGCCGGGCATTTTTCATCAAAGGCCCGGGGCCGGCGCTGCACGCTTACCCGCAGCGGCATAGAGGTGCGCCACTAGAGATTGCGGCGCTTTGCACCCGGTGCCGCTCCTATAGTGGAGCCTTGTTAGCCGCAGCCTTGGCGCGGCACCCCTGACACACGCAAACGCGCACACACAAGGATTCCACGATGGTCAAGAAACTCAAAGCCATGGCCGACAAGAAAGCGGCCTCGCCCGCGGGCCTGTTCGACAGCGCCATCGCCGGCACGGTGAAAGATTCGGCGCAGCAGATCTGGCTGGCAGGCTTGGGCGCGTTCTCGAAGGCGCAGGAAGAAGGCGGCAAGGTTTTCGAAGCACTCGTCAAGGAAGGCACCTCGCTGCAACGCAAAACGCAGTCCGTCGCCGAAGAGAAACTCGGTGAAGTCACCAGCCGCATGACCGGCATGGCGAGCGAAGTGCAGGCCAAGGCCGGCCAGCACTGGGACAAGCTGGAGAGCATCTTCGAAGAGCGCACCGCGAAGGCGCTCGGCAAGCTGGGCGTGCCCGCCGCGAAGGATGTGGATGCGCTGGTCGCACGCATCGACGCGCTGGCTGCCCAAGTGGCCAAGCTGTCGAAGGCTGCGCCGGCCAAGACGGTGGCTGCAAAAACTGCGGCGGCCAAACCGGCTGCGAAGAAGACCGCAGCGGCCAAGCGCACGGGCGGCGGCAAGGGCGGCTGAGCGTTTCGCTCAGGCCAGCGCCGGGCCGTCGAGGGCCACGCGAGTGGCCCCTTCGTGGCCCTTGGCGGCCTGAGATCCCCTCGGGGGGCGACGCCGCAGGCGTCTTCGGGTCGTCATCAAGCTCAGGTCCGGCCGCTGAAGAAATATTTGCGCAGCAGCGTGGTCGTCAGCTCGAAGCCCGCCGCTGAAAAGCTGGCCGACGAACACAGCTTGCCCGGCTTGTCCGGGTGGGCCTTCAACGTCAGGTAGACCCAGCCGAAACTCGGGCTGCGCCACAACATGATGGCCGTCGGCGCGAAGCCGTCGGCCGCCAGTTGACGGTAGCGGGCGAGCATGGCGGCGTGCACCTCGGCGCGGTCATTCTCATCGAGCAAGGCGCTGTCGCTGCCGGCGTGCAGCTCGGTCGTTTCGGTGCCGATGCAGTTCTCGACGTAGGTGGCCGGTGCAGGCGCTTCATCGGCTGCATGAGCCGCACCCGGGAACACCCAGAGCAGGCCCGCCGTCATCGTCAGGTAGCGCGCCAGCTTGCCGATGCCCATGTACATCACGCAGGGCCAGAACGGCAGCTTCAGCCAACCGGCCACCGCGCACAGCGGGTCACCGACGACCGGCAACCACGCGAGCAAGCAGGCCTTGGGACCGAAGCGCTCCAGCCAGCGCAGCGCATGCGCGTTCGGTGTCTTGTGCGCGACCCGCTCGAAGGCGCGCTCGGCACCGTAGCCCATCCACCAGGTGACCGCGCCGCCGAGTGTGTTGCCGAGCGTGGCGATGGCGATCGCCGGCCAGAACAATTCGGGGTTGAGCTTGACGAGGCCGAACAGCGCCGGCTCCGAGCCCAGCGGCAAGAGCGTGGCCGACACGAAGGCGATGACGAACAGCGTCGACAGGCCGAATTTCGGCAAGGCCAGCAGGGCCAACACGGACTCGAACCAGGCTTCCATCGGCATGATTATCGGCAGCACGCATGCACCGCAATGCAGCAAGGTCGGCACAGGCCCGGCCGCTATACTGCTGCCTCGTTTTTGAGCACTCCCCGCGTCGCCCCCTCCCCCCGCTTTCCTATGCACATCGGTTCCATCCCCCTGCCGAACCGGCTGTTCGCTGCCCCGATGGCGGGCGTGACGGACCGGCCGTTCCGCCAACTGTGCAAACGGCTCGGTGCGGGCTATGCAGTGAGCGAGATGGTGACCTCGCGCAAGGATCTGTGGGCGAGCCTGAAGACCAGCCGGCGCGCGAACCACGATGGCGAGGTGGCGCCGATCGCGGTGCAGATCGCCGGCACCGACGCGGCCATGATGGCCGAGGCCGCGGCCTACAACATCGAACGTGGTGCGCAGATCATCGACATCAACATGGGCTGCCCGGCCAAGAAGGTGTGCAACAAGTGGGCGGGCTCGGCCTTGATGCAGGACGAGCCGCTGGCGCTCGAGATCATCGAAGCCGTGGTCGCCGCCTGCGCCTCGCACAACGTGCCGGTGACGCTGAAGATGCGCACCGGCTGGTGCGAAGCCGAGCGCAACGCGGTGCGCATCGCCCGCGCGGCCGAGCAGGCCGGCGTGGCGATGGTGACCGTGCACGGCCGCACCCGTGAGCAGGGCTACAAGGGCGCGGCCGAGTACGACACGGTGGCTGCGGTGAAGGCCGCGCTGCGCATTCCGGTGGTGGCCAATGGCGACATCGACTCGCCCGAGAAGGCGCGCGACGTGCTGGCCGCGACCGGCGCCGACGCCATCATGATCGGCCGTGCTGCGCAGGGCCGGCCGTGGATCTTCCGCGAGATCGCGCACTTCCTCGCGACCGGTGAACACCTGCCGCCGCCCTCCGTCTTGCAGGCCAAACGCTGGCTGCTCGAACACCTGGACGAACACTACGGTCTGTACGGCGAATACACCGGCGTGCGCACCGCGCGCAAGCACATCGGCTGGGCGGTGCGTGCGTTGCCGGGCGGCGCAGATTTTCGCGACGCGATGAACAGGCTCGAAACCTGCGAGGACCAAACCCGTGCCTTGAGCAACTGGTTCGATGCGCTCGCCGACCGACACCCGCTGCTGCCCACCGTGGTGGCGGCGAACGAAGAACTCCTAGAACAGCAAGCATGAGCAAGAAACACATCGAGGAATGCGTGCGGGAGAACCTGGAGAGCTACTTCCGGGATCTGCGCGGCACCGAACCCGCAGCCATGTACGACATGATCTTGGGCGTGGTCGAAAAGCCGCTGCTCGACGTCGTGATGAAACACGCCGAAGGCAACCAGAGCCGCGCCGCCGAATGGCTGGGCATCAACCGCAACACCCTGCGCCGCAAATTGCTAGATCACAAACTCATCAAATGACCGCACTCACGGCCCTCATCTCCGTCTCCGACAAGACCGGTGTCCTCGAATTTGCGAAGGCCTTGTCAGCGCTCGGCGTGAAGCTGCTTTCCACCGGCGGCACCGCGAAGCTGCTGGCCGATGCGGGCCTGGCCGTCACCGAGGTGGCCGCGCACACCGGCTTCCCCGAAATGCTGGACGGGCGCGTGAAGACCCTGCATCCGACCATCCACGGCGGGCTGCTCGCACGGCGCGATGTGCCTGAGCACATGGCGGCACTGCTCAAACACGACATCGCCACCATCGACCTCCTCGTCGTGAACCTCTACCCGTTCGAAGCGACCGTGGCCAAGCCTGGCTGCACGCTCGAAGACGCGATCGAGAACATCGACATCGGCGGCCCGGCGATGGTGCGCTCAGCCGCGAAGAACTGGCGCGACGTGGCCGTGCTGACCGATGCCTCGCAGTACCCGCAGGTGCTGGCCGAGTTGCAGGCCGGCGGCGCGGTGAGCGAGAAGACGAAGTTCGGCTTGTCGGTCGCCGCCTTCAACCGCATCTCGAACTACGACGCGGCGATCAGCGATTACCTGTCTTCCTTGAAACCCGACGGCACACGCGAGACCTTCCCCGCGCAAAGCAACGGCCGCTTCGTCAAGCTGCAAGACCTGCGCTACGGCGAGAACCCGCACCAGAGCGCGGCCTTCTACCGCGATCTGTTCCCGGCACCGGGCTCGCTGGTCAGCGCGAAGCAGTTGCAAGGCAAGGAACTCTCGTACAACAACATCGCCGATGCGGATGCGGCCTGGGAGTGCGTGAAGTCCTTCGACGCGAGCGATGCGCCGACGGCCTGCGTGATCGTCAAACACGCCAACCCCTGCGGCGTGGCGCTCGGCGCGAACGCAGCCGAGGCTTATGCGAAGGCGCTCAAGACCGACCCGACCTCGGCCTTCGGCGGCATCATCGCTTTCAATGGCGCACTCGACGGTGCAGCCGCGGCACTCGTCGCCAAGCAGTTTGTCGAGGTGCTGATCGCGACGAGCTTCACGCCCGAAGCGCTGGCCGTGTTCGCAGCGAAAC
>JANYJL010000357.1 GCA_025361845.1 Rhizobacter sp.
ACGTCGACCATGCCCCGCCCCGCCCCGAAGCTGCAAGTCATTCGCACTGCGCGCCCCACGGCGGCGCGCAGTGCATCGACCGAGGCCACGGCCACCCAGCGCATCGCCGACTCGATCACCACCGCGATCGTCGAGCGCCGCCTGATGCCGGGCACCAAGCTCGCCGAGCAGAAGATCGCCGACATCTTCAAGGTCTCTCGCACCCTGGTGCGCCAGGCGCTGAACCAGCTCAGCCGCCACAAGCTCGTGACGCTGGAGCCGGCGCGCGGTGCGCGTGTCGCCGAGCCGAGCGTCGAAGAAGCGCGCCAGGTTTTCGAGGTGCGCCACATGCTCGAATCGGCCGTCGTCAAGCGCCTGGCCGCGAGCATCACGCCCGAGCAGGTGGCGGCCTTGCGCGCCCACCTGGCCGACGAGCAGGCCTCGGTGCGGCGCATCGATGTCTCGGGCCGTACCCGGCTGCTGGCGGATTTCCACGGCGTGCTCGCCCGCATGATCGGCAACGAGACCCTGGTCGAGTTGCTGGGCGATCTGCTGTCGCGCTGCTCGCTGATCGCGCTGATGTACCAGAGCAGCCACTCGGCCGAACACTCGTATGAAGAGCACGTGGCCATCGTCGATGCGCTCGAGCGCCACGATGCGCGCGCCGCGCTGCGCCTGATGGAAGAGCACCTGCACAACGTGGAGCAGAACCTGCAACTCGACCCGCGTGTGCCCGACATCAGGCGGCGCTCGACTATTGCCGTGGTGATGGACTCGACGATGCGCAAGGTGCTGGTCTGCGCCGGGTCGGCCGCCGGGCCGCGGGCAGGCGCCGCCTTGGCCGCGGCCTTGCGCGGCGACGACGGGCGGATGACTTGCAGCTTGGGGGCGGGGCGGGCCATGGTCGGTCTTCGGATCAAGTTCTTCGAAACAAGAAGTGGCTTGCGTTGTAGCGCAAAGTGTATACACTTTTGCCGACACTGCAAGCTCAATCCGCAACCCCCGTTTGACGAGGCCTCCATGGGAAAGCTCACCACACACGTGCTCGACACCGCCAACGGCTGCCCCGCCGCGGGCATGGCCGTCGCGCTCTACAAGATGCAGGGCGGCGTGCCGCAACTGCTGCGCAGCATCACCCTCAACCACGACGGTCGTGCCGACGGTCCGCTGCTGGAGGGAGCGAGTTTCGTGCCGGGCGCCTACCGCCTGGTGTTCTCGGTCGCGGCCTACTTCCGCGGCCTCGGCGTCGTGCTGCCCGAGCCGCCCTTCCTGGACGAAGTGCCGCTCGATTTCGGCCTGGCGACGGTCGGCCAGCATTACCACGTGCCCCTGCTGGCGAGCCCCTGGGCCTACTCGACCTATCGCGGCTCCTGAGCTGCCGGCGCACCGGGATTCGGGTTCTCCCGGATATTGTGCGCACATAAAGTGTATACAGTTAATCCATGTCGCCGCGGAGCCCGGTTCACCAGCCGGTCGCGATCATCACTCCTTACAGAGCCCGCAGTGGTAAGGCAAAACCGGCCCGGTCTGCTTCTTGCAACCGCGCCTGTCAGGAGTGAATGAGTTCATGGATGCATACGTGCTCGACTGGGTCAACCTGCTGCTGCGCTGGGCCCACGTCATCGTCGCCATCGCCTGGATCGGCTCGTCGTTCTACTTCGTCTTTCTCGACAACAGCCTCACGCCGCCCGAAGACCCGGTGCTGAAGGAAAAGGGTGTCGGCGGCGAGTTGTGGGCGGTGCACGGTGGCGGTTTTTATCACCCGCAGAAGTACAAGGTCAGCCCGAAGCAGATCCCGGAGCACCTGCACTGGTTCTACTGGGAGAGTTACTCCACCTGGCTCACGGGCTTCGCGCTCTTCACGGTGCTCTACCTCTATCAGGCCAGCACCTTCCTGATCGACAAGTCGGTGCACTCCTTCACCCCCGCCGGTGCGGTGGCCGCGGCGCTCGCTTTCCTGGCGGCGTTCTGGGTGCTCTACGACTTCATCTGCCGCGCCTTCGGCCAGCGTGAGGGTGGCGACCGCATCGTCAGCATCGGCGTCACGGTGTTCGTGGTGCTCGCGGCCTGGCTCGCCTGCCATCTGTTTGCTGGGCGCGCCGCCTTCCTGCTGGTGGGCGCGATGATGGCCACGTCGATGAGCGCCAACGTGTTCTTCTGGATCATTCCCGGGCAGCGCAAGGTGATCGCGCAATTGCGTGCCGGCGAGCCGGTCGATCCGGTGCACGGCCAGCGTGCCAAGCAGCGCAGCGTGCACAACACCTACTTCACGCTGCCGGTGCTGATCGCGATGCTCAGCAACCACTACGGCTTCCTGTACGGCGCGCCGCTGAACTGGCTGGTGCTGGTCGTCATCATGGTGGCCGGTGCCCTCATCCGCCATTCCTTCGTGGCGCGCCACCAGGCGCTGGTGCACGGCCGGCCGGTGCCCTGGGCCTATGCGGGCGTCGGCATCGTGCTGATCGTCGGCCTCGTCATCGCGCTGGCCCCCGCGCCAGCGCCGAAGGAGGCCGCCGTCGCGCCGGTGACGTTCGCGCAGGTCCAGGGGGTCGTCGCGCAGCGCTGCGTGCTTTGCCACAACGCGCAGGTGATCAACAAGAACATCCAGCTGCACACGCCCGAACTGATCTTGAAGAACGCGCAAGCGCTGTACCAGCAGGCCGTCGTATTGAAGGCCATGCCGATGAACAACGCGACCCAGATCACCGACGCCGAACGCGCCCTGCTGGGCCGCTGGTTCAACGCCGGCGCATCCGCGCAGTAGATCGCCGATCCACACAACAGGAGCGAAGCCCCATGGCCGACAACGCAGTCCACCCGGTGGACGAAAAACTTCCCGCGCCGCGCCTGGCCGCGCTCGGCTTCCAGCATGTGCTGGTGATGTACGCCGGCGCCGTGGCCGTGCCACTGATCGTCGGCCGCGCGCTCAAGCTCGCACCCGACCAGGTGGCCATGCTCATCTCGGCCGACCTGTTCTGCTGCGGCCTGGTCACCCTGATCCAGTCGCTCGGCGCCACGCAATGGTTCGGCATCAAGCTGCCGGTGATGATGGGCGTGACCTTCGCCTCCGTCGCGCCGATGGTGGCGATGGCCAACAGCAACCCGGGGCCGCAGGGCGCAGGGCTGATCTTCGGGGCGGTGATCGGGGCGGGCATCGTCTCAATCCTCATCGCGCCCATCGTCAGCCGCATGCTGAAGTTCTTTCCGCCCGTGGTCACCGGCACCATCATCGCGGTGATCGGCATCAGCCTGATGCGCGTGGGCATCAACTGGATCTTCGGCAACCCCTTCGGTCCGACCGCCCCGAGCGTCCCGAGCCCCGAGAACCTGAAGTGGCTCGCCGACGTGGGCTCGATGGCGAATGCCGCCGTCACGCCCGCCGCCGGCGCCAGCGCACCCGCTGCTTCCGTCGTGCCCGCGATTCCGAAAGGCCTGGCGCTCGTGGGCAGCGTGCCGAACCCGAAGTACGCGGCGCTCGCGCCGATCGGCATCTCGGCGATCGTGCTGGTCGCGATCCTCCTGATCGCCAAGTTCGCGAAGGGCTTCATCGCCAACATCTCGGTGCTGCTGGGCATCGTCATCGGCGGCCTGATCGCCACCGCGACCGGGATGATGACCTTCGAGAAAGTCGCCAAGGCCGGCTGGTTCGACCTGGTGCTGCCCTTCGAGATCGCGCTGCCGATCTTCGACCCGATCCTGATCCTGACCATGTCGCTCGTGATGATCGTCGTGATGATCGAATCGACCGGCATGTTCCTCGCCCTCGGCGACATGACGGGCAAGACCATCGACCAGAAGATGCTCACCGCCGGCCTGCGCACCGACGGCCTGGGCACCATCCTCGGCGGCATCTTCAACACCTTCCCGTACACCAGCTTTTCGCAGAACGTGGGCTTGGTCGGCGTGACGGGCGTGCGCAGCCGCTTCGTATGTGTGGCGGGTGGCGTGATCCTGATCGTGCTGGGGCTCTTGCCGAAGATGGCTGCGCTGGTTGAATCGCTGCCGACCTTCGTGCTCGGTGGCGCCGGCCTCGTGATGTTCGGCATGGTCGCGGCCACCGGCATCCGCATCCTGTCGTCGGTCGACTACAAGGGCAATCGCCACAACCTCTACATCGTGGCGCTGTCGATCGGCTTCGGGCTGATCCCGCTGGTGGCGCCGCGCTGGACCCAGCACATGTCGCACACCCTGCATCCGCTGCTCGAATCGGG
>JANYJL010000371.1 GCA_025361845.1 Rhizobacter sp.
GACCGCCTCGGGCGCATCGGCGGCGAGGAGTTCCTCGCCCTGCTGCCCGACGCGACACTCGAGCAGGCCACCGCCATCGCCGAGCGCATGCGCGCCAGCGTCGCGGGCACGCCGCTGGCGACACCCGACGGCGCACTCGCACCGACGATCAGCATCGGGGTGGCAACGCTGTCGGGCGCAGCCGAATCGGTCGAGGCTCTGGTCGAGCGTGCCGACCGCGCGCTCTACCGCGCCAAGGCCGAAGGCCGCAACCGCGTGGCCGGCAACGCCGGCTGAGCGAGGCGGGGGTCAGCCCGCCGGGCGCTGCGCGGCGATCGCCGGTGTGGCCACCGCCACATCACCGCACTGGGCGCGATGCCGCAACGCGTGGTCCATCAACACCAAGGCCAGCATCGCCTCGGCGATCGGCGTCGCGCGGATGCCGACGCAGGGGTCGTGGCGGCCGAAGGTTTCCACCGTCGTCGGCGCGCCGCTGCGGTCGATCGAAGGCCGCGGCGTGCGGATCGAACTCGTCGGCTTGATCGCGATGTTCACCGTGATGTCCTGCCCGGTCGAGATGCCACCGAGCACACCACCGGCGTTGTTGCCGACGAAGCCCTGCGGCGTGAGCGCATCGCCATGTTCACTTCCGTGCTGGGCCACGCTCGCGAAGCCCGCGCCGATCTCGACACCCTTGACGGCGTTGATGCCCATCATCGCGTGGGCGATGGCTGCGTCGAGCTTGTCGAACAGCGGCTCGCCCCAACCCGCCGGCACACCGCAGGCCTCGACGCGGATGCGTGCGCCGACTGAATCGCCGGCCTTGCGCAGCGCGTCCATCGCGTCTTCGAGCTCGGCGATCTTCGAGACGTTGGCGGCGAAGAAGGGGTTGTTCGGCACATGCTCCCAACCTTCGAACGGGATCTCGATGCCGCCGAGCGCCGTCATCGCGCCGCGGAACGTGATGCCGTGGTGCTCCTTCAACCACTTGCGCGCCACCGCACCGGCACCGACCATCGGTGCCGTCATGCGGGCCGAGGCGCGGCCGCCACCACGCGGGTCGCGCAGGCCGTACTTGCGCCAATAGGTGTAGTCGGCGTGGCCGGGGCGGAAGGTGTCGAGGATGTTGCCGTAGTCCTTGCTGTGCTGGTCGGTGTTGTGGATCAGCAGGCAGATCGGCGTGCCCGTGGTCAGGCCTTCGTACACGCCGGACAAGATCTGCACCGCATCGGGTTCGTTGCGCTGCGTCACGTGGCGCGAGGTGCCGGGGCGGCGGCGGTCGAGTTCGGGCTGGATGTCGGCTTCGGAGAGCGCCATGCCTGGCGGGCAGCCGTCGATCACGCAGCCGATCGCCGGGCCGTGCGACTCGCCGAAGTTGGTGACGGCGAACAAGGTGCCGAGGGTGCTGCCAGACATGCGCGATCCAGAATTGAAAACACCGCCGAGGCTTCGGGCCCGGGCGGTGCAGTGGGGACGAAGGCCCCGAGTTTACTCAGCCCGTCTTCTCGGCTTCCGGCGTGCCCTCGGCCGGCCAGTCGCGGATGTAGGCCTTGAGCATGCGGTTCTCGAAGTCCTGGCTGTCCACCACCGCGCGCGCCACGTCATAGAACGAGATCACGCCCATCAACGTGCTCTGCGTCATCACCGGCATGTAGCGCGCATGGCGATCGAGCATCATGCGGCGCACTTCGTCCATTTCGGTCTCGGGCGTGCAGCTCAGCGGGCTGTCGTCCATCACGCTGCGGATCATCGTGTTGCCCGTGCTGCCGCCGTTCTTGACGATCGCGAGGATGACCTCGCGAAAGGTCAGCATGCCCACCATGTGGCCGTGGTCCATCACGACCAGGGAACCGATGTCGCGATCGGCCATCGTCTCGATCGCGGCGGACAGTGGCTGGTCGGGAGACACGGTGAAAAGGGTTCCGCCCTTCACGCGCAGGATGTCGCTGACTTTCATGGGGCTCTCCACAGAGAATCGTTGCAATCAATATAGCCCACAATGAAGTGGCGCAACACCCCGAGAGCCCCGGAGTAACCACCGCATGCCTGGCCCCTCAGATCCCGGTTTCGACACCCTCGCGCTCCATGCCGGTGCAGCGCCCGACCCCAGTACAGGCGCACGCGCCGTGCCCATCCACCTCAGCACCTCCTTCGTATTCGAGAGCAGCGAGCACGCTGCCTCGCTGTTCAACATGGAGCGCCCGGGGCATGTGTACAGCCGCATCTCGAACCCGACGAACGCTGTGTTCGAAGAACGCGTGGCCGCGCTCGAAGGCGGCGTCGGCGCCATCGCCACGGCGAGCGGGCAGGCGGCGCTGCATCTGGCCATCTGCACGATCGCGGGGGCGGGCTCGCACATCGTGAGTTCAAGCGCGCTCTACGGCGGCTCGCACAACCTGCTGCACTACACGCTGGCGCGCTTCGGCATCGAGACCACGTTCGTCGCACCCGGCGACATCGATGCCTGGCGTGCCGCGATCCGCGCGAACACCAAGCTGCTGTTCGGCGAGACGCTCGGCAACCCCGGCCTCGATGTGCTCGACATCCCGAACGTCGCCGCGCTCGCGCATGAACACGGCCTGCCGCTGCTGGTGGATTCGACCTTCACGACGCCGTGGCTGATGAAGCCTTTCGATCACGGTGCCGATCTCGTGTTTCATTCAGCCACCAAGTTCCTGTCGGGCCACGGCACCGTGGTCGGTGGTGTGCTGGTCGACAGCGGGGCATTCGACTGGGAGAAGTCGGGCCGCTTCCCCGAGCTGACCGAGCCCTACGCCGGTTTCCACGGCATGGTGTTCAGCGAGGAGAGCACGGTCGGCGCCTTCCTTTTGCGCGCGCGCCGCGAAGGCCTGCGGGACTTCGGCGCCTGCATGAGCCCGCACACCGCGTGGCTGATCCTGCAAGGCATCGAGACCCTGCCGCTGCGCATGGCGCGGCATGTCGAGAACACACGCAAGCTGGTGGCGTTTCTCGTTGCGCATCCGATGGTCGCGAAGGTCGGGTACCCCGAGCTGGAAAGCCACCCGAGCCACGCACTCGCCAAAACGCTGCTGCCACGCGGCTGCGGCTCAGTGTTCAGCTTCGACCTGCGCGGTTCGCGCCAACAAGGCCAGGCCTTCGTCGAAGGCCTGAAGATCTTTTCGCACCTCGCCAACGTGGGCGACTGCCGTTCGCTTGTGATTCATCCGGCCTCGACCACGCACTTCCGCATGGACGATGCCGCGCTCGCGCAGGCCGGCATCACGCCAGGCACGATCCGCCTGTCGATCGGGCTGGAAGATGCCGACGATCTGATCGACGACTTGAAGCGTGCCTTGAAGCTCGCTGAAAAAGCCGCTGCCCGATGGAGCTGAACGCATGGAGTTGAAGGTGCACGGCCGCACGGCCTATGCCTACACCGGCGGCAAGCCCTTCGACGCCGCCCTGCCCTGCATCGTCTTCCTTCACGGCGCGCTGAACGATCACAGCGTGTGGACGCTGCTGGCGCGCTGGTTCGCGCACCACGGCCACGCGGTGGTGGCGGTCGATCAGCCCGGCCACGTGCGCAGCGCCGGGCCGGTGCTGCCGGATGTCGAAGCGCTGGCCGACTGGGTGCTCGCCCTGCTCGATGCCGCAGGCGTGTCGCGCGCCGCACTCGTCGGCCACAGCATGGGTTCCCTGATCGCGCTCGAAGCCACCGCACGCGCGCCCGCGCGCATCACCCACCTCGCGATGCTGGGCACGGCCTACCCGATGAAGGTGTCGGCCGCGCTGCTCGACATGGCGCGCGACGAGCCGCTGCGCGCCATCGACATGACGAACACGTTTTCGCATTCGAGCATCGCCGCCAAACCCTCGTACCCCGGCCCTGGTTCGTGGCTGCACGGTGGCGGCCGCGCGCTGATGCGTCGCGTGCTGGCGAGCCAGCGTGACATCAAGCTGTTCCACCACGACTTCAGCGTGTGCGACCGTTACGCCAACGGCATGCAGGCCGCCAAGCGCGTGCAGTGCCCGGTCACGCTGGTGCTCGGCGAGCGCGACCAGATGACAAACCCGAAACAGGCTCGTGACATCGCCCTGGCCCTGAAGGCGCAGTTGCACCAGCTACCCGCCGGGCACGCGCTGATGCAGGAGGCGCCGGAGACACTGCTGGCGTTGCTGCGCGCGGCGCTGCGCTGAGGTCGAGCATCGTTGCGCGTCTGCGGACCCGTCACTGCCAGATGCGCGTTGCCGCGACGAACGAGTTGTGAGGACAGTCCGCCGTGCCGGCACCTTGTCGAACGGCAGCAAGGACGTCGCCGGATGATGGCGCTTCTCGCTAACAAGGGGCCGGCATCCCGCAGGCCACCTCCGGCCACCAGCGGCGTCAACACGCCCTGCGCCGCGCGTTGGTCGTGATGGCATGAACCAGTTGATCGTGCAAGGCCGCCGGCACCTCGTGGCCCATGCCTTCGACGAGAAGGAACTCCGCGCCCGCGACGTGATCGGCCGTATTACGGCCACAGCCCGGCGGGATCATGGCGTCATCGCTGCCATGCACCACCAGCGTCGGCGCCACGACGCGGGCCAGCAGCGGCCGCAGGCTACCCGTGGCGGCGATGGCGGCAATCTGGCGTGCCATGCCGCCAGAGCCTTGGGTCCGAATGAGTTCGGCCTGCAGCACCGCACGATGCGCAGCCTCGTCGAACGGGAACCCCGAGCCGGCGATGCGCCGAGCGAATGCCACGCCGTGCGCCAGGAACCCGGCTTCGTCGACGCACGGGTCCGGCGCGGGACGCATCAGCATCGCCATCACATCGGGCGCAGTCGCCGGCAGGCCGGGGTGACCAGTGCTGGACATGATCGAAACCAGCGACCGCATGCGCAGCGCATGCGTGCTGGCCAGCAACTGCGCCACCATGCCCCCCATGGATCGCCCAACAACATGGGCGCGCGAAACGCCGAGTCCGTCCAGCAGACCGACGGCGTCGCTGGCCAGGTCGTACAGCGTATAGGGCACGGCCGGCACGCGGCCGGCGTTGAGTGCCGCCACGAGCGCAGCGAAGTCGGGCACAGGCGCGCTGGAAAGATGAGTGGATTCGCCCGCGTCGCGGTTGTCAAAGCGGATGACGTGAAAGCCCTGCGCCGCCAGCCGCTCGCAGAACGAGTCGGCCCAGCGCAGGCGCTGCACGCCGAGGCCCGAGATCAGCAATACCGCTTCATCGCCCGCATCGCCGAAGCGGTCGTAGCCCAGGCTGAGGCCATTGGCGTCGAGCGTACTCATGCTGCCCCTTCTTCCAATGGCTGTTCACTCAACGGCAGCCGCCGCGAATCCTGGATGGCCGCCGTGCGGTGACCGGTGCCTGCGAGGTAGGCCTCGTGCAGCGCGAACGCCAGGAAGGACTGCACGCTGCGTTGAGTCGCCAGCATGACAAGGCCCCAGCGCTCCGCCTCGGGGCCGATCAGCCACGAAGCGCCGCGCCCCAGGAACCGCAGCGCGCATGATGAAGCCGCGGCCGGCCTGTTGTGCAGGTGCCAACGGCGGACGGGCGCGGTCATGTGCTCGCCTCGCAGTTGCTGGCCGAGAGCTTCAACGCGTACGTTCGCACGTCGGGCGGCCAGGCGGCCGTGATCTCGCTCAAGCGCGGCCCGTCGTTGGCGAAGAGCGCTCGCGTGGCCTCTTCGAAGCCCGGCAAGTTACCGGCCACCGCCGACATGAAGTTGTAGCACCGCTCCTGTGCCTCGCGCTGCCTGTCCTTCGCCGCGCCGCTGCGGCGTGCCTCCTCGACGAGCTTGCGCAGCGCGACGGACGCGCCGCCCGGCTGCGCGGCCAACCATTCCCAGTGGCGGGGAAGCAGCGTGACCTCGCGCGGCACCACGCCCATGCGGGGCCGGCCGCGTCCCCTGGGCTCGGCAGGCTCGACGAGCTCGGGTTCGGTGCGAGCCGCTGGCGCAGTCGGCGCCAGCGCCGCGAGCCGCGTCGCGATGTCGGCCTCGGACCCGCGCGTGTCCACGTCGACGACCCGGCCAGTCGCATCGTCGAACACCAGCACCGGCCCTTCCGGAAGGCCGTCCAGAGCACGGCGTACGGCCAGCACATTGCCAAGAATGGGCCCCGCAGCAATACACCGATGACCGGCAAAGCTTGTGTGTGTGGGTGGGGTGCTGTTCATGCGCAAATAATACCCGGGTAAAAACAAATTAGAAAATATACCCGGGCATAAATCAGACTAGATCACCGCCGCATTGCCGCACTCGTGCAGGCGATCCGGGAATTCGGGCCGCGCTCATTGAGGGCGAGCGCAACGACATACGCCACGGCCTGTGCAGGCCAGGCAGGCCCCAGCGACGAGGAGAACTTGCGGCGTGACTTAGCAGCCGATGCTGAGTTTCGGCTTGTGGCCGAACTCGAACTTCCCGTCGACGCGCGACCGGTGACGATCGGGTTCGCGTCGTCAAGGCACTGACGTCGGCTCGCCCTCCGAGGGCTTGACGCGGGCAAGCCTCGGGCAAAGGCTGCTTGCAACCCCCATCCAGTGCATGTCCGACCAGGAGAAGAGACAATCTGAGCTGTTCTCTACCCTGTGACCGACCCCATGACCTCCCTGCCCGAGAAACCCGCACTGCGCATCGACTTCGTGTCGGACGTGGCCTGCCCCTGGTGCGCTGTCGGCCTGAGCTCACTGGAAAAGGCCTTGCAGGCGGTCGCTGGCGAGATCCCGGTCGAGTTGCATTTCCAGCCCTTCGAACTGAACCCGACAATGGCGGCCGAGGGCGCCGACGCGGGCGAGTACCTGAAGGCGAAGTACGGCATGGGCGACGAGCAGCTCGCCCGCAGCCGAGCCGCCCTCCGCGAACGCGGTGCCGCCGTGGGTTTCGATTTCGGCGATCGGGTGCGTGTCTGGAACACGTTCGATGCGCACCGCCTGCTGCATTGGGCGGGGCTGCAGGGCGGCGCGGCGCAACGCGCGTTGAAGCACGCGATGCTGCAGGCCTATCACGGACAAGGGCTGAACCCGTCCGACCCCCAACTGCTCGCGCGGCTGGCGGGCGACGCCGGGCTGGATGCCTTGGAGGCCGTCGCGGTGCTGAGCGAAGGCCGCTATGCCGACGAGGTGCGCACGGCCGAGGCCGAGTGGCAGCAGGCCGGTATCCAATCGGTGCCCAGCATCGTGATCAACCGGCAGCACCTGATCCAGGGCGGGCAGTCGCCCGAAGTCTTCGAGCAAGCGTTGCGGCAGATCGCTCTCACCCCTCCACCAACTCCTGCAAGGTGATCTCGCCGAACCCAGCCCGCCGCCAGAAGCCGGCCAACGCTGGCACCGGCTCCATCAGCAGTTGTGCGACCAGTGGTTGCACGAGCGTGCGCGCCGGATCGCACAGCAGCACGTAGCGCGCGTCGCCTTCTTCTTCGAGGCGGCCGATCCAGTCGATCTCGGTCAGCGTGCCGAGGATGGGCTCGGTCTGCAGCGGATCGATGCGCATGGCCTCGGCGAGTTGGCTGGCCGTCAGGCCATGGCGTTCCCGCGCCTGCGCGCGGATCAACTCGCGCAGCAGGGCCACGGCGAGGTGAAAGCGCGAACCGGGGGCGTGCGGCCAGCGCTTCACGCGAAGTTGCAGGCTCGGCGCATACGCCGCGATGACCGCACCGAGCAGCACGATCACCCAACCCAGGTAGATCCAGATCAGCAGGATCGGCAAGGTGGCAAACGCGCCGTAGACGGTCGAGTAGGTCGGCACCTGGGTCAGGTACCAGGACAGCAGCTTCTTTGCCACCTCGAAGCCGGCCGACACGAACACGCCGCCGGCGATCGCATGACGCCAGCGCACGTGGGTGTTGGGCACGTAATGGAACAGGCCGGCCATGGTGGCGGCAAACAAGGTGAACTCGAGGGTGTCCAGCAGCAGGCTCACCCCACCCGGAATGGCGCTGACGATGCCGCGCGAAGCCGACAGCGCATACGAGGTGAGGCTCAGGCTCACCCCCAGCACCAGCGGGCCGAGCGTGGTGGCGGCCCAGTACACCAGCACACGCTGCGCGATCGGCCGCGGCGTGCGCACACGCCAGATGGCGTTGAGCGTGCGGTCGATGGTGAGCATCAACGCGAGTGCCGTGAACACCAGGAACACCAGGCCGACGGTGCCGAGCCGGTGCGCCTTGCCCGAGAACTGCGTCAGCGCCACCAGTACCGGCTTGGCGATGTTGTCGGGCACGAGGCTTTGCAGGAAGTACTTCTGCAAGGCGTCCTGGAAGCTCGCGAACATCGGGAAGGCCGAGAACACCGCGAGCATCACCGTGAACAACGGCACCAGCGAGATCAGGGTCGTGAAGGTCAGGCTGCTGGCGGTCAGACCAAGCCGGTCTTCGCGAAAGCGCTGGCGCAGGGTCTTGAGGGTTTCGAGCCAGGGCCAGGTTTGCAGCGTCTGGAGCGTTCGTGCGCCGCGCTCGTGCCAGCTGAGGACGGGGGTATCAGTCGGAAGAATCATTGCTGGCATCATAGCCAGCGATGTCTGCTGCCCTGGTTCCTCCTCCCTCCCCGCCTCCCCTCGTCGTCTGGTCGCGCGCTGTCGCCGCGGCCAGCCTGTTGGGCCTGATCGTGCTCGGCGTGGCCTGGGAGCTGTGGCTCGCGCCCACCGGCCGCGGCACGCTCGCGCTGAAGGTGCTGCCGCTGGCCTTCTGCGTTATCGGTGTGCTGAAGTACCGCATGAAGACCTACCGCTGGCTGAGCCTGCTGGTGTGGCTCTACGCCGCCGAAGGCGCGGTGCGCGCCACCAGCGACCGCGGCGGCGGCGTGCCGTATGCCGTGGCCGAGGTGCTGCTGTGCCTGCTGCTGTTCGCGGCCTGCGCGGCGCACATCCGCTGGCGCTTGCGCGGTGCGCAACCGGCCTGAGTTCTTCAGCGTGATGAGCCTGCTCGACACCCTGCGCGCCGCCGTCGGCCCGGCCTTCGTGCTGACGGAAGGCGATCTCTCGGCCTACGAAATCGACTGGCGCAAGCGCTACCACGGCCGCGCG
Source organism: Rhizobacter sp. (assembly GCA_025361845.1). Taxonomy (GTDB): domain Bacteria; phylum Pseudomonadota; class Gammaproteobacteria; order Burkholderiales; family Burkholderiaceae_C; genus JANYJL01. The sequence goes on from JANYJL010000371.1 coordinate 8,953, forward strand.
CTCGCAGTCGTACGGCCGGGCAGCAGCGCCGAGGTGGCTGCCGTCGTGCAGGCCTGTGCGGCGCACGGTACGAGCCTGGTGCCGCAGGGTGGCCACACTGGCCTGGTCGGCGGCGGCACACCCGATGCGAGCGGCACGCAGGTGCTGCTGAACCTCGGCCGCATGAACCGCGTGCGCGCCATCGATGTGGCCAACCTGACGATGACGGTCGAGGCCGGCTGCGTGCTGCAAGCCGTGCAGGAGGCCGCGGCCGAGCGCCAGTTGCTGTTCCCGCTAAGCCTGGCCGCCGAAGGCAGCTGCACGATCGGCGGCAACCTCGCCACCAATGCCGGCGGCACCCAGGTGCTGCGCTACGGCAACGCGCGCGACCTCTGCCTGGGCCTCGAGGTGGTGACGGCCGAGGGCGAGGTCTGGGAATCGCTCACCGGCCTGCGCAAGGACAACACCGGCTACGACCTGCGCGATCTTTTCGTCGGCAGCGAAGGCACGCTCGGCGTGATCACCGCCGCCACGCTGAAGCTCTATCCGCAGCCGGCAGCGATGTCCACGGCACTCGCGACTGTGTCGACCCTGCAAGCCGCGGTCGACCTGCTGCAACTCGCACAAGCCCGCCTCGGCCCTGGCCTGACGGCGTTCGAGGTGATGAACACGCTCTCGCTCGCGCTGGTGCGAACGCACTTTCCGCAACTCGTGCAGCCGCTGCCTGCGGCGCCGTGGACGGTGCTGCTGGAACAGTCCGATTGCGAAGGCGAAGCGCACGCCCAGGCGCTGTTCGAAGCCTTGCTCGAAACCGCGCTCGTACGCGGCCTGATCGACGATGCGGCGGTCGCATCGAGCCACTCGCAGTCGCGTGCCATGTGGCATCTGCGTGAGTCGATCCCGCTCGCGCAAAGCCAGGAGGGCCTCAACATCAAGCACGACATCGCACTGCCGGTGTCGAGCGTGCCGGGCTTCGTGGCCGCCACCGATGCAGCGCTGGCGCAAGCCTTCCCTGGCGTGCGCCTGGTGGACTTCGGTCACCTGGGCGATGGCAACCTGCACTACAACGTGCAGTCACCGCTGGGTGTGCCGGCGGCTGATTTCCTGCGCGACTGCGAAGCGGCCGTCAACACGTTGGTCTACGACGCGGTGGCCGCGCACGGCGGGTCGATCTCGGCCGAGCACGGCATCGGCGCTCTGAAGCGCGACGAACTGGCGCGCCGCAAATCACCCGTGGCGCTGAAGCTGATGCGCGCCGTGAAGGCCGCCCTCGACCCGGCCGGAACACTGAACCCGGGGCGGATGCTCTAGCGGTTTCGGCAGGACAGCCGGTGCTACTGCACGGACCCTTTCAGCGCTTCGGGCACGGCGAGGGCCATGACCTCGATGCCTTCTTCACGCAAGGCATCGGTGTCTTCAGCCGAGGCCCGGCCGCGGATACCGCGCTGCTCGACTTCGCCGTAGTGGATGCGGCGCGCTTCCTCGGGGAAACGCTCGCCGACGTCTTCGGTATTCGCCATCAGGTGGCGCACCGCGCGCATCCAGTGCGATTGCTGCTGGGACATGGCATCCGGCATGGCCACCACCTCACGCAGCTTCGACACATTCAGCCGCGGCGCGCTGGGCAGGCGGGCGATGGCGGTGTCGCCGCACAGCGGGCATTCGACCAGGCCACGTTCCTTTTGCGAGGCGTAGTCCTCATCGGACGCGAACCAGCCTTCGAAACGGTGTTCGTGCGCACAGGCGAGGTTGAGAACCTTCATGACCGCATTTCAGCACGACCGGACCGCGCACGTCGCCTCAAGGGGCGGCTTGCCAGACCAGCGGCCAGCTTCCGGCACGCCAGCGTTGCAGCCAGAGCAGGCCCACGAGGGTCTTGGCGTCGGTGATCTCGCCGCTGCCGCAAAGCGTGTCGAGCTCCTCGGCGCTGGCGCTGCGCACTTCGAGAAACTCACCGGCATCCAGATGCCGTTCGCCCACGACCAGGCCGCGTGCAAACCAGATCTCGATGCCTTCGCTCGAATACGCGATGGCGTTGTGCAGGATGCCGGCGCGCGCCCATTCGGTGGCGCGGTAGCCGGTTTCTTCGGAGAGTTCGCGGATCGCGCAGTGCCAGGGGTTCTCGCCGACTTCCAACTTTCCGGCCGGGAATTCGAGCATGGCGCGGGCCAGCGGGTAGCGCCATTGGCGCTCGATCACCAGCCGGCCGTCGTCGAGGATCGGAACGATCATCACCGCACCGGGATGCACGATGTACTCGCGCGCCGCCTCCGCACCATCGGGCAAGCGGATGCGGTCGCGCCGCACATCGAGAAAATGGCCTTGGTAGACCTGCTGTCCGTCGATCTTCGTTTCGCGCAGCGATTCGTCTGCGTCGCTGCCCGATGCCATGGGCTCAGGTCGCCAGGGCCTTGACGATGGCCTCGGCACACAGCGCCATCAAGCCACCCGGCAGCAGGCCGAACACCAGGACCGCGGCGCCGTTGAGCGAGAGCAGCGCCCGCACGTCGCCCGTGCTGACGATCGGGCGCGTATCGACCGGTGCGTCGAAGTACATCACCTTGACCATGCGCAGGTAGTAGAACGCGCCGACCAGGGACAGCACCACCGCCACCACGGCCAGCACGATGTAGCCGGTGACGTTGGTCGAGACGAGCGCCTGCAGCACAGAGAGCTTGGCGTAGAAGCCGACCGTCGGCGGGATGCCGGCGAGCGAGAACATGAAGATCGCCATGACGCCGGCGAACCACGGGTTGCGGCGCGCCAGGCCCTTGAAATCGTCGATGTGCTCGGATTCGAAACCCTGGCGCGAGAGCAACATGATCATGCCGAAGGTGCCGAGTGTCGTGAGCACGTAGCTCACCACGTAGAACATCGACGAGCTGTAGGCGTTGGCGGCCGACAAGGTGTTGCCGTTCACGACGCCGGAGCACAGGCCGAGCAGCATGAAACCCATCTGCGCGATGGTCGAATAGGCCAGCATGCGCTTGAGGTTGCTCTGCGCGATGGCCGCGAGGTTGCCGAGGAACATCGAACCGACCGACAGCACGACGAGCATCTGCTGCCAGTCGACCGCGAGGCCGAGCATGCCTTCGACCAGCAGGCGGATCGTGATCGCGAAAGCGGCGAGCTTGGGCGCCCCGCCGATCAGCAGGGTGACCGCCGTCGGCGCGCCCTGGTACACATCGGGCACCCACATGTGGAAGGGCACGGCACCGAGCTTGAAGGCCAGGCCGCAGACCACGAACACCAGGCCGAATATCAGCACCGGCTTGTTGATCTGCCCGGTGCCGATGGCCTTGAACACATCGCTGATCTCGAGCGAGCCAGTGGCCCCGTACATCATCGACAGGCCGTAGAGCAGGAAGCCGCTGGCGAGTGCGCCGAGCACGAAATACTTCATCGCGGCCTCGGTCGCGTTGGCGTCGTCGCGGCGCATCGCGGTCATCGCGTAGAGCGACAGGCTCATCAGCTCCAGGCCGAGGTAGATGACCAGGAAGTTGTTGGCCGACAGCATCACGCTGATGCCGAGCAGCGAGAACATGCTGAGCGTGAACAGCTCGCCCTTCAACATGTCGCGCTCGGCCGCGTAGGGCCGCGCGTAGACCAGCGAGACCATCACGGCGATGGTGGCGAAGACGCCGAGCAGATGGCCCATCGGGTCGGCGACGACCATCTGCTGCATCGCGTACACCGTGGCGCCCGCATCGAAACGATCCAGGTGCATCAGCGCGACGACGGCGAGCGAGGCCTGCGTCAGCCAGTAGGTTGGCGTGCGGCGCGGGTCGGTGACCCACAGGTCGACCATCGCAACCACGCAAGCCATCGCGAGCAGCACCACTTCGGGGTAGACGGCGAGCCAGTTCATCTTGTTCATGTTCTTGTTCCCGGCTCAGTTCAGCTTGGACTGCGCCACGTGCTTGAGCAGCTCGGTCACCGAGACGTGCATCACGTCGGTAAACGGCTTCGGGTACACGCCCATCCAGAGCACGGCGACGGCCAGCAGCGCGAGCATCGTGAATTCCCGCTCGTTGATGTCGGTCAGGTCTTCCACATGGTCGTTCGCGATGGCACCAAAGTAGACGCGCTTGACCATCCACAAGGTGTAGGCCGCACCGAACACCAGGGTGGTGGCGGACAGCGCGGCGATCCAGAAATTGACCTTGACCGTGCCGATGATGACCATCCACTCGCCGACGAAGCCGCTGGTGCCCGGCAGGCCGCAGTTGGCCATCGCGAAGAACACGGCGAAGGCCGCGAACTTCGGCATCGTGTTGGCCACGCCGCCATAGGAAGCGATCTCGCGCGAGTGCACGCGGTCGTACAAGACGCCGATGCACAGGAACATCGCACCCGAGATGAAGCCGTGCGAAATCATCTGCACGATGCCACCCGAGACGGTGAGTTCGTTGAACAGGAAGAAGCCCAGGGTCACGAAGCCCATGTGGGCGATCGACGAGTAGGCGACGAGCTTCTTCATGTCCTGCTGCACCAGCGCGACGAGGCCGATGTAGAGCACCGCGATCAATGACAGCGCGACGATGAACCAGGCCCAGTGGTGGCTTGCATCGGGAGCGATCGGCAGCGAGAACCGCAGGAAGCCGTAGGCGCCGAGCTTCAGCATGATGGCCGCCAGCACCACCGAGCCGCCGGTGGGCGCTTCGACGTGGGCATCCGGCAGCCAGGTGTGCACCGGCCACATCGGCACCTTGACCGCGAAGGCGAGGAAGAAGGCGAAGAACAGCAGGGTCTGCGTGTGCAGCGGCAGCGGCAGCTTGTGCCAGGCCAGGATGTCGAAGCTGCCACCTGACTTGTAGTAGAGGTAGATCAACGCGACCAGCATCAGCAGCGAGCCGGCCAGCGTGTAGAGGAAGAACTTGAACGCCGCATACACCCGCCGCGGCCCGCCCCACACGCCGATGATGATGTACATCGGGATCAGGGTCGCTTCGAAGAACACGTAGAAAAGCAAACCGTCGAGGGCCGAGAACACACCGACCATCAGGCCCGACAGGATCAGGAACGCGCCCATGTACTGGTTGACGCGGTCGGTGACGACTTCCCAGGCCGAGATCACGACGATCAGGGTGATGAAAGCGGTGAGCACCGGGAACCAGACCGCGATGCCGTCGACACCCAGGTGGTAGTGCACGTTGAAGCGTTCGATCCAGGGCATGTTCTCCTGGAACTGCATCGCGGCGGTGCTGTTGTCGAAGCCGGTGATGAGCGGCAGCGTGACGAGGAAGCTCGCCAGGGCGGCACCCAGCGCCACCCAGCGCACCGTGCCGGCGTGTTCGTCACGCCCGACGGCGAGCAGGACGATGCCCGCAAAAATCGGCAGCCAGATGGCCAGACTCAGCAAACCCATGTTCTTGTTCTCCGTGCCCGCTCAGAAGGTGTGAATGAATCCGGCGTGGCCGAGCAGACCGTCCAAGCGGTCCCGATCAAGGCGCAAAGCGCAGGCGTGCCACAAGGCACGGCGAGCATTTGCAACGCCGAGCGGGGTCGTTTGGGCGGGATGAGCGGCCATGGCGGATTCGTTCGCACCTTCACAAACCCAGCCAAGGGCTGAGGAAGGGCCACAACTGCCAAGTCATCAGGCCGATGACACCCATGATCATCACCAGCGCGTACCAGTAGAGATAACCGCTTTGCACCTGGCGCGTAAGCGCCGCGAAGCCACCCACGGCACTGGCCGAACCGTTGATGAAGAAGCCGTCGATCACGGCCTGATCGCCGCCCTTCCACAAGCCCGTGCCGAGCGCGCGTGCAGCCGGCGACAGCAGCTTCTCGTGGACCCAGTCCATGTAGTACTTGTTCTCGAGGATCGTGACGATCGGGCTGAAGGTGCGCGCGATGGCTGCCGGAATGCTCGGCTTGACCATGTAGAACACGTAGGCCGTGACGACACCGGCGAGCGCGAGCCAGAAGGGCAGCGAGGTCAGGCCGTGAAAAGCCATCGCGGTGGCGCCGTGGAACTCCTTCGCGAGCTCTTCCATCGCCGGGTGCTTCTCGAGTTCGACAAAGATCGAGTCCTTGAAGAAGTCGCCGAACAGCATCGCCTGGATCGTCATGAAGCCGATCACGACCGAGGGGATCGCCAGCAGCACCAGCGGGGCGGTCACGACCCAGGGGGATTCGTGCGGCTCATGTGCGTGGGCGTCATGGCCATGCCCATGATCGTCGTGTGTGTGCTCGTCGTCGTGGTGATCGTGCTCACCGGGGAAAGGTTTGTGGCGGAAGTTTTCCTTGCCATGAAAGACCAGGAAGTACATGCGGAAGGAATAGAAGGCCGTGACGAACACACCGACGATGACCGCGAAGTAGGCGAAGCCGGCGCCGGGCAGGTGACTCGCGTGCACCGCCTCGATGATGCTGTCCTTCGAGTAGAAGCCGGCGAACAGCGGCGTGCCGATCAGCGCCAGCGAGCCGAGCAGCGAGGTGATCCAGGTGATCGGCATGTACTTGCGCAGGCCGCCCATGTTGCGGATGTCCTGGTCGTGGTGCATGCCGATGATCACCGAGCCGGCGCCGAGGAAGAGCAGCGCCTTGAAGAAGGCATGCGTCATCAGGTGGAACACCGCGACCGAGTAGGCCGAGGCACCGAGTGCGACCGTCATGTAGCCGAGCTGCGAGAGCGTCGAGTACGCGACCACGCGCTTGATGTCGTTCTGGATGATGCCGAGGAAGCCCATGAACAGCGCGGTGATCGCGCCGATCACGAGGATGAAGCTGAGCGCCGTATCGGACAGCTCGAACAGCGGCGACATGCGCGCCACCATGAAGATACCGGCGGTCACCATCGTGGCGGCGTGGATCAGGGCCGAGATCGGCGTCGGGCCTTCCATCGAATCGGGCAGCCACACGTGCAGCGGGAACTGCGCGCTCTTGCCCATCGCGCCGATGAACAGGCAGATGCAGGTCACCGTGATCAGCATCCACTCGCCGCCGAAGAGCGGAAGCGGGAAGGCGATCTTGGCGAGTTCTTCGCCCTTCGCGAACACTTCGCCGTAGTGCATCGTGCCCGTATACGCGAGCAGCAGGCCGATGCCGAGGATGAAGCCGAAGTCGCCGACGCGGTTGACGAGGAAGGCCTTCATGTTCGCGAAGATCGCGGTCGGCTTGGTGAACCAGAAGCCGATCAGCAGGTAGGACACCAGGCCCACCGCTTCCCAGCCGAAGAACAGCTGCAGGAAGTTGTTGCTCATCACGAGCATCAGCATCGAGAAGGTGAACAGCGAGATGTAGGCGAAGAAGCGCTGGTAGCCGGGGTCGTCTTCCATGTAGCCGATGGTGTAGATGTGCACCATCAGCGACACGAAGGTGACGACGCACATCATCATCGCGGTCAGGCCGTCGACGAGGAAGCCGATCTCCATCTTCAGCCCGCCGAGCTGCATCCACTCGTAGATCGTCGCGTTGAAGCGCGCGCCGCCCAGCACCGCGAGCAGCGTCTGCACCGAGATCGCGAGCGAGATCGCCACCCCGATGCAGGTGATCCAGTGCGCGCCGCGCCGGCCGACGAACCGGCCGAACAGCCCGGCCGCGATAGCGCCGGCCAGCGGCGCGAGCGGCACCGCGAGCAGCAGGTTCTGAGAGAGTTGTGCTGACATGACCGGTTAGCCCTTCAGCGCGTCGAGCTCGTCGACATTGATCGTGGCGCGATTGCGGAACAGCACGACCAGGATCGCCAGGCCGATGGCCGACTCGGCCGCCGCGACGGTGAGGATGAAGAACACGAACACCTGCCCGGCCATGTCGCCCAGGTAGTGCGAGAACGCGATGAAGTTCAGGTTGACGGCGAGCAGCATCAGCTCGATCGCCATCAGCAGCACGATCAGGTTCTTGCGGTTCAGGAAGATGCCGATCACCGACATCGCGAACAGGATCGCGCCGAGCGACAGGTAATGGCCGAGCGTGATGGTGCCGAGGTTCATGGCTTGCCTCCTGCGGCCGGTGCCGGCGCCGACGCCGAGGGCGGTGCTTCGACCTCGGCCTTCATCTTCACGATGCGCACGCGATCGGCAGCGCGCACCCGGACCTGGTCGGACGGGTTCTGGTACTTCGAGTCCTTGCGCCGGCGCAGCGTCAGCGCGATCGCTGCGATGATTGCCACCAGCAACAGCACCGCAGCGATCTGCAGCGGATACAGGTAGCGGGTGTAGACCTCGATGCCGAGCAGCTTGGTGTTGCCCAGGCGCAGCGCGGCGGCGTCGCCCACCGGCGCGTCACGGACGTTGAAGCCGGGCAGCAGCACCGCCGCCATCTCGAGCGCGATCACCACACCGACCAGTGCCGCCACCGGGAAGTGGGCCCAGAAGCGCTCGCGCAGCGTCTCGGAACCGACGTCGAGCAT
>JANYJL010000375.1 GCA_025361845.1 Rhizobacter sp.
GTCTTCAAACGGGCGGCTAACCTCTTCGCCGCGGGTGTAGGGCACCACGCAGTACGAGCAGTACTTGCTGCAGCCTTCCATGATGCTGACAAAGGCCGAAGCACCCTCCACCTTGGCCGGTGGCAGGTGGTCGAACTTCTCGATCTCGGGAAAGCTGATATCGACCTGCGCGCGTTGCTCGCGTTCACGCTTGTTCAGCAGCTCGGGCAGGCGGTGCAGGGTTTGCGGGCCGAACACCACGTCCACGTAGGGTGCGCGCGCGATGATGGCAGCACCCTCCTGGCTCGCCACGCAGCCGCCCACGCCGATCAGCACGCCGCGCGCCTTCAGGTGCTTGATGCGGCCGAGGTCGCTGAACACCTTTTCCTGCGCTTTTTCGCGCACCGAGCAAGTGTTGAACAGGATCAGGTCGGCCTGCTCCACATCCTTCGTCTGCTCGTAGCCTTGTTCGGCGTGCAACACGTCGGCCATCTTGTCCGAGTCGTACTCGTTCATCTGGCAGCCGAAGGTCTTGATGAAGACTTTCTTGCTCATCACGGCCTCCCGCTTCAGCGCTTCGTCCAGGTCTGCGCGGTCGGGTCGAAGGCCCAGGCCTGCGCTTGCTCGGGCGTCGTGGGCCAGGGCTGCTTGGCGATCTCGTCGGGCCGCAGGATCCAGACGTCCCTGACCTGGCCGCTGGTGTCGATCGTGTAATGCGCCGTGAACCGCGCGCCAGAGATCGAGGCCGACAGCGCCAGCATGTTGTTCAAGTCGCGGATGCGCGCGCCCGGCGCGAGCTGCGCACTGCGGCCGTTCACCGAGATCACGGGCGGGATGCCGATGACGATGTCGCCGCGCAGGGCGTCTTGCGGGAACGCGCGCTGCATTTGCGCGGCGGCGGGCAGGGCCGAGGCGCACAGCGCGCCGGCCAGAACGAGACAGCGGTACATGGTGTTCATCCAGTGGCTGTTGAAGGACGGGCGGGACGCCTGAAACAAAACCGACTCCGGGTCTTTGCAAGACGGGGAGCCGATGATGATGTATTTGGTGGCGCTTCAGGGATTCGAACCCCGGACCTGCGGATTATGATTCCGTCGCTCTAACCGACTGAGCTAAAGCGCCTGAGCCGACGATTATAACCAGCCGCTTGCGGCGGGTGGGTCGGCCACGTCCCCGATCCGATTTCAGGCAGACCCGGACCCTCCATGTTCAGCTTTTTCAAGAAGAAGGTCGCGCCCGTCGACGTGCCTGCACCGGCTGCGGCGCCCGTGGCCGAAGCCGCCGCCGTGGCGGCGCGACCACTGCCGGAGCCCGTTGCACCCACTGAACCCGAGCGCCGCGGCTGGCTCGACAAACTGCGCCACGGCCTGCGCAAGACGGGCAGCAGCATCGCGCAGGTTTTCACCGGCACCCAGATCGACGACGCGCTCTATGAAGAACTGGAGTCGGCGTTGCTGATGGCCGATGCCGGTGTGAAGGCCACCGAATTTCTGCTCGCCGACCTGAAGCGCCGTGTCAAGGAGGCCAAGGCGGCCGACCCGGCTGCCGTGAAGGCGCTGCTGGCCGATGCGATCACCGCGCTGCTCCTGCCGCTTCAGCAAGGCCTGCATGTCGGCGAACATGCGCCGACGGTGGTGATGGTCGTCGGCGTCAATGGCGCCGGCAAGACCACCAGCATCGGCAAGCTCACGCGCCACCTCGCGGAAGCGAACCAGAAAGTCTTGCTGGCTGCGGCCGACACCTTCCGCGCCGCCGCGCGCGAACAACTCGCCGTCTGGGCCGGTCGCAACCGCGTCGAGATCGTCAGCCAGGAAGGTGGCGACCCGGCCGCCGTGACCTTCGATGCCGTCACGGCCGGCAAGGCGCGCGGCTGCGATGTCGTGATCGCCGACACCGCCGGCCGCCTGACCACCCAGCTGCATCTGATGGAGGAGCTCAAGAAGATCCACCGCGTGATCGGCAAGGCGATGGCGGGCGCGCCGCACGAAGTGCTGCTGGTGGTCGATGGCAACACCGGCCAGAACGCACTGAGCCAGGTGCAGTTGTTCGATGAGGCGCTGGGCCTCACCGGCCTCATCATCACCAAGCTCGACGGCACGGCGAAGGGCGGCGTGCTGGCCGCGGTCGCACTGTGGTCGCGCAGCCGCGAGAAGCCGGTGCCGGTCTATTTCATCGGCGTGGGCGAAAAGCTCGAAGACCTGCAAACCTTCGACGCGCGGGAGTTTGCTCAGGCGTTGCTGGCTTGAGGCTCACTTCTTCGGCTTGCCCAGTGGCGTCGGGCCCGAGTTGAATTCGTCGAACCACGTCGACGGCGGTGGTTCCATCGCCTCGATGATCTCGTCGGGCGGGCTGTCGCGGTCGAAATCCTCGAACGGGGCGAGTGGCTTCGAAGGCGTGGTCGGCTTCAGCGGCGGCGTATCCGCCGTGTCGACCGGGGCGGCGCCTGTGGCCGCTTCGGGCGGCTTGGGCAGCAGCGTTGCACGCGCGGCTTCGATGCTGGGCAAGGCGCCCTCGGTCCAGACATGCAAGGGAATCTGCGCGGCCTTGAGCACGCGCGCCATCCGGTTCAGGCGCTTGCGTGCACGCTCGCTGGACCGCTCGGTGGGGGCCTGCACATCGACGACGGCGATGACCTGGGTTGCCTTGTCGCAGACCACCAGATCGGCGCACTGGTTGCCCAGGCGGCGCAGCCATTCGACATACGAGTTGCGTGTCGGCACCTTCAGGAAACGCGCCAGCGGAACCTGCGCGAGCACCAGGTATTCGGGCAGGGCGCGGATCAGCACGTCCTGCGCGAGCCGCTCGGCGGTGGTGAGGATGCGCGTGGCCTGGGGCGGCCAGCCGCCCACGGTGTCGAGCCGGTCTTCCGGGTTTTCTTTCGGCGTTGAGGCCGAGCGGCGCGAGAAGAACCACAGCACGCCGAGCAGCACCAGGAGCCCGAGCCCGAGAGTGGCGATCAGTCGCAGGTCCATCACCGGCTCCCGCTCAGCGCCACTCGGCCCGTGCCGCCGCGGCCATCACGGCGCGATCAGCGCATCCCACCCGGACCCCCCATGCCTTTCATGGCGCCCATGCGTTTCATCATCTTCATCATGCCGCCGCCCTTCATCTTCTTCATCATGTCGCGCATCTGCTCGAACTGCTTGAGCATGCGGTTCACGTCCTGAACCTGCACGCCGGAACCCATCGCGATGCGGCGCTTGCGCGTCGCCTTCAGCAGGTCGGGTTTGCGGCGCTCCAGCGGCGTCATCGAGCAGATCATGCCTTCCATGCGGCGCACGTCGCGCTCGGCGCGGTCCATGTCGGCCTGGCCGGGTGTCTTGTTGCCCATCATCTGGGTCGGCAGCTTGTCCATCAGGCCCGACAGGCCACCCATCTTCTTCATCTGCGAGATCTGCATCAGGAAGTCGTTCAGGTCGAACGCGTCACCCGATTTGACCTTGTCGGCGAGCTTCTGCGCCGAGGCGAGATCGACACCCTTCTGCACTTCTTCAACGAGCGCGAGGATGTCGCCCATGCCGAGCACGCGACCGGCATGGCGCTGTGCGTCGAACACCTCCAGCCCGTCGATCTTTTCGCTGACGCCGGCGAACTTGATCGGCGCACCGGTGATCTGCCGCACCGAGAGCGCCGCGCCGCCGCGCGAGTCGCCGTCCATCTTGGTCAGCACGATGCCGGTGAGCGGCAGCGCCTCCTTGAACGCCTTCGCCGTATTGATCGCGTCCTGGCCCTGCATCGCATCGACGACGAAGAGCGTCTCCACCGGGTTGAGGGCGGCGTGCAATTCGGTGATCTCGCGCATCAGCGCTTCGTCGATGGCGAGGCGGCCGGCGGTGTCGACCAGCAGCACGTCGAAGTAGTGCTTGCGTGCGTGGTCGAGCGCGGCGAGGGCGATGGCCAGCGGCTTGTCGTCGGCCGAGGAGGGGAACCATTCGGCGCCGGCCTGTTTCGTCACCGTCTTCAGTTGTTCTATTGCCGCCGGCCGGTACACGTCGGCCGAGACGGTGAGCACCTTTTTCTTGCGCTTCTCGATCAGGTGCTTGGCGAGCTTGGCCGTCGTCGTGGTCTTGCCGGCGCCTTGCAGGCCGGCCATCAGGATCACCGCGGGGGGTTGCGCAGCGAGGTTGATGTCGGACACGCCCTCACCCATCGTCGCCGCAAGTTCGCGGTTGACGATGCCCACCAGCGCCTGGCCCGGCGAGAGCGAGCCCACCACCTCGGCGCCGAGCGCCTGGTCTTTCACCCGCGTGATGAAGTCGCGCACCACCGGCAGGGCGACGTCGGCTTCGAGCAAGGCCATGCGCACTTCGCGCAGCATGTCCTGCACATTGGCTTCGGTGATGCGCGCCTGGCCGCGCATCGTCTTGACGAGTCGACTCAGGCGGTCGGTGAGAGCTGAAGCCATGGCGTGGTGTGGGGCTCGTGAAGTCGCGAGGGGCGAAAGTACACTTCGCCCATGATTCTATCGTTCAGCTCCACCGACGCCGGGGCCTCGTCGACCGCGCTGGCGCTGGGCTTGCCCAGCCTCATTGCCTTGCTCGCCTACGCGGTCGCGGCGGCGCTTCGCGAGGGTGCCGAACGCAACCTGCGCATCGCGCTCGCGCTCGGCTGGGTGGCCCAGGGCTGTGCCATCGTGGTCGATATCGCCGGCATCGGCAGCGACATCCCTGGTGCCCGCTTCGGCTTCGCGCCGGCACTCTCGCTCACGCTCTGGTTCGTGCTCGCGGTCTACGGCATCGAAAGCCGCTTCGTGCCCTTGCCTGGTGTGCGCCGTGCACTCGCGGTGCTGGGCATGCTGGCGGTGGCGCTGGCGCTGGCCTTCCCCGGTGAATTGCGCCCGACCGCGCCGACCCGCTGGGCGCCGCTTCATTGGGTGCTGGGCCTCGTGTCCTACGGCCTGTTCGGTGCGGCCGTGCTGCACGCCGCGATGATGAGCCGGGCCGAATCGCAGTTGCGTCGCAAGGTGGCCACGCTCACCGCGCGTCCGGCGGGTGTCCCGCTGCTGCGCCTGGAACGTCTCACCTACCGCTTCGTCAGCGCAGGCTTCGTGGTGCTGACGGCTGCCCTGCTGCTCGGCGCCTGGTTCGCCAAGCCCTGGCACTGGGATCACAAGACGGTGTTCTCGATACTCGGCTGGGTGGTCTTCGCCAGCCTGCTGGCGGGGCGCCATGCCTTCGGTTGGCGCGGTCCGCGGGCGACGCGCTGGTTGTATGCCGGCGCCGGGTTGCTGCTGCTGGCGTATGTGGGTTCGCGCTTCGTGATGGAGGTGCTGTTGCACCGCACCGTCTGATGGGATGCGCATGAAGTTCCTGTTGTTCGTCGTCGCCGTCGTCGCCCTGCTGTGGCTCCTGCGTGGCAGCCGCCGCGGTGCGAACCCGCCGCCCGCCGTCAAGCCGGCGCCGCCGCCGGATGAACTCCAGGCGATGGTGAGTTGCGCGCATTGCGGCATCCACCTGCCGCAGAACGAAGCGCTGCCCGGCCGCGGCGGCGTGTTCTGCGGTGAGCCGCACCGCAGCGCGTTCGAGAAGGCGCACCCGCTTCAATGAGTGCTGCGCCGGGCCAGGTCGATACCGAGCGCCGCGGCCACACGCAGCCGGCGTCCGACGAATCCTGGTTCGGCGCTTTCGGTCCGGCCGAAGAGTCGCGCTTCGCCGACGCCACCCCCGAGCCCCTGCCCTTCACCGCGCCGGCCGAGCTGGACGAGGCGGCCGCCACTGCTGCCGCCGCCACCCCCGAGCCCTCGGCCGATTCGCGCTTCCTGCTGCGCCAGGCCGAGCGCCTGGTCAGCACCGGGCAAACGGCGTTCGAGCGCATCTACCGCACCTTCATCGGCGCGCGTGCGGCGCTCGGTGTGGCGCTCGTCGTCACGCTCGGCGTGGCGGGTGTCTTCGGACTGCGCCCGAACCTGGCGACGGTGTTGATCAGCGTGGCCTATGCGACGCTGGCGCTCGCCTTGTGGTGGATGCCACGAACCCAGCGCGCCACCGCGCCGCAGGAGCTGGCGCACCTGCGCAGCCCGCAGTGGCTCGCGACCATCGGCGCCGACCTGGTGTGCTTCACCGCGCTGCCGCTGCTGGCGCCCGGTTCAAGCCTGAACTACGTGGCCCTGCTGATGTTGCCGGTGTTGATGGCCGGCGTGCTGACACCGCGCGCGATGGCACTGGCGACGGCCGGCATCGCCACACTCGCCCTGCTCGGTGCGGCCTGGCTGGCAGTGCTCGCGGGGGGCGATGCGGCCCAGTTGATGACGCAGGCGGGCCTGGCCGGCGCGGGCCTGTTCGTCATCACCGTGCTGGTCGGTGAACTCGCCGGGCGGCTCGCGCGCGAAGAGCTGACGGCGCGCGGCAACATGGAAATGGCGCGCCAGCAAGCGCAGCTCAATCGCCTGGTGATCGAGGAGATGCAGGACGGTGTGCTCGTGGTCGACCGGCGTGGCCGCGTGCGCGCCGCCAACCCGGCCGCGCGCCTGCTGCTGGCGCCCACCGGGCCGTGCCGGCCGGCGCCCTTCCAGCTGCGCGGCGTGGACGCCTGGGCCGCACTCGTCAAGACCGTCGAGCGCGCTTTTGTCGACGCGGCCTGGCCCGAAGCCGGGCGCGATGTGACCCTCGTCTTCGAGCCCGGCGCGAGCCGCACGCTGCGGGTGCGCATCCGCTTCACGCGCAAACGCGAGCCGCAGGCGGCGGAAGAATTCTGCGTGCTGTTTCTCGAAGACGTGCGCAACATGCAGGCGCGCAGCCGGCAAGAGAAGTTGGCGGCGATGGGGCGTGTCTCGGCCGGCATCGCGCACGAGATTCGCAACCCGCTGGCCGCTATCGCGCAGGCCAATGCGCTGCTCGACGAAGACGCGGTGCTGCCCAGCCAGCGCCAGCTCACGCGCATGGTGGCCGACAACGTGGACCGCCTCAAACGCATCGTCGACGACGTGATGGAAGTCGCCGCCGACGACCCGCGCGAAGCCAGCGTGATCGATGCCTCCGCGCAGGTGGCCGCGGTGTGCAGCGAGTGGGCGCGCGCCAGTGATGTGCGCCTGGGCGACCAGAGCGTGCTGCGGGTCGAGTTGCCGCTGGAGCCGATCGGCGTGGTGTTCGATGCCGAGCACCTGCGCCGCGTGCTCGTGAACCTGCTCGACAACGCGCGTCGGCATGCGAGCGGCAAGCCGGGGACCATCTTCCTGCGCCTCGATTCGCGTGACGACACGCGTGCCTTCCTGAGCGTGACGAGCGACGGCGAGCCCATTCCCAGCGAAGTGGAGCGCTACCTGTTCGAGCCGTTTTTCTCCACCCGCAGCCGCGGCACGGGCCTGGGCTTGTACATTTGCCGTGAGCTTTGCGAGCGCTATGGTGCGAGCATCGACTACCGCGTGCGGCCCGCCGGTGAGGAACTGCTCAACGAGTTCTTCGTCGTCATGCGTCGCAGGGCGACCACGCCGACCGACGCCCGCCTGCACCTCACGCCATGACCACTGCCTCGCACTTCAGCCTGCTCGTCGTCGACGACGAGCCCGACCTGCGCACGCTGTACGAGCTGACCTTGTTGCGCGAGGGTTACGACATCGAAACCGCCGGCACCGTCGAAGACGCGCTCGCACACTTGAAGGACCGCACCTTCAGCGCCGTCATCACCGACATGCGCCTGCCCGATGGCACCGGGCTCGACCTGCTGCGCCGTTTGGAAGAGGGCGGCCGGCGCGAGAAGGCCATCGTCATCACGGCCTACGGCTCGGCCGAAAACGCGGTCGAGGCGCTGAAGGCCGGCGCCTACGACTACCTCACCAAGCCGGTCGATCTGAAGCAGTTCCGCGCCGTCGTCGCCTCCGCGCTCGGCCGCGCGCCGGCCGTGGTGCCGACGATGGACCCGACCAGCCTGCCATCCGAAAACGGCGCGCCCGCGGTGGTGCGTGCGCCGCGCCCGGTGGCCGCACCGGCCGCACCGGCCGCGCCGACGAGCCAGGCGCTGCGCCGCATGGCCGGGCAGTCGGGCGCGATGGCCCAGGTGCGCGAACTCGTCGACAAGGTCGCGCGCAGCATGGCGCCGGTGCTGGTGACGGGTGAGTCGGGCACCGGCAAGGAACTGGTGGCGCGTTCGATCCATGAGGTGAGCGTGCGCGGCGCGCAGCCCTTTATCGCGGTGAACTGCGGTGCCATCCCCGAGCAGTTGCTCGAAGCCGAGTTCTTCGGCTATCGCAAGGGCGCCTTCACCGGCGCAGCCGAAGACCGCGAAGGTTTTTTCCAGGCGGCGAATGGCGGTACCCTCTTCCTCGACGAGATCGGCGATCTGCCGATCGCGATGCAGTCGAAGCTGCTGCGCTCGATCCAGGAACGGTCGGTGCGGCCGGTCGGTGCGGTCAGCGAACAGCCGGTGAACGTGCGCCTGCTCAGTGCGACGCACAAAGACCTGGGCGCCGAAGTGCAGGCCGGTCGGTTTCGGCAGGACTTGTATTACCGGCTCAATGTCATCCAGATCCGTGTGCCGCCGCTGCGCGAGCGGCTCGAAGACTTGTCGGGCATCAGCGAGCGTGTGCTCGACCGCATCGCCAGCGATGCCGGCGTGTCGCCCGCACCGCGGCTGACGCGTGAGGCGCTGGCCCTGCTGACGCGTTATGCGTTCCCCGGCAACGTGCGCGAGCTGGAGAACCTGCTGCACCGCGCGGTCGCGCTGTCGGGTGGCGAGACGATCGACGTGCTTGACCTTGGCCTGCCGGAGTCCCTGGTCGGCGAGGCGGATGCGAACGACGCGGACGCGGGTGGCGCGGCGCGGCGCGATGGCAACGAGCTGATCGAGCCGCTGCCGCTCGCGCCGGTGGCCGCACCGCTGCCGCAGGACCTGGCCGCCTACCTGGACGAAGTGGAGCGCGACATCCTCGTGCGCGCGCTCGAACGCTACCGCTTCAACCGCACTGCGGCCGGCGCGAGCATGGGCCTCTCGCTGCGGCAGATGCGCTACCGCATGGCGCGCCTGGGCGTGAACGTGGGTGGCGACCTGGGCGGCAGCGAGCGCGATTGATGGACGCGGGTGACGAGCCCGGCGGCGAGTGGGCGGGCGGCTGGTGGTCGGCCGCACAGCGCTGCGAATCGCCGAACTTCGGCCCGCGCCCTGAAAGCAGCGCTGTCAGCCTCGCGCTGATTCACTCGATCAGCCTGCCGCCGGGTGAGTACGGCGGCGATGCGATCGAGCGGCTCTTCAGCAACCGGCTCGATTGGGATGCGCACCCGTACTACGCGCAGATCCGCGGCATGACGGTGTCCTCGCATTTCCTGATTCGCCGTGCGGGCACCTTGCAGCAGTTCGTATCCTGCGATGCGCGCGCCTGGCATGCCGGCGTTTCGGTGTGGCAAGGGCGCGAGAACTGCAACGACTACTCGGTCGGCATCGAACTCGAAGGGCTCGAAGGATCGGGCTTCGAATCGGCGCAGTACCGCGCGCTCACGCGTTTGTTGAACGCACTCGTGAGCCGCTATCCGATCGATGCGGTGGCAGGCCACGAGCATGTCGCGCCCGGCCGCAAGCAAGACCCCGGCGTAGGCTTCGACTGGCGCCGACTGATGGCGATGCTGTCCTGGCCGGATCGGTACTTTCCCGAAAACGTGACAAGACGCATCTGAGCTTGCGCGTTCGAAGTCTCGCGCAGGCGTGGCTCGCAGTTCAGCGTCGGGCTGCCGCGCACCCACCAGTGGCGCGGGCTGGCGTGGAGAAATCGGCTGGCGACCAAGCCGGCCGCGGCCTCACGAGATGCACTGCGCGCCAGGGCATCGTTTGGCCGCAGCGCAGCGGTCGATGCAGGCCTTGGACCGCTGGTGCTCGGCCTCGTCGAAGCCGCCGCCGGGACACTATCGCTAGTGCCTGAATGGGGCTCAGACCCCAGATATAGCGTTTCGGGGTGTCTTTGCGGCGCCAAGCGGTGCTAAAATTTTCCCCCTGCTGCAGCTTGATTTCAGACCCTGCGCCGGCCCCCTTTTTTCAGCACGCCGCCACTCCGCCCACGCCTTGACGAACTTGGCAAAGCTCGCCTGACGTGGCCCCGCCCCCACAACAAACATCGCCGGACGACCGGTCGAAAGCATCAGAGGACCTTCAATGCAAACAGTCACCGTCTCCGCAACGACCGCCACCGCGGGCACCCCCGCGACCACGCAGCGCCCGGTCGCGCCGGCGCATGCCGCCGTCTCGGCCTACCAGGGCTACCAGATCATTCGGCGCAACGGCGCGGTGGTGTCCTTCGAGCCGAACAAGATCGCGGTCGCGCTGATGAAGGCCTTCCTGGCGGTGCACGGCACGCAAGGTGCGGCATCGGCCAGCGTGCGCGAGACGGTCGACGGTCTGACGGAAGCCGTGGTGCGTGGCCTGCTGCGTTCGCGTCCGGGCGGTGGCACCTTCCACATCGAAGACATTCAAGATCACGTCGAGCTCGGCCTGATGCGTGGTGGCCACCATGAAGTGGCACGCGCCTACGTGCTCTACCGCGAGCGCCGCACGCAGGAGCGTGCCAAGCAGGGCCAGCCCGCGGTGGTGAGCGAGCCGACCCTGACCGTGCTCGACAAGGGCCAGCGTGTGCCGCTCGATCTGGCGCGCCTGCAAGGCCTGATCGAATCGGCCTGCGCCGGCCTGGGTGCCGACGTGAAGCCCGAGCCCATCATGGCCGAGACCTGGCGCAATCTGTACGACGGCGTGCCGATCGACGAAGTGCACAAGGCCGCCATCCTGGCCGCACGCACCCTGATCGAAAAAGATCCCGGCTACACACGCGCCACGGCACGCCTGCTGCTGCACACGATCCGCCGCGAGATCCTCGGTGAAGAAGTGCCGCACGCCGACATGCATCATCGGTACGCCGACTACTTCCCCGGCTTCATCAAGAAGGGCGTGCAGGCCGAGTTGCTCGACGAGAAGCTGATGCAGTACGACTTGGCGCGCCTGGGTGCTGCCATGAAGGCCGACCGCGACTTGCAGTTCGATTACCTCGGCCTGCAAACCTTGTACGACCGCTACTTCCTGCACATCGACGAAGTGCGCATCGAGCTGCCGCAGGCTTTCTACATGCGTGTGGCGATGGGCCTGGCGCTGAACGAAGTGGACCGCGAAGCACGCGCGATCGAGTTCTACGAAGTGCTGTCCACCTTCGATTTCATGAGCAGCACACCCACGTTGTTCAACGCCGGCACGCGCCGCTCGCAGCTCTCGAGCTGCTACCTCACGACCGTGGCCGACGATCTGGACGGTATCTATGAAGCGCTCAAGGAAAACGCGCTGCTCTCCAAGTTTGCCGGTGGCCTGGGCAACGACTGGACCAACGTGCGTGCACTCGGCAGCCACATCAAGGGCACGAACGGCAAGAGCCAGGGCGTGGTCCCGTTCCTGAAAGTGGTGAACGACACCGCCGTCGCCGTGAACCAGGGCGGCAAGCGCAAGGGCGCCGTCTGCGCCTACCTCGAAACCTGGCACCTGGACCTGGAAGAGTTCCTCGAGCTGCGCAAGAACACCGGCGACGACCGCCGCCGCACGCACGACATGAACACGGCGAACTGGATTCCCGACCTGTTCATGCGCCGCGTGATGGAAGGTGGTGAGTGGACGCTGTTCTCGCCGAGCACCTGCCCCGACCTGCACGACAAGTTCGGCAAGGAATTTGAAGCCATCTACACCGCCTACGAAGCCAAAGCCGAGCGCGGCGAGATCAAGCTCTTCAAGAAGACGCCGGCGCGCGACCTGTGGCGCAAGATGCTGTCGATGCTGTTCG
>JANYJL010000001.1 GCA_025361845.1 Rhizobacter sp.
GCGTACAGGTCGATCTTGAATCCGGGCGGGAGCTTGATCTTCTTGAGGTTGTTCCGAAGGGCGTCGGCGTTCTTGCCCTCTTGCGGGATGACCGGGAGGTTCAGGTCCGTCGTGGCAACCTTCATCTGCTTGAGTTTTTCAATGTTGGCCTGTGCCTGTGCGGCACCCGCCACCAACAAGGCAACGGCGGTGGTGAGCGTGCTCAGCACCAGGGAATGCGATCTCTTCATGTGGGTCTCCAACTCTGCGTTATGTATCTCATTGCAGGAAAATGCCTGCAGCGATTTCGCTTCACTGGTAGTGGCCATGCCGCTCCAGCAACTCGATCTTGTAGCCGTCGGGGTCTTGAATGAAGAAGAAGCGCGCGAGCAGCTCGTCGCCGCGCTTGAACTCCTTCACCCCGGCGGGTTCGTATCCCTTGGCCAGCAGGGCAGCGTGGGTGACGGCGGCATCGGCCACGATCACGCCGATGTGGCCGTAGCCGGTGCCATGCGTGTAGGCCTCTTCGCGGCCCTTGTTCAACGTGAGCTCCAGCTCGACATCGTTCTCCGGGTTGCGCAGATAGACGAGCGCGAAGTCGGGAAAATCGAGCCGGTGCGCTTCGTGCAGATCAAGCACGTCGGCATAGAAGCGCAGCGACTTGTCCAGGTCGATCACCCGGATCATGGTGTGGATCACTTTGGCCATCGTGGCTCCGGTGGTCGGTGGCGGCGCCAGCCTCAAGAACGTGCCGCGTTCGGCGCCACCATCGGCACGACCCGCGCGCGCGCGTTTGGGCGGCTCGGCTCCCCCACGGCACGCGCGTCGGCGGGTTGCTCCGCCGCACCGAGCTTGCGCCACAGGTAACGCAAGCTCGTGACGCGCAGGAAGGAAGCGAAGTTGGGCACCTCGCCGCGGTGCGCCAGGATCTCGTCGTGGAACTGCACCAGCAGCGCGTTGGTGGTGCAGCCTTCGTCCTCGGCCATCTCGGCCAGGATGTCCCACACCATGTTCTCCAGCCGGATGCTGGTGAGCACACTGTGGATGCGGATCGTGCGCGTGCGCTGCTCGTAAAGAATCGGGTCGGCCTTGACGAAAAATTCGCACATGGGGTACTCCTGAAGGTTCAGATCGCGCGCGCGGACATCTGCCCGGCGATGTACTCGGCCTGGCGGATCGCCAGCGTCACGATCGTGAGGGTCGGGTTCTCGGCGCCGCCGGTGGTGAACTGGCTGCCGTCCGAGATGAACAGGTTCTTGATGTCGTGTGTCTGGCCGTAGGCATTGCACACGCTGCTCGCCGCGGAGGCACCCATGCGGCAGGTGCCCAGGTTGTGCGTCGACGGGTAGGGCGGGGTGCGGAAGGCCTTGATCGAACCGGCCGCCTGGTAGATGCGTTCGCCCTGCGTGAAGGCGTGGTCGCGCATCGCGATGTCGTTGGCGTGGTCGTCGTAGTGCACGTTCGGTGCGGCATTGCCCCATTTGTCTTTCACGTTCGTATTCAGCGTCACGCGGTTGGTTTCGCGCGGCATGTCTTCGCCGACGATCCACATGCCGGCCATGTGGGTGTAGTTGTCCATGTACCAGGCGAACTCGGCGCCCCAGCCGCCCGGGTTCAGGAAGGCGGCCATGAAGGGGATGCCGAGCGAGAGTGTCTCCAGCTCGTAGCCGCCCGCGAAGCCGCGCTTGGTGTCGTGGCGTGCTTCGTCGCGCACGATGCCGGCCATCGTCGTGCCCTTGTACATGTGCACCGGGTTCTTGAAGACGCCGTAGACCGAGCCCGTCATGTGGCGCATATAGTTGCGCCCGACCTGGCCGGAGGAGTTGGCGAGGCCGTCCTTGAACATGTTCGAGGCCGACAGCAGCAACAGCCGCGGCGTCTCGATCGAGTTGCCGGCCACGCAGACAATGCGCGCTTTCTGGCGCTGTTCCTGGCCCGCCTTGTCGAAGTAGACGACGCCGCTGACCTTGCCCGCTTCGTTGTGCTCGATGCGCGAGACATGGCTTTCCGGACGCAGGTCGAGGTTGCCGGTCTTCTCGGCCTTGGGCAACTCGGTGTAGAGCGTGCTCCACTTCGCGCCGCTCTTGCAGCCCTGGAAGCAGAAGCCGAGCTGCATGCAACGCCCGCGATCGTCGCGCGGCTGGCTGTTGATGGCCATGTTGCCGGTGTGAACTTCCTTGTAGCCGAGCTTGGTGGCGCCGGCGTAAAGCACCTTGAAGTTGTTGTTGCCCGGCAGGCCGGGGATGCCATTGGTGCGCGTGACGCCCATCTTGTCTTCGGCGCGCGCGTAGTAGGGCTCCAATTCCTTCAGTGTGAGCGGCCAGTCCATCAGGTTGGCGCCTGAGATTTCGCCATAGAAACTCTTGGTGCGGAACTCGTGCTCCTGCAAACGTAGCGACGCGCCGGCCCAGTGCGTGGTGGTGCCGCCCACCGTCTTGCAGATCCAGGCGGGCAGGCCGGAAAAGTCTTTCGCGACACGCCAGGTGCCTGAGGTGGTGCGCGGGTCGAGCCAGGCCAACTGGCTGAACGACTTCCATTCGTCGTTGACGAAGCTGGCGTTCGATTGCACCGCGCCGGCTTCGAGCAC
>JANYJL010000004.1 GCA_025361845.1 Rhizobacter sp.
CGTCGATCAGGCGCTGAACCGCCACGGCGCTGCGCTCGGGCAGGTAGGCGTAGGCGGGGCAGGCGGCCGTGGTGGGCACACCGGCGAGGTCGATGTTGTCCTTGATCGCGAAGGGCACGCCGTAGAGCGGCAGCGTCGCCGGGTCGCGGCCTTCGAGTGCATCGGCATAGGCCAGCATCTCGTCGAGCGTGAGCCGGCGGATCCAGACGTGGCGGTCGACGAGCGCGTCTTCGGCCTGCATGGCATCGAACAGGGTCTGCACCAGCGCGCGCGGCGTGAGGCTGCCGTCGAGGTAACGCGCACGCAGCGTGGTGAAGGAGAGATCGAGGCGGTTCATGGTCGTTACTCCGGGGCGTTCAGCAGCATCGTTCAATCGAGCAGCACCAGCGGCTGGCCGGCGCCGACCGCCTGGCCTTCGGCGCAGAGCAGGCGCGCCACGCGCCCGGCACGCGGTGCGTGCACAGTAATCTCCATCTTCATCGATTCGACGACGACCAACGCCTGCCCGTCCGCGACCTGGTCGCCGACCGCGACGCGCAGCGACCACACACCACCGGCAACCTGCGAGCTGACGACTTCGCCATCGAAGGCCGCAATGGCGGCGCGGTCGGCCTCGTCGTCACCCGCCCCAGGCTCCTGCGGCGCTTCCGACAATCCCGCCGCCCGCCAGCGCTCACGCTCCTCCTCGAACGCGGCCTGCTGCGCCTGCTTGAACGCGGCAATCGACACCGCTTCGTCGCTCAGGAAACGTTCGTAGTCCGACAGCCGGAACGTGCCGGGCTCGATGCGCAAGGCCGCGCGGCCGGCAACAAAATCCTGCCGCAGCGCGAGCAACTCGTCGGCACTCACCGGGTAGAAGCGGATCTGGTCGAAGAAGCGCAGCAGCCAGGGTTTGCCGGCTTCGAAATCACGCGCGCCATTGCGCACATCGCGCCAGCGGTTCCACATCTGCACCGTGCGGCCGACGAACTGGTAACCGCCCGGCCCTTCCATGCCGTAGACGCAAAGATAAGCGCCGCCGATGCCCACCGCGTTCTCCGGCGTCCAGGTGCGCGCCGGGTTGTACTTGGTCGTCACCAGCCGATGGCGCGGGTCGAGCGGCGTGGCCACTGGCGCGCCGAGGTACACGTCGCCCAGGCCGAGCACCATGTAGCTCGCCGCAAACACGAGGTCGTAGACGGCCTGGATGTCCGGCAGGCCATTGATGCGGCGGATGAACTCGATGTTGCTCGGGCACCAGGGCGCATCGGCACGCACCGACTGCATGTACTTCTCGATCGCGAGTTTCGTCGCCGGGTCGTCCCACGAGAGCGGCAGCCAGACGGTGCGGCTCGGCACCTCGATGTCGTCCACCGCATCGACTTCGGACTGCGCCTGCAGCAGCGCCTCCATCAGCTGCGGCAGCGGCAAGCGTTGCGCGTCGAAGTGCACTTGCAACGAGCGGATGCCGGGGGTCAGGTCGATCAAGCCGGGCAGGCGACCGGCCTCGCGCCAGGCTTGCAGCGTCGCCATCAACGCGTGCACCTGGAAGCGCAGACGCAGGTCGAGCACCGGCGGGCCGAACTCGATCAGCACATTGCGATCCCCCGCGCGGCGGTAGACGACCTCGACCTTCGCACCCTCCGCCGGCAGGCGGTGCAACACCGCGTCGTCGGTGGTCAGCGCGCGAAAGCGCACCGTGTGGCCTGGTGCGAGCTGGCCGAGCTTCCACAGCTCCGCGTCCACCACGGTGGCCGGGCAGACGAAGCCGCCGAGGCTCGGGCCATCGGGGCCGAGGATCACCGGCATGTCGCCAGTGAAATCGATCGCGCCGATCGCATAGGCGTTGTCGTGGATGTTCGACGGGTGCAGGCCCGCCTCGCCGCCGTCGCGGCGCGCGAACGTGGGCTTCGGGCCGATCAGGCGCACTCCCGTGCGGCTGGAGTTGTAGTGCACCTGCCAGTCGGTCGCGAACAGCATCGCCATGTCGTCGGGCGTGAAGAAATCCGGCGCGGCGTGCGGGCCGATCAGCACGCCGATGTCCCAGTGCGTGCCGTAGGCCGGCACGAGCGCCGCGGCTTCTGCGCTCGTCATGCGTGGCTGTTCGGGCGCGCTGCCGATGTGCAGCACATCGCCGGCGCGCAGCACCCGCCCGCCGTGGCCGCCGAACTGGCCGAGCGTGAAGGTGGAGGCGCTGCCGAGGTAGTCCGGCACGTCGATGGCGCCGCCGATGGCGAGGTAGGCGCGGCAGCCCGCGCTCACGCGGCCGATCCGCAGCGTCTGGCCCGCGCGCACGGCGAGCGCTTCGTGCATCGGCGCGGTTTTGCCATCCAGTTGCAAGCCGATCGGCGCGCCGGCGACGGCCAATGTCGCATCGCCGCGGAACACCAGGGTCGGCCCGGCGACGGTGATTTCGAGCCCGGCCGCACCCGGTGCATTGCCGACCAGTCGGTTCGCCAGGCGCAGCGCATGCGAATCCATCGGCCCCGAAGGCGGCACGCCCACGTCCCAGTGGCCGAGCCGGCCCGGCCAATCCTGCACCGAGCTCTGCACGCCGGGACTCGTCACGTCGATGGCGCGGCTCGGCGCGCGAAAGCCGGCCAGGCTGCGCGTGGTGTGCCGGCCTTCGACGAAGGGCGCGAAGGACATCAGCCCACGCAGGTAGCCGAGGTTCGATTCGAGGCCGGCGACGCGGCTGTCGTTCAGCGCACGCTCCAGCTTCGCCAAGGCCTGCGTGCGGTCGGCGCCGTGCGCGACCAGCTTGGCGAGCATCGGGTCGTAATGCGCGGTGACTTCGGTGCCACGCTCGACCCAGGTGTCCACGCGCAGGTCGGTCGGGAACACGACTTCGGTCAGCAGGCCGGTCGAGGGCTGGAAGTTCTTGGCCGGGTCTTCGGCATACAGCCGCGCCTGGATCGCGTGGCCGCGCGGCTCGACTTTCATCGATGCGAGCGGGGCCAGATCGCCCGCGCCCAGTTGCGTCATCCACTCGACGATGTCGATGCCCGTCACCGCTTCGGTCACACCGTGCTCGACCTGCAAACGTGCGTTGACTTCGAGGAAGAAGAACTCCTGCGTGCGCGAATCGACGACGAACTCGACCGTGCCGGCGGAGCGGTAGGACGCCGCTTCAGCGAGGCGCCGCGCGGTCGCGAGCAGGGCGTCACGCACCTCGGGCCGCAGGTTCGGCGCCGGGGTTTCTTCGACCACTTTCTGGTTGCGCCGTTGCAGCGAGCAGTCGCGTTCGCCGAGCGCCAGCACGCCGCCTGCGCCATCGCCGAAGACCTGCACCTCGATGTGGCGCGCATCGGCGATGTAGCGTTCGAGGAACACGCCGCCGTCGGAGAAGTTCGCTTGTGCGAGGCGCCGCACCGAATCGAAGGCGGCGCGCAATTCATCGGCGCTGCTGCACATCTGCATGCCGATGCCACCGCCGCCCGCGCTGCTTTTCAGCATCACCGGGTAGCCGATGCGCGTGGCGTGCGTCAGCGCTTCGTCGAGGTTCGCCAGCAGGCCGGTGCCCGGCAACAGCGGCACGCCGGCCTCGGTGGCGAGCGCGCGGGCGGTGTGCTTCAAGCCGAACAGGCGCATCTGCGGCGCGGTCGGGCCGAGGAACACCAGGCCGTGCTGCTCGCACAACTCGACGAAGGCGGCGTTCTCCGACAGGAAGCCGTAGCCCGGATGGATGGCTTGCGCGCCGGTGGCCAGCGCTACGTCGACGATGCGCTGCATCGCGAGATAGCTTGCGCTCACGGCGGCGGGGCCGACGCACACGGCTTCGTCGGCCATCGCCGCGTGCATCGATCCGGCGTCGGCTTCGGAGTAAACCGCCACGCTGGCCACGCCCATGCGGCGCAGCGTGCGCATCACCCGGCAGGCGATGGCGCCGCGGTTGGCTATCAGGACTTTGTCGAACATGGTGGGAATCGCGATGAGGGGCAGGTCGTCCTGCGGTCACGAACGGTCCGCGGTCGTCCGCGGCCCGGAGCGTTCGATCAACTCGGGTCCCACACCAGCATGCGCACCGGCGTCGGGTTGTAGCCGTTGCAGGGGTTGTTGAGCTGCGGGCAGTTGGAGACGAGCACCGTCACGTCCATCTCGGCGCGCAGCTCGACGTACTTGCCGGGTGCGGAGATGCCGTCCTCGAACGTGAGCGCGCCTTCCGGCGTGACCGGCACGTTCATGAAGAAGTTGATGTTCGAGACGATGTCGCGTTTGTGCAGCGGCTGCGTCTCGTCGGTGTCGCGCGCGAGCGCAAGCAGAAAGCTGTCGCGGCAGCTGTGCATGTAGCGTTTCTCGAGCGCGTAACGAACCATGTTGCTCTCGCAGGCGCAGGCGCCGCCGAGCGTGTCGTGCCGGCCGCAGGTGTCGGCCACGATGGTCAGCAGCGGCCGGCCTTCGCTCGACATCAGGCGCGAGCCCGCGGCCAGGTACAGCGCACCTTGCGCCTGGATCGTGTGCGTGAGGCTGTAGCGTTCGAGCGGGTCGTCGGCGTTGTAGAAGATCGTGTCGACGGCCTGGTTGCCTTCGAGGTCGACGATGCGCAGCGTCTGGCCGCGGCGCACGCGCTGCACCCAGGGCTCGCCGGCCAGGACGGTTTGATCGACGACGGCATGCGCCGGGTCGAGGGTGCTTTCGACGGTGGTGGTCATGGATTTCGCCTCAGAGTCCAAGCGTTCTCGACGGGCTCCCTCTCCCTATGGGAGAGGGCGGGGGTGCGGGCTCGCGAAACACCATCGAGCCGGGCGCGGACCCTCACCCCAACCCTCTCCCCACAGGGGCGAGGGAGCCGATGCGGTGAACGGGGAAAAGTTCTCACAGGAACCAGCGTTCGGTGTTGATGAAGCCGCGGTCGTTTTCCGGGCAGGACAGGCGGCACACGTCGTCGGCGCCGGCGGTGCCGGAGCGCCAGGCGGTCGTCTGCACGGGCGTGGGGTCGTAGCGGGGCGACGTGTCGAAGGGATGCGGTGCGGCGCTCAGCACCACCAGCACGTTCATCTCGAAACGCAGGTCGAGGTACTGACCGGGTTGCCGGTGCGCGCTGTCGAAGTGCAGCGCGCCACTCTCATCGGCCGCCACCTTGCTGAAGAAGTTCAGGTTGGCCACCAGGTCGCGCTTGCCGAGCCCCCATTTGCCGAGTTCGACCAGCAGGCTGTCGCGCCCGTTGCGGTGCATCGCGTTGCGCGCCTGCTGATAGCGCGCCTCGCCGTACTTCGCGGTCATGCGCTCCGCATCGAGCACGCCGCAGACGGTGTCGTGCCAGCCGCAGCTGTCTTCCGGGATCGAGCACAGTACGCGGCCCATGTCCGAGTACAGCGCGTGGCCGCGCGTCAGGAAGGCGGTGTGCTGCGCCTTCAAAGTGTCGGGCATGTTGTAGCGCTCGTTGCGGTCTTCATGGTTGAAGAACAGGGCCGAGACATTCGCGCGCCCCTGCACATCGGTCAGGCGCAGCGTGTTGCCACGCCGCAGCAGGCCGGACCAGGACGCGCCGCCGGGCAGGGTGTCTTCCCACAACACGAGCTCGGGTGAATAGCGGATGGAAGTCGCCGGCACGGCGGCGCGGGCGAGCGGGGTGAGAGTCGCGAAGCTGGTCTGCATGGTGGGGGCTTGTACGGGGTTCAAACTTCGGTCGCGTTCAACTGGCCGAGCATGTCGAGATCGGTCGACACGCCGGCGCTCTCGCGGATGCGCGCCAGGATCTCGGCGCGCAGCGCGCGAAACGGCGCGGTGTGTTTCATGTCCTGCTCGCGCTGCGGTGGCAGCGGCACTGGGTAGATGCTGTGGATGCGCCCCGGCCGCGGTTGCAGCAGCACGACACGCTGGCCGAGGTAGATCGCCTCTTCCACGTCGTGCGTGACGAACACGATGGTGGTCTTCTCGACGCGGTGGATGTGCAGGATCAGGTCGTGCATCACCTCGCGCGTCTGCGCATCGAGCGCGCCGAAAGGTTCGTCCATCAGCAGCACCTGGGGCCGGCCCATCAGAGCGCGGGCAATCGCCACCCGCTGCTGCATGCCGCCGGACAACTGGTTCGGGTAGGCATGCGCCACCTTGTTCAGGCCGATCAGGTTCAGCAGCGCGTCGGCCCGGCCTGAAGCCGCCTCGACATCGGACGACATCAGGTTGCCGCGGTTCGCGCGCAGCTTGCGGCTGAACTTGATGTTCTCGATGACCGTGAGCCAGGGGTAGAGGCTGTAGTGCTGGAACACCATCGCGCGCTCGGCACCAGGGCCGGCGACTGGCTTTCCGTCGCAGAGTACGTTGCCCGAAGTGTGAGTCTCCAGCCCGGCCAGGATGCGCAGCAGCGTCGACTTGCCGCAGCCCGAGGCCCCGACGAGCGTGACGAACTCGTTGTCGGCGATCGACAGGTTCACGCCCTGCAAAGCCGCGGCGGTGGTGGACCCGGCAAACACCTTGCCGAGGTTCTGGATGATGACCTTGTCCATCATGTCATCCCCGCCCGTGCAGCCACGGGAACGAGCGGCGGTGCAGCCAGCGGAAGGCCTGGTCGGAGAGCAGACCGATCACGCCGATCAGCAGGATGCCGGCAAAGATGGTGTCGGTCTTCAGGAAGCGCTGCGCCTTCAGGATCGCGTAGCCGAGGCCGGAATTCGCGGCCACCAGCTCGGCCACGACCAGGTAGGTCCAGGCCCAGCCCATCGTGATGCGCAGCGTGTCCAGCAGGGCCGGTTTGGCCGACTGCAGCAGCACGAGGCGGATGATCTCCTCGCGCGAGGCGCCCATCGTCTGCGCCGCTTCGATCTGCGCGCGCGGCACGAGCCGCACGTTCTCGGCCACCATCAACACCAGCTGGAAGAAGGTGCCGATGAAGATGATCGAGATCTTCGCGCTCTCCTCGATGCCCAGCCACAGCATCACGAGCGGGATGAAGGCGACCGCCGGCATGTAGCGGATGAAGTCGGTGAGCGGCTCCAGCAGCGCCTCGATCGGGCGATACGCGCCGATCATCAGACCGATCGGCAAGGCGAGCACGGCCGACAGCGCGAAGCCGGCGAAGACGCGGTAGAAGCTGATGCCGGCATCGCGCAGCAACTCATCCTCGAACAGCCAAGTCAGCAGCCGCTCGAACACATGCAGCGGGCCGGGCAGGAACACCGGGTCGACCCAGCCCGAAGCCGACAGCGCCGCCCAGGCCATGAACGGCACCAACAGGCCGACGGCGGCAAACATCCAGTACTGGGTGCGCGACATGCTGCCCGCGATGGCCCAGAGGGCCGGGCGGCGGGGCGGTGCTTCGGGTGCAGACAATGCGGGCTCCTTCCGTGACGGACAAGGCGGGAGGGCAACGGAATGAACCGCTTCCTCCCGGGCTTTTGTCCCTCCGTGGAGCCGCACCGAAATGTGGCCGACCGCTCTCGGACCAGACAGCCGCAGCATCGCCGCGGCTCGGAACCCTAGCTGTCATTGCTCAATGAACGATCACGCTGAACACGCGTCGCCTCTCGCTGAAAGGGAATCAGCAACTTCGGTGCCAACGGGCGATGCCGGGCGCGCGGGGTCGGCCCGGCGTGCATGCACCGCGATCGACTTTCCGTGCACGATGTTGGGGCGCCCTTGCTCGTGATAATCCCCTGGTGATTCTTCTCGCCCCCATGGAAGGCCTGCTCGACCACACGCTGCGCGACATCCTCACGCGCGTGGGTGGCATCGACCGCTGCGTCTCCGAATTCATCCGCGTGACGGGCACCCTGCTGCCCGAGCGGGTGTTCCTGCGTGTCGTACCAGAACT
The DNA here is from genome assembly GCA_025361845.1 of Rhizobacter sp. Lineage (GTDB taxonomy): Bacteria > Pseudomonadota > Gammaproteobacteria > Burkholderiales > Burkholderiaceae_C > JANYJL01. The sequence continues at coordinate 7,730 of JANYJL010000004.1, forward strand.
GCGCCACGGCGGCCGCACCCGCGCCGGGGTGCCGGTGCGCGCGCAACTGCTCGGCTCCGACCCGGTGTGCCTGGCCGAGAACGCAGCGCGGCTCGCCTCGCTCGGGCCGGCCGGCATCGACCTCAACTTCGGCTGCCCGGCGAAAGCCGTGAACCGCCACCGCGGCGGTGCGGTGCTGCTGGACGAGCCGGAGCTGATCGCCCAGATCGTCGCCGCAGTGCGCCGCGCGGTGCCGGCGGAACTGCCGGTGACGGCCAAGATGCGGCTCGGGTATCTGGACGACGCGCGGGCGCTCGATTGCGCACGGGCGATAGCCGACAGCGGCGCCGACGAAGTGGTCGTGCACGCCCGCACCAAGGCGCACGGCTACCGCCCGCCGGCGTACTGGGAGCGCATCGCCGACATCCGCGCGGCGGTGTCGATCCCGGTCGTTGCGAACGGCGAAATCTGGACCGTCGACGACGCGGCGCGCTGCCGCGAGGTCTCGGGCTGCCATGCGCTGATGCTCGGCCGCGGCATCGTCGCCGACCCGGGGCTGGCGCTCGGCATCTGCCGGCCTGGTGAGGCCCGCCTGGCCTGGGCGGCCCTGTTGCCGCTGGTGCACGATTTCTGGGAACTGATCAAGGCCCATGTCGAACCGCGCCACCGCGCCGGGCGGCTGAAGCAGTGGCTCAACTTCCTGCGCCGCCGCTACCCGGAGGCCGAGACGCTCTATGCCGCGGTGCGCACGATCAACGATCCGGCCGATGTGAGCCGGCGCTTGTTCCCGCGATATCAGGACGCGAAGCCTTCGAGCACATTCACCACGTTGATGCCGACTTCGGCCACCGCGTAACCGCCTTCGAAGACGAACACGGTTGGCAGCTCGGCGCTGGCGATCGCCCGGCCGACCTGAAGGTAGTCGGCGCTCTTGAGCGTGAAGCCGGAGATCGGATCGCCCTCGAAGGTGTCCACGCCGAGCGGCACCACCAGCGCTTGCGCGCCGAAGCTGCGCACCGCATCGAGCCCGGTCTGAAGTGCCTCACGCCAGCGCGCGAAGCCGGTGCCGCGAGGCAAGGGCAGGTTGAGGTTGAAACCTTCGCCGGCACCCGTACCGCGTTCATCCGCGTGGCCGAGGAAGAAGGGGTACTCGGTGCGCGGGTCGCCGTGGATCGAGATCGTCAGCACATCGGCGCGCGCCTCGAAGATCTGCTGCGTGCCGTTGCCGTGGTGGTAATCCACATCGAGCACGGCCACACGCTCGAAGCCATGTTCGCGCAAGGCCCGCGCAGCGAGCGCGGCGTTGTTGAGGAAGCAGTAGCCGCCGAAGAAGTCGGTGCCCGCGTGGTGGCCCGGCGGGCGGCTCAGCGCGAAGGCGCTGCGCTCGGCCGTATCGGCCACATGCCGAGCCGCGGCGATCGCGCACGCGGCACCCGCGCAGGCGGCGGCCCAGGTGCCGGCCGTCAGCGGCGTGCCGGCATCGAACCCGAACAGGCCGAGGCGCGCGGCGAAGTTCGTCGGCAGCACGTCGCTGCGCATGCCGCGCCCCGGCCAGACCGAGGGCAGGGCATCGAGCGTGGCATTTGCCGGGTCGAGTGCGATCCATTCATCCCAGGCGGTCGCCAGGAAGTCGAGGTAGCGCGGCGTGTGGATGCGTTCGAGCGCGGGTCGCAGGGCCGTGGCGCTCAGGTCCGGCGGCGTGTGCAGCGGCCCCATCGGGCGGCGCTGCAACTCGGCCAGCACATGGTCCAGCCGGTCGGGCACCTCGTGGCAATCGACCAGGCGGCCGCGGAACATTTCCTGGCGACCTTGATGCAAGCGGTGCAGCGGGTTGTGAACGATGTGCATGCTGCGCTCCGCCTTACTTCGTTGGTTTGGCCGTTTTCCAGAAGTCGAACTCCTTCTCGTAGCACTCGACATCCAGGTCCAACACCTTGGCCTGCAGGTGCTGCTGCGCTTCGGCGATGGCCTGGTTGTAGATGCTCGGCCCCACTTCCTTCAGGAAGTAGTCGAGCAGGCTGCGCGCCTGCATGTTGCCGATGGGGGCGTCCATGTGCTCGGTGAAGAAGCGCTGGATCGACGCGACGATCGCGGTCTGCGCGTCCTTGTTCAGTTCGATGGCCATGGCGGGCTGGGAGGGTGGCAGGTTCGCGCAGCTTAGGCGCTCCGCGGCCGCTCGTGTCAGCGAAAGGATGACAGCGTGTGCAGCGAATCTCCGACGCGTTGTCGCGGCGCGTGTCCACGGCAATGTGGCGTCGTGCGTTCTAAGCTTGTGTCAGCGTGAACTTCACGCGACGTGCAGCAGGAGATCGCCGCCATGAACACCGCCCCCATGTCACTGACTTCAACGGTCGGGTTCGAACTGCGGTTTCGCTCGCTCTTCAACGAAGGCCGCGCACTCACCTTCCCCTGCGATGCCCAAGGCCATGTCGAACTCGACGCCCTGAGCGACCGGGCACGTGAGAACTACCTCTACGCACGAGCCGTCGTCGGCCGCGAGTTCGCCACCCCGGCGGTGCTGCCGAGCGATCTGCACTGACGCATCGCGCTCAAGCGACCAGACCGAACAACTCACGCAGCGCTTCGCGGTACTGCGCCTCGCCCACGCGGTGGGTGTCGTGGTGCGATCCCCCTTCGACCAGCATGAAGCGCTTGGCCGAGGTGGCCCGCTCGAACAGCGCGCGGCCCAGGTGCGGGCGCACCGAACGGTCTGCGCTGCCGTGCACCACCAGCACCGGCACGCGCACCTCGGCCACGCGCCGGGCTGAATCGAAGCGCTGCGTGATCAGCGGGCGCAGCGGCAACCAATGCCACTTCAAGGTGTCGAACACTTCGGGGATCGAGGTGAAGGTGCCTTCGACGATCAAGCCCGCCGCGTCGTCCACCGCGCTCGCGAGTTGCACCGCGATCGCACCGCCGAGCGAATGGCCGTAGACGAAACGCTGCGCACTCGGGTGGCGCAGCGCCAGCCATGTCCACGCGGCTTGGGCGTCTTCGCAGGCGCTGCGTTCCGAGGGCAGGCCCGCGGTGCTGCGGCCGAAGCCGCGGTAATCGATGCCAAGCACCGCGAAGCCCAATTCGTGCAGGTGCTGCATGCGCTCGGCGCTGGCGTGCAGATCGCAGCGCGCGCCGTGCAGGTACAGCAATACCGGCGCGCCGGCCTGGGCCTGCGCCAGCCAGCGCGCGTGCAGACGGACCGGTGTGTGGCTGTCGGCCGTGTCGAACTCGATCCAGTGGTCGCGTGCGTCCAGCGCCTCGGGTTCGGTGGCCGCCGCGCTGCGCGGTGCCTGGAAAATCCACTTGCGCTGCTGCGCTTCCAGGGTGGCGAAGCCGAACAGCGCCGCCACGCCCGCTGCCACACCACGCAGCCACCAGTTCTTCCGCTGCAACGGGGTGTTGGGAAGGTGCAGGGGCAGGGCACGCATGGTGAATTCATGGTGGCGCCTCTGCTGGCGTGGCGCATCCCCCGAACGCAGGATCGCGCTACCGACCCCCCACGAATGAGGCAGATCGCGCCATGCCGTCCGTTGCGCTAACCTCACGCCCCCGGTACTTTTTGGGAGCTGGCTTTGAAGACCTACACCATCGAACTGCAACGCGTGAAATCCGCGTCGAACGGCCACGGGCTGATCCAGTTGCAGATCGACGCGCTCGTGCAGCCCTCGAGCGCGCGTGACAGTGCCGACCCGGCGAGCGTGCTCAGCCTCACCGAAGACAACGCGCGGGTCTTGCAAGCCCTGCTCAAGGCCCAGCTCGGCGAGGTGGACAAGCGCAAGGCACGCAGCCAGCGCTGAGTGGCACCGGTTGCGCCGAGTGCGGGTGGCCGCAGGATGCGTGCATTGCTTGTGCGACTTATTCGACGCGAACGCCGCATCGGGGGGTGGTATTTCCGCAGGGGCGTGGCAGGCTATCCGGATTGCTGAATTGCACCCTGATGTCCACGAAAATCCAAGCCCGTGTCCCGACGCCAAAGGCGTCTTCCGCGCCCGCGCCGGCAAAGCCGAAGAGCTGGGTGCAGAACCTGTTCAACAGCAAGCTGCGCCTGGAGCGGCGTGGTGCGCAGGTCCACGTGCTGCTCGACCCACCGCCGCCGCCGCCCGAATCTCCCGAAGTGCGCCGCCACCAGGAGTTGCGCCAGGCCCGCGTCGAACTGGCCGCGCTGCTCGACCGCCATGCCGACACCCGCCATGTGGTGCCGCACCTGAGTCACGTCGAGCAGATGCTCGCCAAGACCGGCTTGCGCGCCATCGGCCGGCTGCCGCTGCCAGTGTTGCACAAGGCGCTCACCCAACTCGAAAGCCTGATGCACGACGAGCCCGGCGCCGGCCTGGCCGAGTTGCGCCGGCGCATGGCCGAGGTGATTTCGCTGCGCCTCGGCGGTACGCCGAGTGCACCCGGTGTGGCGAGCGTCGCATCACCGAATCTCATGTCGGACTTCCACACCGACGACCGGATGGAAGTCTCCGAAGCCTCGCACTCGCAGTTCGACGAACTCGAGCGCAGCTGGACAGGCACCCTGCCCGAAGCGATGGCCGCTGCCCGCCAAGGCGGCTGACCGGTCCGCTCGCCGGCGCACCTCGGCTCAGCGCGGCGCGGCCAGGAACAAGGCCGGGTCCACCATCACCCGATTCAGACTGACCGACCAGTGCAGGTGCGGCCCGGTCACCCGGCCCGTGGCGCCGACGGTGCCGAGAGGCTCGCCAGCGGCCAGCACATCCCCCACTTTCACGACGGTGCTCGCGAGGTGGCAGTACATCGTCATGAGCCCCGCGCCATGGTCGACCCAGACCGTGTTGCCGTTGAAGAAATAGTCGCCCACGTCGATGACGCGGCCTGCGCCGGCCGCCACCACCGGCGTGCCGCTGGGTGCGGCGATGTCCATGCCGCTGTGCGGGCTGCGCGGCTGGTTGTTGAAGAAGCGGCGCAAGCCGAATGACGAGGACCGCGGCCCGACCGTCGGTTGTTGCATCTGGATCGTGAGCGGCGGTGTGCTGCTGTGTGTGGCGGCCACCTCGGCCAGGTGCACCCGCTCGCGCTCGTAGCGTGCGAGATCCGCCTTCGACAGATCGACCTTGCCGGGCGGCACGCGCAAGCGCTGCTCGGTGTACTGGCCAGGGGTGATCGTGACGGACGCGTGTGTCGTCGGCTGCGTGCCACGTTGCACCTCGAAGGTGACCGGCCCCGGTGCTGCGCCGAGCGCGATGCCGAGCACCGCCGTCCAGCGTGTCGCATCGCCGACGACCAAGCCCGGCACGCCGCCGATGCGCACCACCGGCCGCTCGTCCGAAGCGCCGAGGTCGACCGCCGCCACGCCGCCGGGCACGAGCCGCTGCTGCGGCAGATCGATGGCGCTGGCCGGGCCGGCACACAGGGCGGCGAAGGCGAATGCGACAGCCGCCCGCACAACGCGCTTCATCACCCCGCTCCTTCGTTGCGGTAGACGCAGGCCGTCAGCTCGATGCCACGCGCCAGCACGAAGTCGCGGAACGCTGGCGCCAGGCCGCCGAGCTGGCTATCGCGGCGCTGGATCAGGCACCAGTCGAGCCAGCGCGGCATGCCTTCGACATCGAGCACCACCATGCGTTTGGCGGCCAGCTCCACCTGCACCGCGTGCGCCGACATGAAGCTGATGCCCATGCCGTCCATCACCGCCTGCTTCACGGTTTCGTTGCCGGCCAGTTCCATCGTCACGTTGACCTGGAGCGATTGCGATTGCAGTAGGTGCTCCAGGAACTGGCGTGTCGCCGAGCCGCTTTCGCGAAAGATGAAGGGCTCGCCGCGCAGGTCGCTCCACGACACCCCGCGCACCGTGGCCAGCGGGTGGTCGGGCGCGCAGACGATGCAGTGCGGGTGCCGTGCGAAGGCCTCGGCCTCCAGGTCGACTTCAGCCGGCGGGTGGCCACCGATGGCCAGGTCGATGCGGTGGTCCTTCAGCATCGCCAGGATGTCGTCGCGCGGCCCGACCGAGAGCTTGAAGGTCACGCCCGGAATCTGGCGCTGGAACTCCATCAGCACACGCGGCGCGAAGTAGTTCGCCGTCGGCACCACGCCCAGGTGCAGGTGGCCGTGTGTACCGACCTGCATGCTGGCCAGGGTTTCTTCGATGCGGCGTGCGTGTTCGAGGATGGCGCGTGCGTGCTGCAAGAGCATCGTGCCGGCCGAGGTGAGGTCCATGCGCCTGCCGCGGCGGATCAGCAGCGGCAGCCCGGCATCGGCTTCGAGCTGGCGGATCAGCATCGACACGGCGGGCTGGGTGATGCCCAGCCGCTCGGCCGCGGCCGAGTGGCTCAGGGTTTCGGCCAAGGCGTCGAACACACGCAGCTGGCGCAGGCTCAGGTTTTTCATGGGTGCGGCTGGAGCATGAACGGGTCGGGCATTGGGCTTTTTCTGGGTGCTTTCCCGGGGAGTTTCAGCTCATGGCGGATTGCCGCAGTGCGCCTTGCCCGGCACCGGCGCGGCGTCAGGCTTCGAATAAGCTGAGCTGATGGATTCTATAAGTATCCATGGCTTGAGCTTAGTTCGTCGGCTCCCTACAGTCCGCCCCGAGACACTAGGAACCGACCCGATGAACGCACCTTTGCAAACCCTTCCGTTCCCCGCCTGGGACGCCGCTCGCGCCGCCGCGCTGGACGAGCCCTGCCAGTTGCTCTACCGCTCGAACCTGCTCGGCTCGGACCTGCGCATCACCAACTACGGCGGCGGCAACACCTCGGCCAAGGTCGTGCAGAAGCATTTGCTCAGCGGCACCGACACGACCGTGCTCTGGGTCAAGGGCTCGGGTGGCGACCTCGGCTCGATGAAGCTCGACGGCTTCTCGACCCTCTACATGGACAAGCTGCTTGCGCTCAAGGCCCTGTACCGCGGCCACGCGAACGAGGACGAGATGGTCGGCTACTTGCCGCATTGCACCTTCAACCTGAACCCGCGCGCCGCCAGCATCGACACGCCGCTGCACGCCTACCTGCCCTTCAAGCATGTCGACCACATGCACCCCGATGCGGTGATCGCGATTGCCGCGATGGCGAATGGCGAGCGCCTGACGAAGCAGATCTTCGAAGGCCAGATCGGTTGGCTGCCCTGGCTGCGCCCCGGCTACGAACTCGGCATGCGCCTGGCCGCTTACGTTGCCGCGAACCCCGGCCAACGCGGCCTGGTGCTCGGCGGCCACGGCCTCTTCACCTGGGGTGACGATGCGAAGAGCTGCTACGAAAACACCGTCGCCGTGATCGCGCAGGCGCAGGCCTGGTTGCAACGTGAACGCATCGCGCGCAAGGCGGTGAGCTTCGGCGGTGTGAAGACCGAATCGCTGCCGCAGGATGCGCAGGACGCGATGCTGGCGCGTGTGCTGCCGGTGCTGCGCGGTCTGGCCTCGAAGTCCGGCCACAAGCTCGCGCACGTGGACCGCCAGCCGGCCGTGATGGAGTTCGTCAACAGCGTGGAACTGGAGCCGCTGGCCGCGCTCGGCACCTCGTGCCCGGACCACTTCCTGCGCACGAAGATTCGCCCGTTGATCCTGGATGAAACAACCTGCCAGTTGCAAGGCGCCGCACTTGCCGCCGCCATCGAGGCGAAGCTGGCTGACTACCGCGCCGACTACACGGCGTATTACGAACGCTGCAAGCGCCCCGACAGCCCGGCCCTGCGCGATCCGAACCCGGTGATCGTGCTGCTGCCGCGCATCGGCATGGTCGCCCTCGCGAAGGACAAGGCCACCGCGCGCATCGCCGGCGAGTTCTACGTCAACGCGATCAACGTGATGCGTGAGGCGAACGCGATCGACGAGTACATCGGCCTGCCCGAGCAGGAGGCTTTCGACATCGAGTACTGGCTGCTCGAAGAAGCCAAGTTGCAGCGCATGCCCAAACCAAAATCATTGCAGGGCCGTGCGGCCTTTATCACTGGAGGAGCAGGTGGCATCGGCTCAGCCACAGCCCAGCGCCTGTTGTCGGAAGGTTGCAACGTCATGCTGGCCGATATCGACAAGCCCTCGCTG
>JANYJL010000020.1 GCA_025361845.1 Rhizobacter sp.
CGCGTCGACTCCCGTGATTGATCCTTCATAGCGTGCACCATCTCCGTTGGTGCACACCATCAAGCGGGTGCGCACTCCATCAGACCAGATGTTGCCCAGCAGCAAGGCATGGCGCAATGACGGTGCTGGTCGGACTATTACTGTTCGTCCTGCCCCAGGCGCGCGGCATCGGCGGGCGGATGGTGGCGCTGCTGCTGGCGCAGGCCCGGGCGGCGGGCTTTCGCCTCGTGCTCCCTGTCGAGCCACCACAGCATGCACGCAGCCCATGCCACATACCGCCGCGCCGGCGTTCGCGACGTGCCCGTGTCGGCCAAGTTTCCCAGTGCGGTGGCCGGTGTCGATGTCTGCATGGCGCTGGCGTTGCCCCTCCAGAAAGACACTTGAGCGGCGCCATCTGGATCTCGGTCCAGTGCGGCGTGACAACGCGCGCGGCGCTTCAGGACCCGGACTCGGGCAACCGGATGAGCCGCTTGCCCAGGTTGTCGCCGCGGTACAAGCCGGCAATGGCGCCGGGGGCCTGCTCGATGCCGTCCAGGATGTCTTCGCGGTAGCGCAGCCGGCCGGCGCTCACCCACTGCGAAAGCTCCTCGATCGCGTCGGGATAGCGGGCTTCGTGGTCCATGACCAGCAGGCCCTGCATCGACGCGCGCTTGACCAGCAGGTCGCGCTCCACGCGCGGCCCCTGAGGCACTGGGCTCCAGCTGGCTACGGATGCGGTGCCGCAGACGATGACGCGGGCGCCCACCGCGAGGTGCTTGAGAACGGCATCGCTGATGGCGCCGGCGGTGTTGTCGAAGTAGATGTCGACGCCCTGCGGGCAGGCGGCTGCAAGGGCTTGATCGAGATCGTCGGCCTTGTAGTCGATGGCCACGTCGTAGCCGAAGGCCTCGGTGCAGAGTTGCGTCTTGGTCGCGCCCCCGGCAATCCCCACGGCGCGGCACCCCTTGATCTTGGCGATCTGCCCTACGCACGAGCCGACCGCGCCGGCCGCGGTGGACACCACGACCGTCTGTTCCGCCTTCGGCCGGCCGATGTCGAGCAGGCCGAAGTACGCGGTCAGCCCGTTCAGGCCCAGGACACCGAGCGAGGTGGAGATCGGCAGCCCGGACGCAGGCAACTTGCGCTGAATCGCCTGGGGCCGCACACAGGCGTATTCCTGCCAGCCGAGCCAACCCGTCACCAGGTCGCCCGCTTGGTAGCGCGCAGCCCGCGACGCCACCACGCGCCCGGTGGAAAGCGACCGCATCACGGCGCCGATGGCCACCGGCTCGGCGTAGTTGGCCACGGCGCTGACCCAGCCGCGCATGGCGGGCTCGACGGACAGATAGAGGTTGCGAACGAGGACTTCGCCGTCGGCTGGCTCTGGCACCGGCATATCGACGATCTCGAAGTTCTCCGCCTGGGGGATGCCCGAAGGCCGGCTCTTCAACAGCACCTGTCGGCTCGTGTCGGTCATGCGGCGTCCCTTCTGCGGCGAGAGATTTGAAGCAAGTATGTCTGCGCACCCGGATCACGTCGATCAGGGTAGAGATTCCAGGAGTAGGCAGATCGTAGGCGCCTTCATCGTGCATGCGCTCATCGTGGGCGCGCTTGCGGTGGCGTCGGCGAACTGGCCGTGGCCGCCGCTGCTCAAGCTTGCAGTCGTCGGCAGCGGCGACGTGCTTGCCTCGTTCGTCGTGGCCGCGATGTTGCTGCGTCTTCCCCAGGGTTCGACGAGTCATATAGCTGCAGGAATCACCCGGGTTCTCAACGCTGGATCGCCAACCCCATGGAGTCAAGATCTTGAGGACCACCGACTGCTTGAAGACCGCCACGAGGATCTTGCGATCCCTGGCGACACAGCGCCGGCTGTGCTGCAGATCAATGTTGAAGACACGCTCGAGCACCTGTCCGTCACCGTGGTGAGGTGAAGATCGAGAAGTCAGGGAAGACAGATCTGTTCTTGGGCGTGATGTCTTTTTCCTCAGTCGCGATTACCCGCCTACGGCGAAATGGTCCCAAGCGCATGCTTGCAGGGGTCGGCAGGCCCGCGGTGGCTTCATCGCCGGGTCAATGCGCGACGCCAACCTGCACACCCTCCAAACCGGAAAGAACCTCCTATGAGCTACTACCTGATCCAGGCCTCGTACACCTCGCAGGCCATCGCGGCCATGGTCAAGAACCCGCAAGACCGTGCCGCTGCTGTTCGGCCGATGATCGAGAAAGCCGGCGGCAAGCTCCACGGCCTGTGGTTCACGTTCGGTGACACCGACATCGTCGCCATTGCGGAGATGCCGAACAACACCAGTGCTGCCGCCATTTCGATGGCGATCGGCGCCAGCGGGGTCATGAGTTCGTACCGCTCAACGGCGCTCATGACCTCGGGCGAAGCGGTCGAGGCGATGCAGCAGGCGGCAGCCGTAACCTACCAGGCCCCGAAGTAGCCAAGCCCCGGCCCCCTACGCCGCCCCGAGGCACTGGCGCCGATGCGTTCTGGCGGCCGCGCGGGGCTCCGGGGCGGAAGACCGTTAGTTATGGCCCACTGTGAGCACCCCCGCAGGCCGAATCCTCAGCCCTGCATCTGCATGAGGATGGTGCGCTCGAGGCCGGCGTAGCGATGGACTAGTACGTTGGCACGAAAATAACGGAACATGAATACACTCCCAACATCGCCGAACGAGGCAGGGGGGTGTTGTCATGCGCCAGACGGAACTGCATTTGAGCGAGGAGGATCGGTTGGTCGTGGACCAGATTCGCAGCAAGGGCTCGCATCAAGCGCGCGAGGTCAATCGGGCTCATGTTCTGGCCGCGTTGGATCGGGGCGTGCCGGAGGCCCAGATCATGGCTGTGCTGGGACTGGGACGCACGGCCGTGTGGCGCACGCGTGCCGCGTATCTGCAAGGGGGTGTCGAGTTGGCGGTGTTCGATGTTGCGCGCACTGGCCGACCGCGCCAGTACGACACCGACGACGAGGCGCGTGTGACGGCGCTGGCCTGTTCGGCGCCGCCTGCGGGTCGGCAGCGCTGGACGATGGTGGAACTCGAACGCGCCGCACGCCAGGAGCCCGGCATGGGCAGCGTAAGTCGAGAAACCGTGCGGCGCATGCTCAAAAAAACGATCTCAAGCCCTGGCGCAAGTTGATGTGGTGCATCGGGGTGCTGAGCGAAGAGTATCGACATCGGATGTACGCCTTGCTCGAGCTGTACGCACGGCCGCTGTCGGCTGCGGAGCCGGTGATCTGCATCGACGAGAAGAGCCTGCAGTTCATTGGCCACAGTCGCGAGCCGCTGCCCATGGCACAGGGCGTTGCCGCCAAGCACGACTACGAGTACACGCGCAACGGCACGACCAACCTGTTCGTGGCCGTCGAGCCCAAGGCTGGACAGCGGATCGTCTCGGTCACCGAGCGCCGAGGCAAGATCGACTTCGTGGCCTTCGTCGGCGAGTTGGTCACCGGGGCATATGCCAAGGCGCGCCGCGTTCACTTGGTTGTGGACAACTTGAACACTCACTTCAGGAAGTGCTTCGATGATGTGCTGGGAATACCCGCCGCGACGAAGCTGCTGCGGCGAGTCCAATTCCACTACACGCCCAAGCACGCGAGCTGGCTGAACATGGCAGAGATCGAGATAGGCATCCTCAGTCGCCAGTGCCTGAACAGGCGCATCGACAGCCCAGAGCTCCTGCGAAGCGAGGTCAATGCTTGGCAGCAAGCGCGAAACGCGCTGGAGCGAACCATCGAGTGGACGTTCACTCGACAGGATGCAGATCATAAGATGGGACGTCACTACGTTCCTAAACTTGCGTGTTGATGTACTAGTGCCTCGCGATACGCGGCGTTGGCCATCATCGAAAGGAAGTGCTGACGGCTCGGGTAGCGGACCAGCAGGCACTTGTCCCAGTCCTCGCTGGCATCGCCAATGAAGACTCTGTCAATCTTCCCTTCCCACACCACCTCTGCACAGCTCAGGTCACCCACGGTTTCCACGAATGCCGTCTGGTACCTGCGGTAGGCATCTGCACCCGAGCAGGGCTCGTGGGGAGATCCTGCGGAGTAGTTCGCCTGCTCGCGGAACTTCAGAAGGTTGAGCATGACCACCGGGCCGTCAGGGCCGGCATCCCGCAATGCCCGTACCTGATCGGCCGTGGGGTCAATGGACGGATGGAAATTGGTGGGGCGGGAGGTCATGAGGTCGGTCCTCTGATGCCGCGCGGTGGTTGCGCGAACCGTATTGTCGATGCGGGAAGGTGTGAAGCGATGTGGTTGGCCTACCGATAAGCTGCCGGCCGTACACGACGGCAGTTGGCCGGGACGGTGAGTCTGAGGCGAAGCCCGGTAGCAGTCCTTCGGCGTGATCGCCAGTTTGCTCAGCGCCAGCTGTCCGCCAACGTCGCGAACGGGTAGTGACGGCCAGAAGCGGAAATACGAGGCGACCCCGAACTGCGGTCATTCGCCTGGAGGGCCGTCGCGCACGCGGGCTTCTATGCTCTCGACCAGCGCCAATGCGGCCGGTGATAGCGCCGCGCGGCTGCGCATGGCCAGGAGCAG
>JANYJL010000036.1 GCA_025361845.1 Rhizobacter sp.
CGAGGCCAAGCTCGAAGCCGATCCGAAGGTTCTCGCCGACCGTGCCTTGCTCAAGGACGACACGGCCAAGATCGAGACGCTGGAGGCCAAGCTGAGCGCCGACAAGGCCGCCGGCAGTACCGATGCCATTGCAGCCGACAAGGTGGCCCTCGACGCAGCCAAGGCGCAGCGCGCAACCGACCGCGCGAAGCTCGAAGCCGACGTGATCGCCGTGCTGACCGCCTGACGCTCAGACCACCTCCAGGCCGCCCGCCGCAGCGGCGCGGCGCCTGTACACCACGGATCAGATCAGCCGCGCACCCGCCCGTCGAGCTTCTCGCGGTGGATGCGCCGGCTTCGTCGACTTCGAGAGGGCGGATTATCAGCACCTGCGCCGCTGAAGGGCGGGAACGTCCGCGTCGCTCCGCGCAACCGGGGCATCCGAACTCAATGAAGCGCGGCCCCGAACGTCACCTCGGGCAAGGTGCCATGTGCAGAGCCGCGATGCACGATCGGGCAATTCAGCACCACGCGGGTCGCCTCCAGGCTGACTTCGCCCTTCTCCGCTGCAGCCAAGACATCCTCGTCGGACTTCAGCGTGCGTCGCGTGGCCCCGTCGGCCCAGGTGACCTTGATCATTTGCCACAGCGGGCTGTAGGCGACATCGCGGTTGAGATGACCGACGGGATCGGGTGCCGATGCGAACACGCTGGCCTGTTCGAAGTTCGTCACGGCATAGACCTTGTCGACGGAAGAGGCGTGACCCGGCTGCGTGGTGCCGGCCACGGGCAGTGCTTCGGCGAGACGCGGTGCAAAGTTGGCGCCTTTGGCTCGCGCCACATCGGCGTTCGAAACATCGGTGGTGATGTAGAAGACTTCCTCAGCGTCGTACCAGCCGCGCAGCAGAGGCAGCCTGACCTGATCGATCATCGCGGGCGATGGGGTGCTGGCGCATCCGGCCATCAACGCTACAAGGCACAAGGCCAACACCAAGTGCCCGGGGAGCGATGGACGAGGTTTGACTCGAAAGAGATTTGCATTCATGTGAATCCTTCGATCCGTGCGCACGGGGCAACACGATTGTGCGGCGCCGAGCCGATTTCACGAGGTCGCACGCCGGTATCGCCGTTTGAGAACGTGGGACGCGAATTGTCCGCGGTTGCACCGTAAGAAATCGGAACTCGGCGCGACGAATCATGTCGGGTTCATGGCGCGCGGTCTTGGCCGAAGCGACGTCTTGCCCCCACCTCACAGGAACACCATGAAACTCATCCACTTGATCGCGTCGGCACTGCTGATCGCCACGGCCTCGCTGGCACATGCGCTCGAAGTCAGACCCTATTCCGCAGTTGCGCTGGCCGAAGCCCAGAAGGCGGACAAACCCGTGGCGCTGCATTTCCGCGCCGACTGGTGCCCGACCTGTCGGGCGCAGGACAAGGTCATCGAGTCCATCAAGTCCGAGCCGGGGTTGGACCTGGTCGTGCTGGCGGTGAATTACGACACCGAAAAGGAGCTGAAGAGGCAATTCAACATCCGCACGCAATCGACGCTCGTGGTCTTGCATGGCCCGAAGGAGCGTGGCCGCAGCATCGGCGACACCACCGCCGAAGGGCTGCGCGCCGTGCTGAAAACGGCGTTCTGAGCGCGGCCGCCGATGCCACTTGCATTGTCCTTGCCGCAACTCGGGCTCAGCATCGCCGCGGGTGGCCTGACGACGCTCTCGCCCTGCGTGTTTCCATTGCTGCCGCTGGTGCTGGGCGGTGCCGTGCAAGGCCACCGTTTCGCCCCTGTGGCCATGGGCGTGGGGATGATGAGCTCGTTCGCCGTCATCGGCATGGTGTTGGGTTCAGTGGGCCCGGCGCTGGGTGTTGACGCTGACACCATCCGCACGGCAGGGGCCGCGCTACTCATGGCGTTTTCGTTGGTGATGCTGATTCCAGCGCTCGGCGAGCGCTTCTCGCAGTGGATGCTGCCGATCGCCAGCGCGGCCAACCTGGCGTCACAGCAGCTGGACGGTCGCTCGCTGCTGAGCGCCATGGCGCTCGGCGCGGTGTTGGGCCTGGTCTGGAGCCCGTGCTCCGGGCCCTTGCTCGGTTCTGCGCTGACGCTGGTCGCCAGTGAAGGCGGCGTGGTGCGCGGCGGGGTAGTGCTGGCGCTGTTCGGCCTGGGTGCCGCCGTTCCGCTGGTGGCCGTGGCCTATGCCTCGCGCAGCGGCTTTGCCCAGGCGCGTGACTGGGTGCTGGCGCGCATCGAACAGGTACGGCGCGTTTTCGCGCTGCTGCTCGGCGCGATGGGCGTGGCCATCCTGACGGGGGCCGACAAGTGGGTCGAGGCGCGCGTTCTGGAGCGTTTGCCCGAGGCCTGGGTCAATCTGACAGTGGGCATCTGAACGGGCAGGCCTCGGGCTGGGATGGGAACGACAATGGGTGGCGAGCCCGCCGGGCTTGATGGAGAAGACGGCCATGACGCAATCGACGCTCGCAGCATCTCCTGGGCCCACCAGCTATCTCTACCTGCGCCACCGCTGGCCGGTTCGGCTGACGCACTGGCTCAACGTGTTGTCGCTCACCATTCTGCTGATGAGTGGCTTGATGATCTTCAACGCCCACCCCTCGCTCGACTGGGGCAAGTCGTCCTACAGCGGCCGGCCTTCCTTCTTCGAGATCAGTTCGCGTGCGGGCAGCGATGGTCGGCAGGTCGGGATCACGCGGGTGTTCGGGACCGAGTTTCAGACCACGGGCCTGCTCGGCGTGTCGACCGATGCTGACGGCAAGGTGGCCGATGTGGCCTTCCCCGGTTGGGCCACCATCCCAAGTCACTACTCGCTGGCCGACGCGCGGCTCTGGCACTTCTTTTTCGCCTGGCTGCTGGTGCTCAATGGCCTGGTCTACCTGGCGCACGCGCTGGTCAGCCGCCACCTGCAACGCGATCTCGCACCCACCTCACAAGACTGGCGAGGCATCGGCCGTTCGATTCGCGAGCACCTGCGCTTTCGCCATCCGCAAGGCGAAGAAGCGCGCCACTACAACGTGCTGCAAAAGCTCGCCTACCTGGCCGTCATCTTCGTGCTGCTGCCGTTGATCGTGCTGGCCGGTTGGGCGATGTCGCCGTGGCTCAACTCTTTGCTGCCGGGTTGGGTCGATGTGTTCGGTGGCCGGCAGGCGGCACGCGCGGTGCATTTCATCGTGGCCTGGCTGCTGGTCGGCTTCGTCGCGATCCATGTGTTCGAGGTGGTCGTCAGCGGCTTGTGGAACCACCTGCGTTCGATGGTCACCGGGCGGTATCGGATCACGGCATCACCTGCCTCACCGGAGCAAGGCCATGAATAAGCTGCGTGTGTCGCCCCAGGCACTCGCCAAACGCCGCTTCCTGCGGCGGGCCTTGGCCGGCAGCGGTGCCTTGCTGGTCGGCGGCTGCGACCGCCTGGCCGAGAATGAATCCTTCACCAAGCTGCTCTCCGCCGGCGAAGCACTGAGCCAAGGGGTGCACGACGCCGTGGGCGGTGGCCGCGTGACCCTGGCGCAGGAGTTCACGAAGGCCGATCTCTCGCCCTCGTTCCGCGGCAATGGCAACACCGATCCGGAGAGCGACGAGTACAAGGCGATGGCGGCCAACGGCTTCGCCGACTGGCGGCTGGTCGTCGATGGGCTGGTTGAGGCGCCGGCTTCGTTGTCGCTGGCAGAGTTGCGCGCGATGCCCAGCCGCACCCAGATCACGCGCCACGATTGTGTCGAAGGCTGGAGTGCCATCGGCCAGTGGACCGGCGTGCCGTTGGCGCGTGTGTTGGAGCAGGTGAAGCCGAAGCCGGCCGCGAAGTACGTGGTGTTCCACTGCGCCGACACGTTTGCCGATGGTGACGACACCACGCCCTACTACGAGAGCATCGACATGCAGGATGCCTACCACCCGCAGACGCTGCTGGCCTATGCGCTGAACGACAAGACCCTGCCCATCACCAATGGCGCGCCGCTGCGCCTGCGGGTGGAACGCCAGCTCGGCTACAAACACGCGAAGTACGTGATGCGGCTCGAACTGGTGGCGGACTTTGCCGACATCGGCGACGGCAAGGGTGGTTACTGGGAGGACCAGGGTTACCAGTGGTACGCCGGTATCTGAACTTCTAGAGGATGGACTGCTGCGGCCCGACCTTGCTCGGCGCGCTCGGGTGTCCACCGGCAACGTGGGACGAATGGCTCGACGGCGAGCGCGTTCGCGGCATGAGGCCTCGCCACGATAATCCGCCGATGAAAAAACTGAACGCGATTGCCCTGGCGCTGGCCTTGGCAATGGCCGGGTTGGCCTCGCCCGAGGCCGACGCCGCGTGGGATCTCCCGCCGCTGGACAAGGTTCTGAACTACCAGCCCAAGCTGCCCTTGCAGGTGTTCACCGCCGACGGCGTGGAGATCGCCCAGTTCGGCGCAGAGCGACGCCAGTTCGTGCCCATCGCGAAGATCCCGAAGCTGATGCAGGACGCGGTGATCGCGGTCGAAGACGCTCGATTCCGCGAGCATCACGGGATCGACCCCAAGGGCATGGCACGTGCGCTGCTCTCCATGATCACCGGCGGCCGCACCCAGGGCGCATCGACCATCACGCAGCAGATGACGCGCACCGTGCTGCTCAGCCAGGAGCGCACGGTCGCGCGCAAGGCCAAGGAGATCGTTCTCGCGCTCAAGGTCGAAGAGGCCTTGAGCAAGGACCGCATCCTCGAGATCTACATGAACGAGATCTTCCTCGGTCAGCGCGCCTATGGCTTCGCCGCCGCGGCGCAGACGTACTTCGGCAAGCCGCTGGACAAGCTCTCTCTCGCCGAAACCGCGCTGCTCGCCGGCTTGCCGCAAAACCCGTATTACGCCAATCCGGTGGCCAACCTCGATCGGGCCATCCAGCGCCAGCATCAGGTGCTCGAACGCATGCGCGTGACCGGCGTCATCAGCGCGGAGAAGGCGGCAGCGGCACGGGCCGAGAAGCTGGTGATCCGCTCACGGCTCGACGTGCCGATCCACGCCGATCACGTCGCTGAAATGGCACGCCGTGCGGTGGTCGAACGCTTCGGCACCGAGGCCTATTCGAACGGCCTTCGGGTCGTCACCTCGCTGCGCTCGGCCGACCAGCAGGCGGCCTGGGCGGCGGTGCAAAAAGCCGTGCTGGCCTACGACCGCAAGGGCGCCTGGCGCGGCCCCGAGGACCAGGAGAGCCTGCCCAAGCTGGACGCAGCGCAGGAGGACCGCACGGCGGCGCAGTTGCTGCGCGAGCACCGCGACGACGAGACCTTGCGCGTGGCGATCGTGCTGGCGGCCTCACTGAAGCAGGTGCAAGTGCAGCTCGCGTCCGGCGAGCGCGTCAGCCTGAGTGGCGAGGGCCTGCGCTGGGCGCTGCCCGGCCTGGCACCGAAGGCTACCGCGGCCCTGGCGCTGCGACGCGGCGCCATCGTGCGCGTCCAGGCGCAGGGCAAGCTCTGGGCGATCGCGCAATGGCCGCAGGTGGAGGCGGGTCTGGTGGCGCTGGACCCGAGCAGCGGGCGGGTGCGTGCGCTGGTGGGGGGTTTCGACTTCTCGCACCAGGCCTTCAACCATGTCACGCAGGCCTGGCGCCAGCCCGGCTCGAGCTTCAAGCCCTTCCTCTATTCATCGGCCTTCGAACACGGCGTGATGCCGGCCACCGTGATCGAGGACGCGCCCTTCACCTCGGCGGACGGTTGGTCGCCGCAGAACAGCGATGGCCGCTTCGAAGGCCCGCTGACCTTGCGCGAGGCGCTGGCCAAGTCGAAGAACCTGGTCAGCGTGCGGCTGGCGCAGCAGGTGGGCGCGGGCACGGCGCGCGAGTGGGCGGGCCGCTTCGGCCTCGACCCGGCCAAGCAGCCCGACAACCTGACCCTGGCGATGGGCGCCGGCAGCGTCACGCCGATGCAGCTGGCCGCCGCCTACGCCACCCTGGCCAACGGGGGCTGGTACCAGGCCCCGGTGGTGATCGAGCGCATCACGGACGCCCAGGGCAAGACCCTGTTCGAGGCCACGCCCGCACTGCCGCTCGGCGAGGAGCGACGCGCCGTTCCGGCCCGCAACGTCTTTCTCACTGACAGCCTGTTGAACGACGTCACCCGCGTGGGCACCGCCGCACGCGCACAGCGCCAACTGCAACGCAGCGACATCTACGGCAAGACCGGCACGACCAACGACGCCGTGGATGCCTGGTTCGCCGGCTTCCAGCCGAGCATCGCGGCGGTGGCCTGGATGGGCTTCGACGACCCGCGCAGCCTGGGATCGCATGAATCCGGTGGCGGCCTGGCGCTGCCGATGTGGCTGGACTACATGGCACTGGCGCTGCGGGGTGTGCCCGTGGCGCCCGTTTCGCTGCCGCCTGCGGGGCTCGTGCGAGAAGGCGACGATTGGTTGTACGAAGAGTGGGCGGGTGGCGGCTGGATCGGCCACATCGCCGCGGATGCGAGCATCACGCGCGTGGCGCCGCCGGTGACCGTTGCACCGCCGGACGCGGCGGGCAGTGCGAGTGCAAGGGGTCAGCCAGCAACCCCTTGAAGTCGAGTGCCACTCGCGCTATCCGAGTGATCCGATCCCGTGCCGACCTGCCATGGCGATCAACTCGCGATTGAACGGGTTGCGATTCAGGAATGAATCACGAAACGCTTCCGGCACGCGGTCTTGCGCGGTGCCGGCGATCCACGCGCTGGCGTTGCGAAGAAGCTCGATGAGCCGGGCATCGCCGGCCGCGTGGAAGGCATTGGCGGCGGCGAGCCAGACCTCGCCGACGTAGAAGTCGTCCGGCAGGTGCTCGGGCCACAGCGCCAGGGCTTCGGCAGCGTGGCCCACCGCCACCGTGGTGTGGCCGCAGGCCAGGGCGCAGCGCGCGGCGTAGGCCAGGCCCGCCATGCGCACACCCTGCATCTGGCGTTGACCGGCTTGCATGACAACCGCGATGGCGGCGCGGTAGGCGGCATCCGGTTCGGCGAAACGCGTCGCCAGCAGTTCGGCCTGCGCGTAGGCCGCGAAGCGGGCCGATGCACTGAGCAAAGTCCGGGCTGCGCTCAGCGCTTCCGCGGCGGCGCCGTGCTGCCCTTGTGCCAAGGCACAACGCGCCAACAGCAGTTGCGACTTGGCATGCACCGCCGGCAAGGTGTCGTGCCCCGCCAGTGAGGGCTGGAGCAACTGCCACGCGCGTGCATGCTGGCCCAGGTGCAACCAGGTCAGGGCCTGCTGGTTGTGCACCGCGAGCAGCAGGCGCGGCGCGTGTTCACCGATGATCGGCAAGGCACGCTCCAGCCATGCCAGCGATTCGCGAAAGTCCCCCACGCACCTCAGCACATCGCCGAGCGACATCTCCAAGTGCAGCGCAGCGGTGAGCAACTCCGGCGCCGATTCACGCAGCCGGTAGGCGTCGTGCAACTGCTCGAGCGCCGCCGTGAAGCGCCCCGTCTCGGCGAGGCTGACGGCGAGGTTGTTCAGGATCGTCAGTTCCGACGGCCGGTCCTGCCGCACGCGCGCCAGCGCCAGGGCATGGCGATGCGCCTGCTCGGCGGGCGCGTGTCGGCCCGCCACGTCGAGCGCCACGCCGAGGGTGGCGTAGTGGTCGATCTGACGTGCCTGATCGGCCAGTGCGATCAGGCGCGGTTCGACATCGCGCAGCACGTCGACCGCCTCGGCCGGGCGCTCTTGCAGCATCAAGGCATTGGCCAGCGCCGTCGCGAGGTCGACCCGCAAGGCATCGACCCGGCTGTCGTCTTCGTCACCGAGGGCCTG
Source organism: Rhizobacter sp. (assembly GCA_025361845.1). Taxonomy (GTDB): domain Bacteria; phylum Pseudomonadota; class Gammaproteobacteria; order Burkholderiales; family Burkholderiaceae_C; genus JANYJL01. The sequence goes on from JANYJL010000036.1 coordinate 7,734, forward strand.
CAAGCCCGCACGGGCCGTGGCCTCGGATACGGCCCCGTCGCCCTGCTGCGCCTGCATCGAGGCCCGCGCCAGCCGCGCCGACGCGATCGACGCGGGCTCAAGCGCCGCGGCGTCCAGCGCATCGAGCACCGCGAGGTGATCGGCGCCGCCGACATCGGAGCCTTCGCAGGCCTCGTTCGCACGCAGCAGCATCGCGAAGGCCGCGGCCGGGTCGGCGCCGCCATGGGCCGCGATCTGCGCCGCACGCCGCAGCAGGCGTCCCTCTTCGGCGCTGCGCCAGGCGGCGGCGGCGCGGTCGGCCGCGGCCAGCAGCGAGGGCAGCGCGCGCGCTTCGTCGCCGGCGTCGAGCCAATGCTGGGCCACCCGCGCGGGCTCGGCCTGGCGGGCTTCGAGGAAGGCCGCCATCTCGGCATGCAACTGGCGAGCGATCGGTGCCGGCACCGAATCGCGCGCGGCCTCGGCCACCAGGTCGTGCGTGAACGCGGAGTCGCGCAGCAACTGCGCCGCTTCGAGTTCGGTCCACGCGTCGGCGAGGTCGAGCGCGCGCACGCCCAGCACATGGGCCGCGAGTTCCGACGAGAAGTCGATGCCGGCGATCGCAGCGCAGCGCGCCAGCTTGATGGCGGAGCCCGACAGGCGCGCGATGCGCTGCCCGATCAGCCGCGTGACGTTGCCGGCGCGTGGCAACTGCGCCGCAATGGCCTGGCCTGACAAGGCCGGCGTGCGCGTCAACGCTGCACTCGGCACGAGCATCAGCTTCAGCGTTTCGAGCAGGTACAGCGGGTTGCCGCCGGAGTGCCGCGCGAGTGCGGGCGCGAGCGTGGCACCGTCGAGTTCGGCGAGTTCGAGCGTGTCGATCAAGGCGGCGATCTGGGCTTCATCGAGCGCGCGCAGCGCCAGCGACTGCGCGCTCGCATCGGCGAGCAGTTCGTCGTGGAAGGCCTGCGCCTCCGGGCCCAGTTCGACCGGCCGCAGTGTGACGATCCAGCGCAAGGGGATGCCCGCCGCCACGAGGTGGCGCAACACCTCCAGGCTCGCCGCGTCGGCGTATTGCAGGTCGTCGACGATCAGACCCGCCAGGCCGTCGGCATGCGCCTGACGAACCCGTGCTTCGACGGCGCCGATGAAACGCGCGGGGTCGCCCTCGGGCGGCATGTGCTCACCCGATCGCTCGCTCAGTTGCCGCAGCAGCCGCGACAGCAAGGCATGCGGTACGCGCAGATCGCCGGGCCGCGCGTCGAGCAGCAGCACGCCGGGGTGGGCCTGCGCGAAGTCACGGCTCAGGCGCGTCTTGCCCATGCCGGCTTCGCCTGACAGCGCCGTGGCGGCACCCATCGCCCAGTTGGCCACCAGCGCCTCCCACTCCGGCGCCCGGCCGATCAGCACCGGCGGGCGCAGCACCGAGATCGGCAGCGGCCGCCGGCTGCGCTCCGGCGCGGGCGCCGGGCTCGCTTCGATGCGCGCACGCAGTGCTTCCGTCTCAGGCTCGGGCGCCACGCCGAGCACGCGCTCCAGCACGTCGCAACAGTGATCGAACGCCGCCAGCGCCGCCGCACGGTCGCCGCGCAGGTAGTGCAGGCGCATCAAGCGGCGATGGGCATGCTCCGAGGTCGCATCCAGCTCCACGAGTTGCTGCGCGCTGGCCAGGGCCAAGGCCAGTTGCCCCTCGCCTTCCTGCACCGAGGCCAGGCGGGCCAGTGTCTCGATGCGGTCCGAGCGCCGATGTTCGCGTGTGGCCGCCAGCCAAGGGGCGAGGCCACCTGCATCGGAGTCGGTCACGCCACTCAGCAACTCGCCGGCGGCCGCATCGGCGTTGCCGAGGTCGACCACCACCTCGGCACGCAAGCCGGCGACGACGGCCCCTTCGAGCAACTCGAAGCCCAGCGACTTGCGCAATCGGAACAGGCGCTGGCGCAGGTTGCTGCGCGCACGCTCGTCGTCCACGTCGGGCCACAAGAGCGTGGCCAGCGTGCCGCGTGGCGTGGGGCCTTCGATGGCGAGATAAGCCAGCAACAGCGCATCCTTGCGCTCGAACACGAGTCGGCGACCGTCGCCGTGCAGGCCCACGGCCTCGCCGATGAGGCGCAGTCGGAACGGCGCGTCGGATTCAGGCATGGAGGGCTCGGGGTGGGCGCAGCGGGGGGACACGCCGACCACAGCATAGCCCGCCGGCAGGTCGAAAAGGGCGCCGATCATGCGACCGGCGCCCACCCGGCACATCACGGACAGAGCGGGTTCGCGGGGCACACACCGTTGAAGGTACGCGGTGTCGTCTGCTTGCATGCCGCGACCGCGGTGAAGGTGTTGCTCGCCAGGAAGTCGGGCTGCAGGTCGGCGCGCCAGCCGCGGTCGATGCCATCGCGCAGGCTGGAGAGGATCTCGGTCTGGGTGATGAACTGCGTCGACGGTGGCCCGAAGATCCGGATCGCGGCGTAGTTCGGGCCGACCCGACCGGCGTACGGGCAGGAGTTGCTGCCGGTGATCGTGGCCCCGCCCGCAAACTCGACACGCGCGTTCTGCATCGTGCTTTGCGGGTCGACCGTGCCGCCGAAGCCGATGCCGAGCCAGTCGCCCGCGTGGGGCACCGGCTGATCCGAGGTGAAGACGATCTTCTTGCCCGCGGTGCCGACCGCGATCAATGCGCCGCGCGCCGGGCTGGTGCCGCTCGCCGGTTCGACGTTCAGTGTTCCGCCGGGCGGGAAGCGCACGGTCACGCCCGGCTCGATGGTCAGCACCGCCACCTGGCCCGCGAGCGGCGCGTTGATGTCCATGCGACCACCATCGGCACCGCTGCCGACGTGGTACGGCACGCCACGGTCGTGCATCGTCTGCGCATCGACCACCGGCCCGCCGGAGCCGGCAATGCCGATCTCGTCGCGGCCATTGCCGATGTAGTTGCCGCTCGGCACCGAGCCCAGCACCCGCGCATAGACGTGCACCGGGAAGCCGGCCGCGCCATGAATGCGCAGGTTCTGCGAAGTCGTGTCGAAGCCGACCGGGCCGTTGATGTAGACACCCTGACTCAAGGAGCCGGCGATCTCGACATCGTCGAGGTGCAGCGTGCCGCTGAGGCCCGGGCTCTGCATGCGGATGACGCCGGCGTAGGCCGCATTGGTGCTGAGCGGGTCACCGCCGCCGGACAGGACTGCGTGGGTCAGCGACAAGTTGCCGCCGAGGTTGCGGATCGTCGACCAGGCCTGGCCAGCGACCTTCGCTTCGAAGCTCACCGGCCGACCCAGCGCACCTGCGGCAACGAGGCTGCCGCCGGGGTTGACCGTGATCGTCGCGCCCTTGACGATGCGAACCACTGCACAGGGCTCGATCGTGACCACCGCCGCTTTGCCGATTTCGATGTCGAAGGGCACGATGTGCGGGCTGTCGGCCTCCGTCCAGGTCTGCGCAGTCGAGACGCTGCCGCGGTTCGTGCCCGCACCGGTCGGCGCGACGCAGGTCGACGGCACCACGGCCGGGCCGCAATTGATGTTGACGTTGTTGATGTCGGCGGTGGCCACGGTGCCACTGCCCGCAGCGACCACACAGGTCTGGTCGGGGCTCGTCGGTTGCGCCGCGATGCTCACGGCATACGCGGTGCCGGTGATGGCACTGGTCGTGGCAGCGTCGAACGCATAGGGTCCGTTGGCGTTCAGACCGAGGGAGAAGGGGAAGCTGAGGTTGTCGGCGTTGTAGCGAAGCTGGAGGTTCGTGCCGGTGAGGCCCGACACCGTTCCGCCGACCGCATGCGCCGTGGGATACGGGCAGTCGACCAGGACGTTCACATCTGCGCCCGCGATCAAGCCGCTGCCGGCGCTGACGACGCAGGTTTGGCTGGGGCCCGTCGGCTGGGCGTCGAGCGTCACGTTGTAGGCACTGCCATCGGCGAGCGGCGTGTAGAACGTGAACTTGCCATTGAACGGCTGCATGCCGTCGATGCCGTTGTTCCGCAGGGTGAGCCCCCGCGCCGATGGCCGCAACCCCGACACCGTGACCGACACGCGATAGTAGCCGCAGACCACCCGCACGCTGTTGACGTCGGCGTTCGCTACCGTGCCGCTCGCGTTGTTGACCACGCAGGTTTGCGCCGGGCCGGTGGGTTGGTTCGAGATCGACACGTTGTAGACCGTGCCGTTGACCGCGCTGGTGCGGCTCGCGTCGAAGGAGAAGCTGCCATCGGCCGCCATGCTGAGGATTGACGGCAGGCTGACGTTGTCGGCGGAGTAGAGCAACGACAGGCCCGTGCCCGTCATGCCTGTCACCGTGCCGCCGACGGCGTAGCTGGTCGGGTACGGGCAATCGATCGCGACATTCGTGACGTCGATGCTGCCGATGGTGCCGCCGCCGTTGCTGACCGTGCAGGTTTGATCGGGCCCGGTCGGCTGGGCGGAGACCGTCACGCTGTAGGCGGTGCCGCTGGCGAGTGCGGTGGCAAAGCTGCGCGTGCCGTCGCCGTCGAGCCTGAGGTTGTCGCCGCCATTGTTTTGCAGCGTCATGCCGTCGTAGGAGTGCCGCATGCCCGTGACAGTGACGGACACGGTGTGCGTGACCGCACTGCCATCGCTGACGCTGCTGCCACCGCCGCAGGCCACCAGCAGCAGGGGCAGGACCCATGCAGTCCCCCATCGGAGCAAACGCGCCAGGGGTCTCGTCGCCAGGCTGCGAGCTTGCAGCCACCGTGCCGGCTGAGTGGTTTGGAGCGCCGGCGTGGCGCGGTGGTGGGTAGCGGCATGCATCGTGACCTCCGTTGGCCCGTCGATCCGGGCTTGAACGGTTGTAGGTCGGCAAGCGTCACACGAGCGTCACAGCAAACAGGTGGTGCGTCATGCCAGCCAGGATCGATCCGCACGTGTCGAACTCACTCCGGGTCGGTCGGCGGGCGGGCCAGCAGCACGATGGTCGTGCGCGGATTGACCAGGTAGACGTCCGCCGGATCGAGCGCGATCTCGCTCTCCGCGGCCATGATGTCCTGGCCGTCTGGCAAGCTGGTGTCGACGATCCGGTGCCAACGTGTGCCGGGCAAGGCAGGCGGCAATAGCACCGGCTGCAAGGCATCACCCGCATGGAAGATCGTCAGGACGGCATAGCGGCCCAGCGGCCCTGACGAGTGGCCGCTGTCCAGCGCCATGCACAGTGTGCGCGCCTGCGGGTCGCCCCAGCGCGGCGGCTGCAGGTCGGCGCCGTACCAGGCGATGTCCTGAGTGCCTCCGTCCGCGCCTTGCGGACTCTTGCGCTGTTGCACCACATCGCAGCGGCGCGTGAACGCGATCAGCAGGGCGACGAAGCGTGTCATCCCTGCTTCGCTCGCCGCCTGGTCCCAGTCGTGCCAGGAAATCGGATTGTCCTGGCAGTAGGCGTTGTTGTTGCCCCGCTGCGAGCGCAGGAATTCGTCGCCACCCGAGAGCATCGGTGTTCCCGTCGCGAGCATCAGCAGGCAGAGATGGTTCTTGGCCAGCCGACGGCGCAGCGCCACGATTGCAGCGTCGTCCGTGGGCCCTTCGGTGCCGCAGTTCCAGGAATGGTTGTCGTCGCTGCCGTCGCGGTTGCCCTCCTGGTTCGCCTCGTTGTGCTTGCCGTCGTAGGACACCAGATCGTTCAGTGTGAAGCCGTCGTGGCAGGTGATGAAGTTGATGCTGTTGTAGGCCGAGCGGCCATCGTCGGCGTACAGATCGGCCGAGCCGGTGAGGCGCCAGCCCAGGTCGGCCAGCTGGCCGGCATCGCCCTTGACGAAACGGCGCACCGTGTCGCGAAAGCGCCCGTTCCATTCCGACCAGTCAACGGGGAAGTTGCCGACCTCGTAGGCGCCCAGGTCCCAGGGTTCGGCGATCAGCTTCACGCGGTGCAGCACCGGGTCTTGCGCGATGGCGTCGAACAGCGCGCCGCTGCGCGCGAAGTTGCCGGCCGCGCGGCCGAGCACCGCAGCGAGATCGAAGCGAAAGCCATCGACATGCATCACCTCCACCCAGTAGCGCAGCGAGTCCATGATCAGCCGGATCGTCGCGCCCTGCGTCGGATCGAGGCTGTTGCCGCAGCCGGTGTAGTTGGCGTAGTAACGGCCAGGTTGGTCGGGTGGGCCGCTCAGCATGTAGTAGCTCGGGTTGTCGATGCCGCGCAGGCTGAGCGTCGGCCCCAGTTCGCTGCCCTCGGCGCTGTGGTTGAACACCACGTCGAGGATCACCTCGATGCCGGCGCGGTGCAGCTCGCGCACCAGCGCCTTGAACTCGCCGACCTCGCAGCCCGGCTGGCGGCCGGTGCCGTAGGCCGGCTCGGGCGCGAAGAAGCCGATCGTGTTGTAGCCCCAGTAGTTCGACAGGCCGCGCTCGCCCAGGAAAGACTCGTCGACATGCGCATGCACCGGCAGGAACTCGACCGCATTGATGCCCAGCGCCACGAGGTGGGGAATCTTCTCGATGAAGCCGAGGTAGGTGCCCGGATGCGCGACGCGCGACGAGGGGTGCGCGGTGTAGCCCTTCACGTGCACCTCGTAGATCACCATGGCCTCGAAGGGCAGGTCGGGTGGCGCGTCACCGCCCCAATCGAAGGCATCGTCGATCACGACCGCCTTGGGTACGATGGCCGCGTTGTCGCGGCTGTCCAGGCTGAGATCGCGCTCGGGCGAGGCGGTGTCGTAGCCGAGCAGCAGATTCTGAACATCGCGACACACGCCGCTCAAGGCGCGGGCATACGGATCGATCAGCAGCTTCCGGGCGTTGAAGCGCAGCCCTTGTTCGGGCACGTGCGGGCCTTCGACCCGATAGCCGTACAGCTGGCCGGCCCGAAGGCCAGCCACGTGCACATGCCAGACGTAGCGGGTTCGCGATTCAAGCCGAATCTCTTCGGTCGCTTCGCCGCCGGGCTCTGCGTACAGCTGCAGGACCACGCCCGTCGCATGCGCCGAGTAGAGCGCAAAGTTGACACCGGTCGCCGTGCAGGTGGCGCCGAGCGGGAACCAGTTTCCCGGTGTGACCGGATGCGTTGCCATGGGCTGTCCTCGCAGTGGCCGAGCACACAGCGTAGCAACTCGTGCGCCACGCCGCGCTACAGTTCCAGATCGTTGCGCAAGATCGAGGACACACGATGAGATTTCGCCCACTGTGGGTCTGCGTTTGTGCCGTGGCGCTGTTGGCAGGCCCGGCGCTGGCAGCGCCGATGACACGCGCGCAGGCCCTCGCCGCGCTGGCGCAGCCGAATGCGGAGTCGCGCCGCGCGGCGGTCGATCGGCTGGCCGAACTGGGTTCGATGGTCGACGTGCGTCGTGTCCTCGAGAGATTACGCGACAGCGATCCGAGAGTTCGGCAGTCTGCAGTAGTGGCGGTCTGGCGCATCTGGGGCCGATCCGGCGATCCGAAGATCGACAAACTCTTCGCTCGGGGGATCGAACAGATGCAAAGCTCGGCGCTGCCCGAGGCCCTCGCAAGCTTCAATGAAATTGTCCGGCTCAAGCCCGCCTTCGCGGAAGGCTGGAACAAACGCGCGACGATCTACTTTCTGCTCGGCGAGAACGAAAAATCCTTGCAGGATTGCGAGGAGGTGTTCAAGCGCAACCCCGATCACTTCGGCGCATTGGCCGGTGCGGCACAAATCCACCTTCAGCTGGGCCATGCGCGGCAGGCACTCGTGTTCTTTCAACGTGCCGTCGCGGTGAACCCCAATCTTGAAGGCGTGGCGGAACTGATCCCGCTGCTCGAGCAACAGGTTCAGGAAGACGACAAGAACAGGATCTGAGCCGCCCGCCCGGCGCCTCAGCCGCCCAGTGCGTGCAGCAGTTTGTCTCCGACCGGTGAGCCCCAGCCGGTGCAGGCGTCCCAACCCGCGGCCGCAGAGTAGCTTCCGTTGTTGCCGGACACGATGTCATGGAACAAACCGCGGCCGGCCAGCGAGCCATAGATCAAGGGGTTGAGATAGCCCACCGGATGCGTGAGTTTCTGGTTCATCAATGCGATCAGCCCGGCCCAGAGCGGGGCCACTGCACTGGTGCCCCCGATCACGAACGACTTTCCGTCCACGCGAACCTGGTAGCCGCTGGCCGGGTCTGCATCTCCGGCCACGTCGGGCACGCCCCGGCCCCGGCGCCCGGCCGAGCCGGCCAGGGGCGGAACCTTGGCGTTGCCCTGGTACGCGGGCAAGGGAAAGAAGCCGCTCACGCCGCCGCCGGTGGCGCTCTGGGTGGGGTTGGCGTTCCAGACCACCTCGGTGCTGATCGACGAGCCGGCGGCAGTCAGCTTGGTTCCGCCGCAGCCGAGTGCGAACGGGCTCGATGCGGGGAAGTCGACGTGCGGCTTGTGGTCGGCCATGCCGTCCGATGAGCCGTTGTCGCCGGCTGCGCAGCACACGGTCACGCCCATGGCCGCGGCCGCTTGAAAGACCTGATCGAACTGTGTCATCGCCTGGCCGGTCCAGTTCGACTCTGCCGACCCCCAGCTGATCGAAATGACCGAAGGCTTGTTGGCCGAGTCATGAACGGCGTTGGCAATCGCGTCGAGGAATCCCTTGTTGGTGTTGGGCGCGAAGTAGACCGCGATCGTCGCCTTGGGCGCCACGGCGGCAGCGACCTCGATGTCGAGCATCACTTCGCCATCGGCGCTGTTGGCATTCGTCGGGTGGTTGCGCCCGCCGTCGACGCTGATGGCCTTGACATTGGGAACGGCAAGCCCCAGGCCGGTGAAGTAGGCCTTGATGTCGGCGGGCTTGAAGCCACCACCGAGTTCGATGATGCCGATGCACTGGCCGCTGCCGTCGAGCCCGCTCGGGAACTTGTAGAGCTGCGCCAGTTGCACCGGCGTGAACGACCCGCCGGCCGCACGCGAGGCGACCGCACCGTCGGCGTTCTGGAACTGGAAGTGCGGGTTCGCCTGGGGCCGATCATCGAGCCCGAACACCCCTTCGACCACCTCGGCGAGGTTCGCGGGCACGCTGATGGAGCCGGTGCGGCCGCGGTACGTTCCACCCGCGTGCTCGAACTGCTGCAAGGTCACGCCGAAGGCCTTGCTCATCGAGGCGGTGGTGCCTGACAACACCACGCTGCGGCGTGCTGAATTGGTCTCGACCACGACGAGCTGGTGTGCTGCTGCGAACGCGGCGATCTTGGCAATGTCCTGTGCGTCCGCGCCGTGCAGCGAAGCGAAGGCTCCACGGCTGAGGTACTCGCGCTGGGCGGGAAGTTTGTCATCGTGCGCGCCACCTTTCGCAAGGCTCGTCAACGGCGTCCTGGAGCGAAGGCGAACGGTGACCTCGAATCGTTCATCCGACTGGGCATCGCGCACCGGGTGGGCATCCGGCATGGCGGCTTTTTCGCTGCCGGGAATGACGTGACGACTGGCGGTGTTGGGCATGATCACTCCTTCGATAGGGCGCAAGCGCGGAGCTTCATTTTTGGTTCATGCCGACCGATCCTTCCATCCCTACTGTTGCGGTGCCGAGGCAAAGAAATGTTTCGCACCGCGCGGGCTTTGCCGACCTCTGGTCATCCGGCCGCGTGGGCCAAGGGCGAGCTGCGGTACTGCGCGCATGCGGTGAACTGGCCGTAGTCAAGCGCACCGAAAGCACATTGGAACTCAGCGTGATGCCTTCCCATTTGCCCGCTCGGCGTCTTCGCCTTCGCCCTCGGTTTCCAGCTTCTTTTTGTGTTTGCCCTTCGGCGTTTCTCGGGATGCGTTCGGCGCTGCTTTTGCCTCGGGCTTGACGGGCGCTTGACGCTCAGCGCGCGCAGGCACCTCGTCCTTGGGTGCTGCGGGCGCGGTGCCTTTTGGCGGCTCGGCGCGGGCCTTGTCGGGTGAACCCCGAACTGCCGAGGCCGCTCGCTCGACCGGACGCGGCGTGTCCGCCGGCACTGCACGTTGCGCTGGCAGCGCCGCGGAACTCGGCGCGGCTTGCGCTGGCGGCAGAGCCGAAGGCGCCGCTCCCGGCGTGAACGAGGGGAGCGCCTTGCTGGACGCCGGTGCGGGCGCTGGTGCCCGAATCACAGCGGGCAGGGCCGCCGCGAGGTGAGGCGCTCCGGGAACCGCGCCTTCGAAGGCCTTGCCGTTCGCCGTTGCGCTGGCCGGCGCCGTGATGGTCACGTTGGTCACATTCGTGATGTTCACGATGCGCGTGTTGTTGACGGTCGTGTTGCTGACGTTCTGCACGCGCATGCCCACGTTGATGACAGGCGCGGCGCTGGTCACGACCGCGGGCGCGGTGCCGATCGGCGCCGGGACGATGATCCCGTGGCGCGAGCCGGGGGGTGGCGGAATGAACACGCCCTCCGGCCCGATCGGGCGCGGGCCGGCCACGACGCCTGGTGCCGCAATGGCGAGCCTCAGGCTCAAGCCCAGCGGCGGTGGGATGAACACAAGTCCCGGTGCACGCCAGTGGCCGGTGATGAAGATCACCGCGCCATCGCGATGTTCGTAGTACGGGTGCACTCAGGCGTAGTCGGGTTGCGGCGGTGCTCTCCAATGCCCGGCCGCCCAGACCCAGTCGCCTTGCCAGACCCAGTAGCCGCCCACCCAGACGGCGCCCGCATACGGCAACGGCACGGGTACTTCGACGAGCATCGGCGGCGGGGCCCAGCCGATCAGGATGGGCTCGGGCTGAAACAGCGGAGGCTCCACGTAGATGCTGACCACGGCCCGCGGTGCAGGCTCGACGTAAACAACGGCCGGGACCGGGCGCGCGACAACGTGATGCGGCGGCGGTGGCGGCGGTGCTTCGTAGACGGCGCAGGCCGTGAGCAGGACCGTGGCCAACAGCGCTGAAGCGCCAGATCTTGAAGCGAGTGTGAATGTCATGAGCTTGGGGTGTTCCATTGAAGGCCGGCGTTGCACCGACCGGACCAAGCGGCATGCTCGCGTCACGGCTTCACAACGCGACGCTCACTCGTGCCGTTGACCGCAGAGGTCAGTGCACACGAAGCTGTCGCGGGGCTGTCGCAAGTGGAAACCGATGACGGCGCTCAAGCGCAGCGTTCGTACAGTGAGCCCCGCGTTGGCCACTCACCTGAACACTCCTCCATCCCCTGAACAGGCGCTGACCCGAGTGGTTCAGTGGGTGGGTGCGGGCGAATCGGCCAAGGCGAAAACACTCTGCCGACAGGCCATCGCGACAACGCCTTCGTATGCCGGCCTGCACCAGATGCTGGCGTTCCTCGAGTTGCAGGACGGCGACATCGCGCTGGCGCGCAAGCACATCACGCTGGCCTTGACGCTTCGGCCTGCACACCCGCCATCGCTGCTGATCGCGGGCAACGCGGCCATGGCCGCTGGCGAGCTGGCAGCCGCGCTCGAGTTTCACGCCCAGGCCCACGCCCTCGCGCCCGACCGCGCGGACGCCGCGCTGGCGCTGGGCTCGACCCAACATGCCTGCGGCCTGTTGCATGAAGCCCGCTGCTCGCTGGAGCTTGCCGTTGCACACGCCGCGGGCTCGGAACAAGCTTGGTTCCATCTCGCACTCGTCAAGCAGGATCTCGGCGAGCACGAGGGTGCCATCGATGCATTGCAGCGCGTGCTGGCGCTGGCACCACACCGCGCCGAGGCCGAGGTCAACCTCGGCCTCGTGTTGCAGGACGCCGGGCGCCTGGACGACGCCATGCAGGCCTACGCTCGTGCCTACCGTTTGCGTGCCGACACCTTCGGCCGCATCGCGAACGCGCTGGCGAACGCGCCGCGCGGTTGCCTCTGGCTCGACCTCGACGATCTGCGCGAGACCTTGGCGACCTTGGAATGACGGTCTCAGGCTGGAATGAAGCGTCTGCGGAGTTGTGCAGAGGAGGCCTGAGTTTGAGTCGCCCGCACTGCCCAATTCCAGAGGGGCTTCGCTTCGGCGATTCAGGGCGTGCCACGCTTGCTGCGGAACTTCGTGCGATAGACCCCCGGCGCCGAAAGGATCTGCGTGGCCAGCTCGCCAAAACGTTCCGCGCGCGGCGACGACATCGCTTCGCACACCAGCTCGGGCACATCCCGTCGGACCGCAAGACACTGGGCGACCGGCGTACCGCGCGGCAGCACGCCGCAAAAATCGGGATCGTTCCAGAGGGCGGGGAAGTTGATGCCCGCATCATTGAATCGGTCCGCATCGACGAGACCGGTGATGAGCCGAAACGGCAGGTCGTCGCGGTTGATCGGGTGCATCGCCAGCAAAGACCAGCCGGGCTCCAGTTCGATGGTCCAGAAGCTGTTGAACTTCAGCGTGCTGCGCTGGCCTTGAGCCAGTGGCGAGCCGATCAGTTGCTCAGGCACATGAAAACTCAGCGGGGCGCGTGGATGGTTCGGCACACTCAGCGGTGGCAATGCCCAGTCCCAACTGAACCGGCCTGCGTCCACCGTCACATCGCAAGGCAGCAAGATCAGGAAGCCGCTCGACATGGCGTCGATGAAGGGCGGGCACTGCTTGACGGTGCGAATGCTGCGCCCATGCAAGGAAGAATCGACGCGCGGCGCCATCTGCTTCAGCCAGTCCGGCAGGCCGGCCTTCGCGAGCTGCGGGCGCGGCAGCAAGTCGATCAGCGCCGGGTCACATCGGAAGGTGATCTTCATGGGGGGCGAGGCGAGGGGAGTGGTGCGCAGTGGCTGAGCATGACGGCTATCGATCGAGCGCGGGGCCCGATGGCAATGAGCCACGATCATCGCAAGTCGGTGTCGATTGTCCACTCGACCATGGAAGCTGTGCCTTGACTCTCACCGGTCGCCTTCAGCGTACGCTCGATGCCAGCTGCAGGTTGGCCATGCCGCTGTCGCTGGCCATCTCGGTGTTGCTGTTTCTGCAGTGGCCGCTGCGCGATGGGGTCGGCGCGTGGTCGACGCAGGCCAACGACCTGGCGCAAGCGCTGTTCGCCCTCTACGTGGCGGTGGCATTGCGCCATGCGGGCGCACGCAAGGCCCACCTGATCGCCCGACCCGACCTGGCCCCGTTGCAAGCGGCGGCAGCTTGGCGAAGGATCGGCGCACCGCCTTGTGTGCTGCCCTGGGCGCTGACCATACTGGTCGCCAGCGGTCCGCAGGTGTGGCGCTCGGTGCTGACGCTGGAGAGCTTCCCCGAGTCCCTCAATCCGGGCTACTTCGCCATCAAGATTGCCTTGTTCTTGATGGCGTTGATGCTCGGCCTGCAGGCATTGCTGGACCTGGCGAGCGCGCTGCGCCGGGCATCCGACTGACGGCATGGCCTGGCTCGGCGTGTTGCTCCTGGTGCTGTCGTTGGCGTTGATGACGAGCACGGGTTGGCCGACCTATGCCGTGCTCATGGGCGTGTGTGGCATCGGTGCGCTGGCCGGGCTCGCCACCGGCACATTCGACGTCGCACTGTTGGGCAGCCTGCCGGCGCGTGTCGTGGGTCTGCTCGAGCACGACCTGCTCCAGGCCCTGGTGTTGTACGCGCTGGTGGGAGCGCTGCTGAACCGCCTGGCCATTGCCGATGACCTTTATGCGGCCTTGGGCAAGCTCATCGGTCGAGCCTCTCCGCCCGCGGCCCCCGCGTTGGCGGGCCTGAGCTTGGGGGCGCTGCTGGCCCCGATGAATGGGTCGGTCGGCGCCAGCCTCGTCACCCTGTCTCAAACGGCCGGCCGCCACTGGGCTGCCGACGACGTCGAGCCCACACGCCGTGTCGCCCTGGTGGCGGTGGCGAGCACCTTGGGGGCCGTTGTCCCGCCCTCGCTGGTCCTGCTGCTGCTCGGCGACGCGATGCTGCGCGCCCACACCGAGGGTCTGAACATCGCAATGCGCATGAAGTTGCCCTTGGCGGATGCCGACATCCGCGTGGTCAACTCCCAGGACGTGATGCAGGCTGTGCTGCTGCCCGCGGCCTTGCTGCTGCTGGGCTGGCTGCTGATCGCGGTGTGGACCTCTGCGCCGGTGCGAGGCCTTCCTCGACGTGCCGCCTTGATGAGCCGCGAGCGTTGGACGCTGGCCGTCGTGCCGGCCGTGATTGCCGGTCTGTTGACCTTGGTGACGACCGGCCGGGTGCGTGCTGTCGAGGCTGCGGCGGCCGCCGGGGTCTTGCTGCTGCTCTGGGGCTTCGCCTCCAGGCGACTCACCCGCCAATTGCTGTGGGGCGCACTCGATGACGCGATGGCCCTCACGGGTGCCCTCTTCGCGCTGTTGTTGGCCGCCACGAGCTTCTCGCTGCTGATGCGCGCCCTGGGGACCGACCGCCTGGTGGCCGATCTGATGTTGACGCTGCAAGGCCACCCGCTGGGTGCGACGCTGGCCGTGCTGGCCTTGATGTTGACCTGTGCCTTCGTGCTCGATGCCTTCGAGCTGATTTTTCTGGTCGTGCCCATCGTGATGCCGCCCCTGTTGGCGCAAGTGGACGACGCGGCATGGGTGGCCGTGCTGACGCTGCTGGTGCTTCAGGCCGGGTTCCTCCTGCCGCCGTTCGGCTACGCCGTGGTCCTGGCGCGCGGCCGGCAACACCCGCGTGTTCCGCTGGGTGCGCTGACCGCGGCACTGGTGCCGTACCTCGCATGGTTGTCTTGCGTGATCGCGCTCGTCGTCCTCGTGCCGCAGACCACCCGCTGGCTGCGCGCCTCGGCTCCGACGTTGGGTTCGAACCGGAGTCTTGGCGATGACGAGGTGGAGCGCCTCATGCGCGAGATGTCGTTGCCCCAGGAGCCCGCGGCGTCCACCGGGCAACGACAGTAGCTGCGGGGAACTCGGCGAACTGCCAGTGACGGCTCCGTCACGCGAGGGCCGGGGCTCGGCGGGTCTTGGCATAGAACGCCGCCAGGTTCCAGACGATGAAGATGCCGATCAGGGCGAGCAGGCTGCCGCTGATGGGCCGCGTGAAGAAGGACAGGAAGCTGCCTCGGCTGAGCAGCAGCGCACGCCGGAAGTTCTCTTCCAGCATCGGGCCGAGAATGAAGCCGAGCATGAGCGGTGCGGCGTCCAGGTCCAGCCGCATGAACAGGTAACCGCCGAGGCCGAAGGCGGCGGTGATGAACACGTCGTCGAGGTTGTTGTTGACGCTGAAGGTGCCGATGCAGCAGAAGAACAGGATCGACGGGAACAGCACCGCGTACGGGATCTTGAACACCGAGAGCCAGTAGCGCACCAGGGGCACGTTGAGCGTGATCAGGAAGACGTTGCCGACCCACATGCTGGCCACCAGGCCCCAGAACAGGTCGGGGTGGCCGGCGATCATGTTCGGACCGGGCTGGATGCCCTTGATGATGAAGGCCGCCATCATCAGCGCCATGACCGCGTTCTCGGGGATGCCGATGCTCATCAGCGGGATGAAGCTCGTGCGCGCGGCCGCTTCGTCCGCGGCGGCCTGGCCGGCCACGCCCTCGATCGCGCCCGAGCCGATCTCGTGCTTGTATTTGCTGACCTTCTTGTCCACGGCGTAGGCCGCGAACTGCGCGATCACCGGGCCGCCGCCGGGCAGGATGCCGAGGAAGGAGCCGATCACGCTGCCGCGCAAGGCACTCGGGATGATGCGCTTGAACTCGGGCCAGGTCGGCATCAGGTTGATCTTGCCGTTGAAGGGCGTGCGCTCCTCGCCGCTGTCGAGGTTCTTCGTGATCTCGGCGATGCCGAAGCAGCCGAGCGCCACGCTCACCAGGCCGATGCCGTCGGACAGGAACACCAGGTCCATCGTGAAGCGCGGCGTGCCGCTGTTGACGTCGGTGCCGATCTGGCCGAGCAGCACGCCGATCAGGCACATCGCCATGCCGTTGAGCAAGCTGCCGGTGGTCACGAAGCTCACGCAGACGAAGCCCACCAGCATCAGCGCGCAGTAGTCGGCCGGCCCGAACAGGAAGGCCACTTCGCCGAGCGACGGCGCCAGGAAGGTCAGCACGACGATCGCCACGGTGCCGCCGATGAAGCTCGACACGCCGGCGGTGAAGAGCGCCAGGCCGGTCTGGCCCTTGAGCGTCATCTGGTAGCCGTCGATGCAGGCCACGATGCTGCTGGCGTGCGGGATCTTCATCGTGATGGCGCTGACGCTGTCGCCGTATTGGGCGCCGTAGTAGATGCCCGCCAGCATGATGAGCGCG
>JANYJL010000056.1 GCA_025361845.1 Rhizobacter sp.
TGATGAGGTCGATGCCGAAATTGCAGTGCATCGACTCGTCACGCAGGATGTACTGGTACTGCTCGGCCGCACCCGTCATCTTGTTCTGACGGCCCAGCGCGAGGATCTGCGTGAAGCCGACATAGAAGAACAGGCCTTCCATCAGGCAGGCGAAGACGATCAGCGACTTGAGCAGGGTCTGGTCGTTCTCGGGTGTGCCGGTGTGGAAGTGCGGGTCCATGATCTTGCCGATGAAGGGCAGCAGGAACTCGTCCTTGTCGCGGATCGACTGAACTTCGTTGTAGGCGTTGAAGATCTCGCTCTCGTCCAGGCCGAGCGACTCGACGATGTACTGGTACGCGTGGGTGTGGATCGCTTCTTCGAAGGCCTGGCGCAGCAGGAACTGGCGGCACTCGGGTGCCGTGATGTGGCGGTAGGTGCCGAGCACGATGTTGTTGGCGGCCAGCGAATCGGCGGTGACGAAGAAGCCGAGGTTGCGCTTGACGATGCGGCGCTCGTCTTCGGTCAGGCCGTTCGGATCTTTCCAGGTCGCGATGTCGCGCGACATGTTGACCTCTTGCGGCATCCAGTGGTTGGCACAGGTGGCGAGGTACTTCTCCCACGCCCACTTGTACTTGAACGGCACCAGCTGGTTGACATCGGTCTCGCCGTTGATGATGCGTTTGTCGGCAGCGCGAACACGACGTGCGACGACAGGCAGGGCGGCAGAGGATGTTGTTGCAGCGGACGCCGCTGCGGGAGTGGCCACCGCACGATCGATGTCGGCGAAGACAGGTGCATCAACTTGCGCTACTGAAGAAGCGACGACTCCACGCGCCTGAGTCGGGAGACTCTGCGCAGGGCTCGCAATATGGAGTGTCGAGGGTTTAACTTCTTCTTCCCAAACCAGCATGGTGGACTTCCTGTACGTATGAATTATCGGAGTGTTGCGTGAGAACACCAAGCACTTATTGACATTCGCGCGCGTTGCTTGTTGCGGCTTCGCATCGAACTCCGCATCGAAGCTCGGACCTGCATCACGAACTGCGCGCGCCTTGCCGACGCGCGCGTTCGAACATCACTGACAGGCTTCGCAACTCGGGTCGTCGATCGCGCAGAACTTGATATCCGTTGCAGCCTCGATCTCGATCGGCGCGACGCTGTGCATCGCGGCCGTCGCGGCTGCTGCCGACACCGCACCGCCACTCGTCACGGCATTCATGTGGCCTGCTTTCACGGTCGACTTCTCGGCGTGCGTGGCGCCGACGGTGCGCAGGTAGTAGGTCGTCTTCAGGCCGCGCAGCCACGCGAGCTTGTAGGTCTCGTCGAGCTTCTTGCCCGAGGCGCCGGCCATGTAGATGTTGAGCGACTGAGCCTGGTCGATCCACTTCTGGCGGCGCGCCGCGGCTTCGACGAGCCACTGCGTTTCGATCTCGAAGGCGGTGGCGTAGAGCGCCTTCAGGTCTTCGGGCACACGGTCGATGCGGCGCAGCGAACCGTCGAAGTGCTTGAGGTCCATGACCATCACGTCGTCCCAGAGGCCGAGCTTCTTCAGGTCGCGCACCAGGTACTCGTTCACGATCGTGAACTCGCCGGACAGGTTGGACTTGACCGAGAGGTTGCCGAACGAAGGTTCGATCGACGCGCTGACGCCGATGATGTTGGAGATGGTCGCGGTCGGTGCGATCGCCACGCAGTTGCTGTTGCGCATGCCGTGGGCGGCGATGCGCTGGCGCAGCGCGTCCCAATCCATCGAGACACTGCGATCGACTTCGACATACCCGCCACGCTGCTCGGCCAGCAACTCGAGCGAATCGATCGGCAGGATGCCGCGGTCCCACAGCGAACCGCGGTAGCTGGAGTAGCGGCCACGCTCGGCAGCGAGCTCGGTCGAGGCCCAGTAGGCGTGGTAGCAGACGGCTTCCATCGAGCGGTCGGCGAACTCGACCGCAGCGTCGGAGGCGTAGGGCACGCCGATTTCATACAGCGCATCCTGGAAACCCATGATGCCGAGGCCGACGGGGCGGTGGCGCAGGTTCGAGTCGCGTGCCTTCTTGACAGCGTAGTAGTTGATGTCGATGACGTTGTCGAGCATGCGCATCGCAGTGGCGATGGTCTTCTTCAGCTTGACCTGGTCCATCACCTTGGCGCCGCTGGCGTCGGTGGTCAGGTGATGCACCATGTTCACCGAGCCGAGGTTGCAGACGGCGATTTCGGTCTCGCTCGTGTTCAGCGTGATCTCGGTGCACAGGTTGCTGGAGTGCACCACGCCCACGTGCTGCTGCGGGCTGCGAACGTTGCAGGCGTCCTTGAAGGTGATCCACGGGTGGCCGGTCTCGAACAGCATCGAGAGCATCTTGCGCCACAGGTCCTTGGCCTGTGTCTTCTTGAACAGCTTGATCTCGCCGCGCGCGGCCTTCTCTTCGTATCCGATGTAGGCCGCTTCGAAGGCCTTGCCGA
>JANYJL010000064.1 GCA_025361845.1 Rhizobacter sp.
CCGGCCGGCGTGACCTGCCCGCCGGGTGCGACGATCGTCACCTTGTCGCCTTCGACCACGCCCAGGCTGCGCGCCTGTTCGGAGCCGAGCACGATGCCCCAGGCACCGGGCACGAGCTTGGCGAGCGTGGTGTCCTTCAACTGCGCGGCCACATCGGTGACGGTGGCTTCGTCGTTCGGCAAGATGCCGCGCACCACCGCGCCGCGCATGTCGTCGCCGCGCGCGATCAGCGCCTGCGTCGTCACGAAGGGCGCGACGCCGATCACTTGCGGATTGGTGCGCACCTGGGCTGCGGTGGCCTGCCAGTCGGGCAGCGCCGCGCCTTGAACGTCGTAGACCTCGACGTGCGCGATGACCGAGAGCATGCGGTCGCGCACTTCCTTCTGAAACCCGTTCATCACGCTCAGCACGATGATGAGCGCGGCCACACCGAGCGCGATGCCGAGCATCGACACGCTGGAGATGAAGGAGATGAAACCGTTGCGCCGGCCGTTGCGCCCGGCGCGCGTGTAGCGCCAGCCGATCTGGAGTTCGTAGGGGAGGTTCATGCGTAGTCGATGCTAACCGAGGGCCTGCGCGCGGAGCCGCCAGCCGCGCCATGCCAACACCGCCAGCGCGAGCACACAGAAGGCGCCGCCGGCCATGAACGTCAACGCAGGGCCGAGCGCACCCCACAGCCAACCGGCCAGCACGCTGGCGATCAGCAGCGCGATGCCACTCGCGAGGTTGAAGAAACCATAGGCGGTGCCGCGCAGATCCTCCGGCGCGGTGTCCGCCACCAAACGCGCGAGCAGGCCTTGCGTGACGCCCATGTGCAGGCCCCACAGGGCGATGCCGGCCGCCACCGTGATCGCATTGGGAGCGGCAGCAAGCAAGGCATCGGCGGCAATCAACAGAAGCAGGCCGAGGGCGAGCAAGCGGCCGTGGCCGAGCGTGTCGGAGAGCTTGCCGAAGGGATAGGCCGAGGCCGCATAAACCGCGTTCATCAGCACCAGCACCAGCGGCGTCCACGCCAGCGGCAGGCCCGCATCGGCGGCGCGCAGCAAGAGGAAGGCCTCGCTGAAACGCGCCAGCATAAAGACTGCACCGATGCACACCACCCACCAATAGTCGGGCGACAAACGCCGCAGGTTGGCCCGTGTGAGCGGGTTCAAGCGCACGGCCGGCGCGCTGCGCTCGGGCTCCTGCACGCCGAAGAACAGCAGGGCCACCGCCGCGAGCCCCGGCACCACGGCGACCCAGAACACCGCGCGCACATCGTTCGCCCACAGCAACATCAGCGCGACGGCCAACAGCGGGCCGAGAAAAGCGCCGACCGTGTCGAGCGACTGGCGCAAGCCGAAGGCTGCACCGCGCACCGCGGCGGGTGCGATGTCGGCCACCAGCGCATCGCGCGGCGCACCGCGCAAGCCCTTGCCGACACGATCGATCAAGCGCGCCGCGAGCACGCCGCCGGCCGTCGCGGCGATGGCGAACAGCGGCTTCGACAGTGCGCCGAGCGCATAACCCGCCAGCGCCAGCGGCTTGCGTTTGCCGACGTAATCGGACAGCGTGCCCGAGAACACCTTGACGATCAGCGCAGTCGCTTCGGCTGCGCCTTCGACCAGGCCGAGCATCAGCGTGCTCGCGCCGAGCGTGCCGACCATGAAGACCGGCAGCAGGCTGTGGATCATCTCGGACGAGACGTCCATCAGCAGGCTCACGAAGCCGAGCGCCCAGATGCCGCGGGGGATGCGGGAGAGGGTGTTGCGGGGGGCGGGCGCTAGATTCATAGGCGGCGGACGATGCGGCAATGTAGCCGCGCTCGGGGCCCGGCATCGTTGAACTTGCCAGGCATCAATCGGCGAGATGCGGAGAGCCGGTTTCGGCCCGTTGCGGCCGTTCGGAACCGATTCGACGCATGCGTTGGCCGGCGCGAGCGGAGGCTGCCGGGCGACCGGCCCGGGGGACATGAACGCAACACGGCACCCCGCCGCAGCGCTCTCGCTGCGCCCGACGCCTGCAGAGAGCCGCCCCCGAACGTCCGCAACGGGCGGATGGTCGGCATCAGAAGACATTGGATTCGTTGCCCGTCCAAGAAGCCCAGCATATGCACGCGACGATCGAAATCGATGCCGAACTGCTGGCGAAAGCCACCAGGTTGGCCGACGACATGGACCCGACTGCCATCGTGCGCGAGAGCTTGAAGGCGTTCATCGAACGTGAAAGCGCAAGGCGCATTGATCGTCGAACGCATCGATGGGAACAGCAGAAGTGATCCGGCCTCGTTCCTCGACGAGCCGCACCGGATAATCCCCGAATGCACGTGTTGATCCCCTTCGCCTCGGCCCTGTCGGAAGAGGCGACCCAGGTCCTGCGCGACTTGTCTCTGCCCCAACTGGAACGCTGCCTCGCGCGCCTCACCCCCACCGCCCGCGATGAAGCCGAGGCAACCACGCTGCTGCCGCCGCACGAACGCGCGCTGGCCGCGGCCTGGGGCTGGGGTTCGGGCGAGGACGACAACGGCAGCTTCCCCTTCGCGGCGCAGACCGCGGCCGCCGACGATGTGGACGTGGGCGAGCTTGCCTGGGGCCTGGTGACGCCAGCCCATTGGCTCGTCGGCCGCGACCACGTGGTGCTGGCCGACCCGGCCGCCTTGCAGCTCGATGCCGATGAATCGCGCGCGCTGTTCGAGGCGGTGCGCGAGCTGTTCGAGAGCGAAGGTTTCACGTTCGCCTGGGGCGCGCCGCTGCGCTGGTATGCCGCGCATGAAAGCCTCGCCGGCCTCGCGTGCGCCTCGCTCGACCGCGCGATCGGCCGCAATGTCGAACCCTGGTTGCCGCAACCGCCGCATGCGCGTCTGATCCGTCGCCTGCAAAGCGAGGTGCAGTTGCTGCTCTACCCGCACGCGATCAACGAAGCACGCGAAGAACGTGGCGCGCTCGCCGTCAACAGCTTCTGGCTCAGCGGCTGCGGGCGCCACCAGGCGGCCGACACACACGCGGTGCAGGTCGATCACCGCCTGCGTTCTCCGCTGCTTAACGAAGACTGGGCCGCCTGGGCCGAGGCTTGGCGCGCACTCGATAGCGGCGTGCTCGCCGAACTGGCGAAGCGCGCACATGCCGGTGGCGAGGTGAGCCTCACGCTGTGCGGCGAACGCAGCGCGCAACGCTTCGACAACCGGCCGCAGTCCTTCACCCAGCGCCTGGCCGGGCGCTGGAAGCCGGGCAACGTGCACAGCGTGCTGGAAGGTTTGTGATGAGCACGCCGGGCCGCCCCAAGTGCACATGCTCCCGCCTGGCGGGACCGGGCGCAGCCCGTAGGGTGCCCCAATGAGCACGCCCACCATCACGATGCGCAACCCGCCGCCGCGCGCGGTGTGGGCGCTCGAGCAAGCCGGTGTGCATCCGCTGCTCGCGCGCCTGTTCGCCGGCCGCGGCGTGCGCAGTGGCGACGAGCTGGACGATGGCCTCGCGCGCCTGCTGCCGCCCGCGGATCTGCTGGGTGCACACGCCGCTGCGCTGTTCCTCGCCGATTGCATCGCCGCGCAAAAACGCATCTGCATCGTCGCCGACTACGACTGCGATGGCGCCACCGCTTGCGCCGTCGCGCTGCGCGGCCTTGCGCTGCTCGGCGCGGCCGAGGGCACCCTGCACCACGTGGTACCCGACCGCGCGGTGCATGGTTACGGCCTCACGCCGGCGATCGTCGATCTGGCGATGGGCAAACGGCCCGATGTCATCGTCACGGTCGACAACGGCATCGCGAGCCTGCAAGGCGTGGCGCACGCACGCGCACTCGGCGTGGCCGTGGTCGTAACGGACCACCATCTACCCGCCCTGCTCGACGACGTGATCGTGCTGCCCGAGGCGAACGTGATCGTCAACCCGAACCAGCCCGGCTGCCACTTCGCGAGCAAGAACCTCGCGGGCGTGGGCGTGATGTTCTATGTGCTGCTCGCGCTGCGCGGCGTGCAACGCGAGCGCGGGCTGTTCACGGCCGAGACGCAGCCGCGGCTCGATGCCCTGCTCGATCTGGTGGCCCTCGGCACCGTGGCCGATGTGGTGAAGCTCGACGCCAACAACCGCCGCCTCGTCGCGCAAGGTTTGAGGCGCATCCGCGCCGGCAAGATGCAGCCCGGCGTGGCCGCGTTGTTCACCGCCGCCGGGCGCGATGCGCGGCGTGCGAGTGCCTTCGATTTCGGCTTCGCGCTCGGGCCGCGCATCAACGCGGCGGGGCGCTTGTCGGACATGTCGCTCGGCATCGAATGCCTGCTGACCGATGATGTGGCGCGCGCCGCCGAACTCGCGAAGATGCTC
Source organism: Rhizobacter sp. (assembly GCA_025361845.1). Lineage (GTDB taxonomy): Bacteria > Pseudomonadota > Gammaproteobacteria > Burkholderiales > Burkholderiaceae_C > JANYJL01. Next base: position 4,299 of record JANYJL010000064.1, read on the forward strand.
GATGCCATCAACCGCGAACGCCGCGAGGTCGAGAGCGGCATGCGCGAGCAGGCCGAGGCGATGCTCGAAACGCTGTTGCTCGGTGCGGTGGGTGAAGCCGGCAACACACCGCCCGCACTCGCGCTCTACGACCCGGCCTTTCACGAAGGCGTGGTCGGCATCGTCGCTTCGCGTCTGAAAGACCGCGTGCACCGCCCGAGCTTCGTGTTCGCACGCGGGCAGGACGGTCTGCTGAAAGGCTCGGGCCGCTCGATCCCCGGCTTTCATCTGCGTGATGCGCTCGACCTCGTGGCCAAGCGCCACCCCGGCGTGCTCAAGCGCTTCGGCGGCCACGCGATGGCGGCCGGCTGCACCATCGAACCCAGCGAGTTCGAGACTTTCAATCAGGGTCTGCAACAGGTCGCGCGCGAGTGGCTGGACCCGGCCACGCTCGCGCGCACCGTGCTCAGCGACGGGCCGCTCGGCGCCGAGTGGTTCAACACCGAAACGGTACGCGCGCTCGACGCCCAGGTCTGGGGCCAGGCCTTCGAGCCGCCGGTGTTCACCGACGAGGTCGAGGTCGTCTCGCAACGCCTGGTCGGTGAAAAGCACCTGAAGCTCTCGCTCCGTTTTGCCGGCGCACTGCGTGATGCAATCTGGTTCAACCATGCCGAGCCGGTGGCCGTGAAGGCGCGCCTGGCCTATCGCTTGAGCGTGGACGAATACAACGGTCGCGAGCGGGTGCAGATGGTGGTGGAAGCCGCGGCCTGAAGTGCATCGGCTTGCTACTGCGAAGCCCTTGGATGCACATCGGAAATGGCGCGGCCGCATCATCTTCGCCTCCCCACAACAGCGGAGACAGACGATGCGGCGTTGGCGGTGGTTCGGTTCAACAGTGCTCGCGCTCCTGGCCTCCGGCGCCATGGCGCAAGGCGCGGCGCTGCCCGAGCCGGTGGGCGACGGCATCGCCACTTCGTTGACGGGTGCGCCCGGCGATGCCACAAGAGGCCGCGCCATCGTCGTGAACCGCCAACTCGGCCTCTGCCTGCTCTGCCACAGCGGCCCCTTTTCGGAAGAACGCATGCAGGGCAATCTCGCACCCAGCCTGGCGGGTGTCGGCGCGCGCTGGTCCGAAGCTCAATTGCGCCTGCGCATCGTCGATGCGCGGCGCGTCAACCCGCAAAGCATCATGCCGGCCTACCACCGCAGCGAGGCGCTGGCACGTGTCGGCAGTGCATGGCAAGGCCGACCCCTGTTGACGGCCGCGCAGGTCGAGGACGTGGTCGCTTTTCTGGTCACGCTGCGTGAGTGAACCCGAACGCATGGCGGGCAACGCGGCAGCGCTCGGGCGACGCGAGGCACTGGCCGTGGGGCTCGGCATCATCGCGTCGGTGTGGCTGCGGCCGGCCATCGCACGGGAAAGTCTCGCGGCCGCGGTGGCCAAATTCGCCGCCGGCACGCCGGTGCGCGAAGGCAAGGTGACGATCGAAGTGGCGTCGCTGGTAGAGAACGGCAACACAGTGCCGATCACCGTCAGCATCGACAGCCCGATGACGGCCGAATCGCACGTGCAGACGATCGCGATCTTCAACGAGCTGAACCCGCTCGCCGACGTGGCGACCTTCCACCTCGGGCCGCGTGCCGGGCGCGCGACGGTCTCGCTGCGCATCCGCCTGGCTGCCTCGCAAAAACTCGTGGCGGTGGCGCAGCTGTCGGACGGCAGCCTGTGGTCGCACACGGCCGAGGTGGTCGTCACGCTCGCAGGTTGTGTCGAAGGTTGAGGTCAGCATGTCCACCCGCACCCTGATCACCGTGCCGAAGATCGCGCGCCGCGGCGAGGTGATCGAGATCCGCACGCTGATCGGTCACCCGATGGAGCCAGGCTTCCGCGCCGATGCGCAGGGCAAGCAGCTGCCGCGCGACATCATTCGCCGCTTCGCCTGCATCTATGGCGGCGACACGGTGTTCCGTGCCGAGCTGTCGCCCGCCATCGCCGCCAACCCGTTCATCGCCTTCCACACCGTGGCCCTGGACAGCGGCACGCTGACTTTTCTGTGGGAGGGCGACAACGGCTTCTCCCACAGCGAGAGCGTGACGCTGACGGTGACGTGAGTTCGATGACCCCGTTGCGCCTCGCGCTGGTCGCTGCCATGGCGCTCGCCACTGCCGAGCCGCATGCCGATGGCGACACACGCCGCTCCGGCTTCGACTTCATGGGGCCGACGACGCAGGCCCTCCAGCGAGACGACAGCGCGAACCCCGGCATGTTGATGGTCGGTGAAGGCGAAGACCTCTGGCGCCGCCGTGCCGGAGCAGCCGACAAATCGTGCGCCGACTGTCATGCCGATGCGCGCGGCAGCATGCGGGGTGTCGCGGCACGCTACCCGGCCCACGACACCGGCACGCAGCAGCCGATCGACCTCGGCGGGCGCATCCGGCAATGCCAGGCGCGCCGGCAGCTCGCCACGCCGTCAGCGCCAGAGAGCGACAGCCTGCTCGCGTTGCAGACCTACATCGCGTTCCAGTCGCGCGGCCTGCCGATGGCGCCGCCCACGGATGCACGGCTGGAAGGCCCGCGCGCCCGCGGCGAGCGGCTCTACACGCAACGCATCGGCCAACTCGATCTGGCCTGCGCGCAATGCCATGACGAACACGCTGGCCAGCATCTCGGTGGAAGCACGATCCCGCAAGCGCATGCCATCGGCTACCCGACCTACCGGCTCGAATGGCAGGCGCTGGGTTCCTTGCAACGGCGCCTGCGCAACTGCATGAGCGGTGTGCGTGCCGAGCCCTATGCCTACGGTGCGCCGGAGCTGATCGAGCTGGAGCTCTACCTCGCCACACGCGACCGCGGCATGGCGCTCGAAGCACCGGCCGTGCGGCCCTGATTCAAGCAGGCAGCAGCCAGGTGCGCACTTTTGCCAGCACCTCGGCGCGGTCGAGCAGATCGAGGTGGTTCATGCCCTGGCCGACCCATTGGTGATCGGGCGCGAAGTTGAGCGCGCGCGACTTCACGCGATGCCGACCGAGCGCGCTGGCGAGTGGCACGAGGCCATCGCCGAGCAACTTCTCGCGCAGCGCGCCGGCCTCTGAACCCAAGGAACCAGCGATCGCGTAGCAGGCCACACCATCCGGAAGTGGCACACGCGTGCGCCGGTCGCCGCCCTTCGCGCTCGCCGACTCATCCGCCCAGTCCGCATCGAGCAGGCTGCCGTGCCGCAGGTCGGTGATGCCCGCGCTGCGCAGCTTGCCCAGGCGCGCAAAGGCCGCGGTGTAGGGGCTCGCGCCGAGGATCACATCGATCCAGTGACCACCCCGTTCGAGCGGCGCGCCGTGGTGCGGCGAGCCGAGGAAAACCATCTTCGTCAGCCGCTGCGGCCAGGCATCGCCCCGCGCTTGCGCCTGATGGCAGGCACTGCGCGCCACCAGCCCGCCCATGCTGTGGCCGAGGATGACGATTTCCTCCAGCGGCACCGGCCAGGCATCCATCAGCGCTTGCAAACGGTCGGCCAGCAAGCGGCCAGTGGTGGAGATGTGCAGGCCGCTGTTGTAGTGCAGGTAGAGCGCGGTGAAGCCGCCTTCCGCGGCCAGCGCCGCACCGTGGTCGTGGCCATGGCGGCGCCATTGCAGCGGGTTCATGCACAGGCCGTGGACCATCAACAGCACACGGCGGCGCGGCTGCGGCACGGCCAGCGCCAGCCCCGCGCGCTCGATCGTCAAGGCCTGCCCCTCGTGGCGCAAGGCCATCGCGATCGCGAGCGGGTTGCCGGTCGCTTCGAGGTGATCGCCGAGCACGCCGTTGAGGGCTGACAGCACCGCCTCGCGCTCGGCAGACGCGGGCACTTCGCTCGGGCCGAGCAGCGTGACGACCTGGCCCAGCAAGGCATCGAGGCTGCCGCCCACCAGCCGCGTCACGCCGCGGATGCTGCGGTAGACGAGGCCGGTGATGCCACCCGTCGGCCGCTCCGAGGCCGCCCCCAGCGGCCCCGGTGTGCGCAGGATGTTGTGGTGCAGGTGCTCGACGAGGCCGGTCAGGCCGAGCGTGGCGTCCACCACCAGCCGGCCCGCGCCACGCAGATCGGCCGCGCGCAGATGGGTCTGGCGCGGCCTGGGTGCGGCACTCATCGGGTCAGGCGCGGTGCTTCGGCTCGGGCGCGCCAATTCGATTCGGCAGCATCGACACCAACACACCGTCGCGCAGGAAGACGTGGTGGTAGATCGCAGCCGCCGCGTGCAGCCCCGCGAGCCAGAGGATGGCGTCGCCGAGCCAGCCGTGCAGCTCGGCGATCGTGACGCCGACGTCGTGCGACTCCCGCACCCAGGGCGGAATGTCGATGGCGCCGAGCAAGGTGAGCGGGTGGCCTGCCAGCCAGGCGCCGGCGATGGCCGTCAAGGGCACCGCGAACAGCAGCAGGTAGAGCAGGCCTTGCACCGCGCGCGAGCCGAGGTGCATCCAGCGCGCCATCGGCAGCGGCGCCGGGCGTGTAACGACCACGCGCCAGAGCACACGCAACACGACGAGCGCGATCACGCACAGGCCGAGCGTTTCGTGCAGACGGCGTTCGGGATCACGCGCGAGCGCGTACACCCGATCTTCGGGCCCACCCGGGCCGTAGATGAAGGCGATCAGGACGAGGATGGCCGTGACCCAGTGGAACAACTGGGCCACACCACCGTAACGCGTGCGGGATGAATCTTCGGCCATGCCACTTCTTTCTTGGGAGCTGCGGATTTCGACGGGAAGGATCATCGCCCAGCGCGAACCCCGTGTCTCTGTCGTGCAAACGATTGTGTACGTTTGCTGGAGCCCTGGCGATCACCGCGCGCCGGTGGGCCGCTTACAGCCCCGGCAGGGATTGCACGTAGGCGGCCACGTCGCGCACGTTCTGCTCGGACAGTTCGTGCGCCACTGTCTTCATGATGCTGCCTTCGGGCCGCTCGTCGGTGCGCTGGAACACGAGCAGTTGCTTCACGACGTAGTCGGCATGCTGGCCCGCCAGGCGCGGAAAGGCGGCCAGCCCCTGCCCCTGGTCGCCGTGGCAGCCAGCGCAGGCGGGCACGGCCTTGGCCACGACACCGGTCTCGAAGATCGCCTTGCCCGCGTCGAGCCGGGTGCGATCGGCCACCGGGGTCGGCGCGACCGGCGGCTGGGCCGCGTAGTAGGCGGCGAGGCCGTCGATCTGTGCGTCGGTGAGGTGGCGACTGAGCCCCCACATGTACTCGAACCCGGCCGGGTCGTGCCGGCTCTGAGCCCGGAAGCCCTTGAGCTGGGCCGTGGTGTACGGCGCGACCTGGCCGGCCAGGTTCGGAAAGTTGGGCGAGACGGCCTGGCCGGTCAGGCCATGGCAGTTCGAACACACCTGCTGCGCGAGCGTGGTCGCGGTCACCGCGGGGTTGGCCAGATCGCGCGAGCGCTCAGGGTTGGCGCAGCCCGCCGACACGGCGCCCACGGCCACGATCAGAAGGACATGCAGGGGCTTCATACGGCTTCTCCAGTGAATCTGCGGCGTCGGCAACGGGATCAGAACGCCAGCCAGGTGTAGAGGAACAGCGAGTTGTTGTCGCTCGCGTTGCGGCCGAAGCCGTCGTAGTTCGACGCGGCGCCGTTGAAGCGGTTGTAGAGCGTGTACTGCGCTCCGATGCGCAGGTTCTGCACGGGAGTCCAGAAGGCCTCGAGCGTGGCGCCGCGCGTGGCCGGGTCGCCGCTCAGGTTGCCATCGACCGGGTTGGCCACCGCGTTCGCGGTGTTGGTGGTGCCGCTCAGCTTGAAGAGGCCGAGGCTGCCGCCGTACTTCGCTTGATAGACGTAGGTCAGCTTGCCACGCAGGGTCTTCGTCGTGTCGGACGCATTGGGGCTCGCCTGCGCGGCCGAGTAGCGCGTCGTGTTGCGCATGTAGGCCAGTTGTGCGGTCACCGAGTGCGGGTCCAGCAGGTACTGGTATTGCGCATCCAGCCCCAGGTCTTTGTCGCGGTGGGTGCTGGCCGGGTCCGAGGTGTCGAGCGGGTCGTCGTAGATGCGTGCCACCATGCCCGAAGTGCCGAGCATCAGGCTGTGGGCACCCCACTCGCGGTTGTAGGCCAGCCGCCAGTAGGGGTTGGTGCCGCGCAGCTTGGTGGTGTCGGCGTCGGGGATGCCGGCGCTCATGAAGGCCACCGCCCCGGTCGCGCTGCGGTAGCCGCCGAACTCGGCGTAGATCGTGCGATTCCAGTAGCCGTAGGCCGTGATGCCCGCGAGGTTGCCGCCCGCACCGAAGCCCGGGTACGGCGCGTTGCCATCGATGAAGCGGCTGCTCGTGGTGCTGGGCACGGGCACGTACTGCATCCAGGCGGCGGCGGTGTTCCACGGGTCGGTGACCGAGGGGTTGTTGTTGGCCGTGATGCCGACGATGAGATCGCGTTCGGCGTTGATGAAGCGGTCGGCGTAACGGATGTCGATGTTGTCGGCATTGCTGTGGCCGTGGTAGCGGCCGTCGTCGCCTTGCGTGGCGTAGGGGTCGTAGGTGACCTGCACAAAGGCACCGAGCTTGTCGGTCACCTTGCCGCCGGCGAGCAGGCTCGCGGTGGCCATCATCGCGGTGCCGTTCTTCTGGAAGTCAGCGGCGGGGTCGGCGCTCTTGGACTTGTCGGCCACCTTCGAGACACTGCCCAGCAACATGGCCGACAGCGGGATCGCCCGTTCGCCGATCGTGTAGCCGGTGAGCTTGAACATCCGGCCGTAGGCGGTGAGCTCGGGGAACTGGCCGCCGGCGTGGCAGGCCACGCAGTTCTGCCCGGTCTGCCGGTTGAAGGCGGGAATGGCGCTGGCGGCGCCGGGCAGCAAGGCCAGGGCGCCCACCAAGCCAGCGACAAGAGCGCGAAGCTGGCTGCCGACACGGCAACCGGCGACCGGGGAAAAATTGTTCATGGGGCAGCCTCCGGTGTGAACGGCACCATCAGGCGCCGTTCACTGGAGGCTCGCCGTGACGTGGATCAAATTCCACGTCGAAGCCGCCTCATTCAGTCTGCCGGCACACCCCGCGAACGTTCCACTTCCACCGGCCAGGTCGGTGGCGCGTTGTTGCCCCAGGACTGGCGCAGGTAGGTCACGACCGCGGCCACCTGCTCGTCGCTCAGGTCTTGATAGAAGGGCGGCATGCCGTAGGGGCGGGGGTTGCCTTCGGTGCTGGGCGGGAAACCGCCGTTGAGCACGATGCGGATCGCATTCACCGGGTTGCGCATCGTCAGCGCCTGGTTGTTGTTCAGTGGCGGGTAGATGTGCGGCACACCCGAGCCATCGGCTTGGTGGCAGGACTCGCAGTTGTCCTTGTAGACCTTGGCTCCGGTTTTCATCATCGCCGCGGTCAGGCCCTCGGACGGGCCGCTGTGCAGCATGGGCTCGCTTTCCTTCTTCTCGTTCTGCGCCTTGAGGTAGGTGGCCATCGCGGTCAGGTCGACCATCGACATCTCTTGCAGGCTGTGCTGCACCACCGCCGCCATCGGGCCGAACACCGCGCCGCGCCTGGCCACGCCGGTGCGCAGCAGGTCGACGATGTCCTTGATCTCCCAGTCGCCCAGGCCCGATTCGCGGCTCGACGCGAGCGAGGGGGCGTACCAGTTCTGCAAGGGGATCAAGCCACCCGACACGTCGTCGCCGGTGACGGCGCCGAGCATGTTGCGCGAGGAGTGGCAGGCGTCGCAATGGCCGAGGCCTTCGACGAGGTAGGCGCCACGGTTCCATTCCTTCGACTTGCTCGGGTCGTCCTTGTAGACACCTTCCTTGAAGTAGAGCGTGCGCCAGCCGGCCATCAACTCGCGCTGGTTGTACGGAAAGCCCATCGCGTGCGGCGTGTTCTTTCGTTCCACCGGCTTGACCGACATGATGTACGCGTAGATCGCGTCGCTGTCTTCGCGCGTCACCTTGGTGTAGTTGGTGTACGGCATCGCGGGGTAGAGGAAGGAGCCGTCCTTCGACTTGCCGTCGTGCATCGTTTTCCAGAAGTCATCGGCGCTCCAGTTGCCGATGCCGGTGAGCTGGTCAGGGGTGATGTTCGGGGTGTAGATCTTGCCGAACGGCGTCGGCATTTCGAGACCGCCCGAGTAGGCAGGGCTGCCCCGCACGGTGTGGCAGGCGTAGCAGTCACCGGCGGCGGCGAGGTACTCGCCCCGGACGATCAGCGCCTGCTTGGCCGCCTCGGTGGGTTGCGGACCGACGGCCTGTTCCTTCTTCGAACACGACGCGAGGCCGGCAACCGCCACCACGGCACACAGCAGCACAACAGCAAGACGATTCATCGCAGACCTCCTTACTTCTTGGTCAGACCACCGCATTCGAGCGGCAACTTCAAGGAACCCAGCGGCGCCGGCACCGGGTTGGCCGGCACCGGCTGCGCGACCAGCCAGGCGGTGATGGCACCGATGTCGGCCGGCGTCAGGATCTGCGCGACGTCGTGCATGCAGTCGGGTTGCATGGCGTGGCGCCGGTTGTCTTTCCAGGCGCCGAGCTGGGCCGAGATGTAGGGCGGGTACAAGCCCAGCAGGCCGGGGATGGCGGGCTCCAGCCCGGTCAACGCCTTGCCGTGGCAGCTCATGCAGGAGGGCAGCTTGCGCCCCGCATCACCCTCCTTCACCAGCTTCTCGCCGAGGGCCAGTTCGGCAGGGCTCGCGCGTGTGCTCGGCGCAGGGAACGGCGGCGCGAGCTTGGCGTAGTGGTCGGCAATCTCGATCAGATAGGTGTCCGACAGGAAGGCCATCATGTAGTTCATGACGGGATAGTCGCGCCGCTTGTCGCGGAAGTTGGCGAGCTGGTTGTAGAGGTACTGAGTCGGCTTGCCGGCCAGGCGCGGGTGGTACTCGTTCTTCTTCAGGCCTTCGCCCTTGTCGCCGTGGCACAGAGAGCAGGCGAGCAGGCGCTGCTCCAGCGTGTCGGGCACGGTGGCGGGTGCGGCCCAGGAGGTTCGCAGCGGCACCAGCAACGCGAGTGCGAACGAAATCGGCAACAAGATTCGGAGTCTGGACATGCGTTGGCCTCTACTACAGGTTGACGATGGCTGAAGGTTCACTTGATCGGCGTGGCTGCTTTCAACCGCATCCGGCCGGGCAGCGGCACCGAGCGGCGCAGCACGTCTTCGCCCAGCCACAAGGCCGAACGATAGGCACGCTGCGCGACCGTGGGCAGGGGCATCTGCTGGTAGTCGTCGTTGAAGACCTCGAAACTGTAATCGCCGCGGTAGCCGAGCTTGTCGAGGCCGATCACGAGCTGGGCCAGTTCCTCGCTGTGCACACCCTCGCCGGGGAAGACGCGGAAGTGCCGCGCCGTGGCGATGCGCTCTTCCACCGAGCGGATTTCGGTCCACATGAAATCGGCGAGCTGCACGAGGAAGATCTTCTCGGGGTCGAGGATGTCGAGGTCTTCGATCGGCGTCTTGGTCGCGAAGATGTGGAAGGAGTCGATGCCGATGCCGAGGTTCGGCGCATCGGCGCGGCACACCGCCTCCCAGGCCTGCGGAAATTCATTGATCGTGCGACCCCAAGACAGCGCCTCGAACGCGACCTTGATGCCCAGCGGCACGGCGAGCATGGCGAGGCGGCGCAGGTCTTTGGCGATCGCATCGATGTCGCCGCTGGCGTGCACCGAAGTCGACGAGCAGATCAGCAGCACCTTCGCGCCGACCGAATGGCACATCTCGAGCATCGCCTTGGCGA
>JANYJL010000289.1 GCA_025361845.1 Rhizobacter sp.
CCTTTGCGGTAAAGGACAATATCGACGTCGAAGGCATGCCCACCACCGCGGGCTGTCGCGAATTCACCCATATTGCAAAAACCACCGCGCCGGTCGTCGCGCGACTTATCGCCGCCGGCGCCATTCTTATCGGCAAGACCAACCTCGACCAGTTCGCCACCGGCCTGGTCGGCGTGCGCTCACCGCACGGCGCCTGCCGCAATGCCCTCGACCCGGAATTCATCTCGGGCGGCTCGTCGGCCGGCTCGGCGGTGTCGGTCGCGCTCGGCCTCGCGAGCTTTTCGCTCGGCACCGACACCGCCGGCTCGGGCCGCGTGCCGGCGATGTTCAACAACCTGATCGGGCTGAAGCCGAGCTGCGGCCGCATCCCGACCACTGGCGTGGTGCCGGCCTGCCGCACGCTCGACGTGGTGTCGATCTTCGCGCTCACGGCTCGGGATGCCGCCGCGGTGCTGGCCGTGATGCAGGGCGAGGATGCCGGCGATACCTACTCGCGCGGCTTCGGCCCGCATGGCCACGACTTCGGCGCGGCGGCGCAGTTCCGTTTCGGCGTGCCGCGCGCGGCCGACCTCGAATTCCACGGCAACGCCGACGGGCCGCGCCTGTTCGCCGAAGCCGTCGCCGCACTCTGCGCACTCGGTGGCACGCCGGTCGAAGTGGACCTGCGGCCCTTCCGCGCCGTCGCGACCCTGCTCTACGAGGGACCGTGGGTGGCGGAGCGTTATGCGGCGATCCGGCCCTTCATCGAGCAACAGCCCGAGGCGCTGCACCCGGTCACGCGCGCCATCACCGAGCAGGGCGCGAAGATCGGCGCGGTCGCCGCCTTCGAGTCGCTCTACAAGCTCAAGGCGCTGGAGCGCGAGACACGCGGCGTGTGGGACGAGATCGATTGCCTCGTCACGCCGACCGCGAGCACGATCTACACGGTCGCCGAAGTCGAGGCCGATCCGGTGCGCCTGAACTCGAACCTCGGCCACTACACCAACTTCGTGAACCTGCTCGATCTGGCGGCGGTCGCCGTGCCCACCGGCACCATGGCGCGAGGCTCACCGCAGCCTGCGCTGTTGCCCGGCCTGCCCTGGGGCGTGACCCTGGTCGCGCGCGCCGGGCAGGACCTGCCCCTGCTCTCGCTCGCCGCGCGCCTGCATGCGCAGACCCTGGCCACAGTCGGCGCCACGCCGCATGCACCGCACCGCGCTGCGAACACGGCGCCCGACGCCACGCCCTTCCCTTCCGGCCTGGTGCGCGTGGCCGTGTGCGGCGCCCACCTCAGCGGGCTGCCACTGAACGGGCAACTCACCCAACGCGGCGCGAAGTTGCAACGCGCGACCCGCAGCGCGCCTTGCTACAAGCTCTACGCTCTGCCCGGCGACCCGCCGCATCGCCCCGGCATGGTGCGTGTGGACGAAGGCGGTGCAGCGATCGAACTCGAAGTGTGGGAACTGCCCGCCCACGCCTATGGCTCCTTCGTCGCCGCGATCCCTGCGCCGCTGGGCATCGGTGTGGTCGAACTCGCAGACGGCAGCACGGTGCAGGGCTTCGTCTGCGAGGCATGGGCCACACGCGCCGCACGCGACATCACCAGCTCCGGCGGCTGGCGCGCCTACCTGGCGCAGCCAAAGTGATTCGCCCTGGTGCGGCCGCACAGCGCTTTCGCTGGCACGCCGCTTGCTGAATTCGTCTTGCAGGTGGGACGGTTGTGAAGGTGCTGAACACCGACACGATCCTCACACTCAGGGGCACTAGGGTTCCGACCGGCAGACACGAGTCTGGCGGTGTCTGGTCCGAGAGTGCCCCGGCTTCGATGGCCCCTGCATCGAGGCTCCACGGAGGGACAAAAGCCCGGGAGAACGACGGATTTCTATCGTCTTCTCCTGCGCACGTCCATCACCCTAGGAGCCTTTCATGCAAACGCCTCGCCCCTGCTCTGCCGCGACTTCCGCGACCCTTGCCGACCACACGCCGCTGCGCCGCCTGATGCAGTGCCTCGTCAAGCCGCTCGCCGGCCTGACGCTCGCGCTCGGAACCGTGGCCGCGTTCGCCGCCGGCCCGACCACGATGAAGATCGGCACCGTCGTGTGGATCGGCTACGGCCCCTTCTACGTCGCCGATGCGCTCGACCTCTACAAAAAATACAACCTGAAGGTCTCGCTCCAGGTCTTCACCGACCCGGCGCTGATCCCGCCGGCCCTGGCCAGCGGCGCCATCGACGGCGCGATGTTGACCTACGACCAGGTCGTCGGCCAGGTCGCAGCCGGCATGTCGCAGAAGGTCGTGATGCCGATCGACTACTCGAACGGCGGCGACGCCATCGTCGCGGCCACGAGCATCACCAAGGTGACCGATTTCAAAGGCAAGAAGGTTGGCTTCAACCCGCTCTCGCCTTCGGACTTCCTGCTCTCTTATGCACTCAAGACGAACGGCATGACCGACAAGGACATCCTGCCGATCAACATGACCCCCGAAGCCGTGCCGGCCGCGATGGCCTCGGGCCAGATGCCGATCGGTGTGACGTATGAGCCGAGCCTCTCGCAGATCGTCAGCCAGGGCGGCGGCAAGAAGTTCCACGTCGTCTACTCGTCGAAGAACGCGCCGGGCCTGATCGCCGACGTGCTGGTCTTCGACGACAAGGCCATCAAGGCGCGCCCGGCCGACATCACCGCCGTGACCAAGGCTTACCTCGACGGCATGGCCTACATGAAGGCCAAGCCCGACGAAGCCGCCAAGATCATCGGCAAGTTCATGGGCGTGAGCGCGAAGGAGGTGAAGGAGCAGCTCAGCGGCGTCTACAACATCCCGCTCGCCGAGATGCCCAAGGCCTTCGTGAAGGCGAAGGAAACCACCTCGTACTACGCCAGCGGCGAGATCATCGCCGGGCTGTTGATGGCCAAGGGGCAGATCAAGGCGGTGCCGGCCACCGAAGCGACGATGGACGCGCAGTTCGTCAACGCGCTGGCCAAGAAGTAAAGCGGGCGGGCGCCATGCAGATCTTCCGCACGCCGGGCAGCGCGGCGCCCAACATCGCCGCGCTCGCGCTCACGCTCCTGGGTTGGCCGCTCGGTGTGGCCTTCCTCGTCAGCGACTCGTGGCAGTTCAACGCGATCGGCTTCGTGCTGGTGGTGCTGGCGCTCACGTGGTCGGCCTACTTCATCCACGAGTTCGCGCACCACGCCATCTTTCGCAAGCCCGAGACGAACGCACGCTGGGGCACGCTGATGACCTGGGTGAACGGCAGTTGCTACGCGCCCTTCGCGGACCTGCGGCGCAAGCACATGCGCCACCATGTCGAACGCGCGGATGTGATCACTTTCGATTCGCGCGCCTTCCTGCTGCGCTCGCCGGCCTGGTTCCGCAACGGCGTGCTGGCCCTCGAATGGGCCTACGTGCCGGCGGTCGAATTCCTGATGCGCGGCTTCGTCATCGCACTGCCCTTCATCGACGAGCGCAAGCGCGACCGGCGCGCGCGCATCGTGGCGATCGCCGTCGTGCGTTTCACCGCATTCGCGGCACTCGCGTGGGTGTCGCTGAAAGCCCTGCTGCTGTATTTCGTCGCCTACCTGGTGTTCATCACCCTGCTGCGCTTTGCCGATTGCTTCCAGCACACCTACGACGCCTACCCGATCCTGGACGACGCCCCGATCCCGAAAGACAAACTGCGCGACCACGCCTACGAACAGGCCAACACCTACAGCGACGTGGTCGGGCTCGACAACGTCTGGCTCAACCTGGTGTGGCTGAACTTCGGCTTTCACAACGCGCACCACGAAAGGCCGACGGTGCCGTGGCATCGCTTGCCGGCCTATCACCGCGAGCTGTACGGCGAGGACCGAAAGCAGGTGATCACGGTGCGCGAGTTGTTGCATGCCTTTCACGTGCACCGCCTGACGCGCGTGCTGTCGGGCGACTATGGCCAGGTCGGCGGCCCGGCCGTGCCCCGGCGCGCCGATGGTTTCATCGGCGCGGTCGGTGTGTCCTTCCTCACGGCGGTCTGAAATGAACAGGCCCCCAGCTCACTTCGTTCGCGGTCCGTCGCGGTCGTTCGGAACCGCTTCGACGCATGCGATGGCCGGCGCTAGCGGAGGCTACCGGGTGACCGGCTCCGCTCATGTCCCCCGGGCCGGTTCACCACCGGCATGCTTCGAGAGGAGTGGATTCGGCCCTCCTCCTTTACTTCGCTGCGCCAGTCACCCGGCATCCTCCGCAGGGAACCAACGGTTCTTGCCACGGCTCGCCAACACCACCGTGGTGCCCAGAGCACTGTGGTGGGGTGCCGTGTGGAGTGAAGTAAAGGAGGGCCGGATTGCATCGACCCGAAGCGCCGGCTGGTCAACCGGCCCGGGGGAGAGAGCCCGGACACAAACAGTCCAGTGGACTGTTTGTGCCTGGCGAGCGCCCGGGGCCCCTGCCCCGGGCATGAACGCAACACGGCACCCCGCCGCAGCGCTCTCGCTCCACCCGATGCCTGCACAGAGCTACCCCCGGTCGCGCGACGCGCGGTGGAGCAACTGACATGAAGGCCCGCTATGGCCTCGAAGGCCGCATCGTCGTGCTGACTGGCGCGGCCGGTGGCATCGGCCGAGCGCTCGCCGCGGCCTTCGCCGAGCAGGGAGCGACCCTGGTGCTGGTGGACCGCGACGCGGCCGCGCTCGACCGTGAAACGCTGGCGCTGCAAGCCACATCGCCTGTGCACGCGATGCCCTGCGACCTGTCGAGCGATGCCGACGTGGCGCGCCTCGCCGCGAACATCGGCAGCACCGTTGGCCGGGTCGACGTGCTCGTCAACAACGCCGGCGTCGAATACCCGACGCCGCTGGCCGACGAATCCGCCTCGGCGATGACGCGCTGGGCCGCTCTGCTCGACAACAACGTCGTCAGTATGGCGCGCCTGACTCGCGCACTGCTGCCGCTGCTGAGCACCGGCGCGAGCGTCATCAACCAGTCGTCGATCTGGGGCCACACCGGCGTGGCCGACTTCTCGGCCTACAGCGCGAGCAAACACGCGGTGATCGGGCTCACACGTTCGCTCGCCTTCGAACTCGCGCCGCGCGGCGTGCGTGTCAACGCGGTCTGCCCGGGCTGGATCCGCACCGCGGCGGCGATGCGTTCGCTCGAAACGATGGCGGGCCAGCGCGGCATCGACACCGCCACGATGGAGCGCGGGATTGTCGCCGGCCAGGCCGTGCCGCGCATGCTGGAGCCCATCGACATCGCCGGCGTCTTCCTGTTCCTCGCGTGTGCCGATTCGGCCGCACTGACCGGCCAGTCGATCGTCGCGAGCCATGGCGAGGTGATGCATTGAACGATCCGGGCACCACGATGTCGCTGCACGGCCGGCATGCGCTCGTCACCGGCGCGGCGAGCGGCATCGGCCGCGCGACAGCCTTGCTGTTCGCACGCGCCGGGGCGGCGGTGACGGTCGCGCACCTGGCGCGCGCTGACGAAGCGCAAGCGCTGGTGGCCGAGATTGTCGCGAGCGGCGGTCGCGCGCAGGCCATCGACGCCGATGTGTCGCGCAGCGCCGACGTGGCCTCACTCGTCGCGACCAGCGCAGCCGCGCTCGGCCCGATCGACGTGCTGGTGAACTGCGCCGGCATCATCCAGCAGAAGCCTTTTCTGGAGACGAGCGACGACGATTGGCGCCGCATGCTCGACACCGACCTCGGCTCGGTGTTCCTGATGTGCCGCGCGGTGCTGCCCGGCATGGTGCAGCGTGGCGACGGCGTGGTGATCAACATCGCCTCCGACCTCGGCATCCTCGGCCGCGCCGAGTTCGCGCCCTACAGCGCGGCGAAGGCCGGTGTCATCGGCCTCACCCGCGCACTCGCCCGCGAGTTCGCACCGGCGATCCGCATCAATGCCATCGCGCCGGGGCCGGTCGACACGCAGATGCTGTCGACGGCGTCGATGAGCGCCGAGTGGATCGCGAAGGAGAAGGACATTCCGCAAGCCCGTTTCGCCGCGCCCGAAGAAATCGCCGCGACGGCGCTGTTCCTCGCAAGCGACCTGGCGCGCTTCTACTGCGGCCAGGTGCTCGGGCCGAACGGTGGCTCGGTGATGCCATGAGCCCCGCACGGCCGCCCGAAGGGGCTCGCACCGAAGTGCGCAGCACGAAGGTACTCCAATGACACGCGCCATCGCAGGCGATGCGCCGCCGGCGTGGTGGCCGATCTCGGTGCTGGTGTTCTCGGCCACGCTCTGGGGCCTGTCGTGGTGGCCGCTGAAAGGTTTTGCAGCGGCCGGCTACTCCGGCCCGGCCCTGGTGCTGCTGACCTATGGCGTGGTCGGCATCGCCGGCCTGCCCTGGCTGCTGCGCGAGCGGATGCAATGGCGCGCGCAGGCTGGATTGTTGTTGTTGCTCACGGTCGTCGGTGGCTGGGCCAATGCGGCCTTCGTCAGCGCGCTGGTGCTCGGCGACGTGGTGCGCGTGATGCTGCTGTTCTACCTGTCGCCGGTGTGGTCGGTGATCGGCGGGCGGCTCTTTCTCGGCGAAGCGGTGTCGCGGCGGCGCGCTGCCGCAGTCGTGCTCGCGCTGGCGGGTGCCTTTCTCGTCGTCGGTGGTCTGGCCGCATTCGACGCACCACCGAGCGCGGCCGACCTGCTGGCGCTGAGCGCTGGCATCGCCTTCGCCGGCAACAACATCATTTCGCGCGCCGCGCAATCGATCCCGATGCTGTCGAAGACCGTCGCGGTATTCGCCGGCTGCGGCGTCTCGGCCTTGCTGATGCTGGCCGTGCTCGGCACCGGTCAGGCGGCGTGGCCGGCCACCACGCCGCTGCTCGGCCTAGCCCTTGCCGCCTACGCCTTCGGCTGGATGGTGCTCGCCACCGCCACCTGGCAGTACGGCGTCACGCACATGGAAGCCGGGCGCTCGGGCGTGATCCTGCTCGCCGAACTGCTGATCGCGGTCGTCTCGGCGACGCTGATCGGCGGCGAACAACTCGCGCCACGCGAATGGCTCGGCGGCGCGTTGATCATGGCCGCGGCCTTGCTGGAAGCGAGCGACGCGTGGAACAACAACACGGAGGTGTCGAGATGAACACGGTCTTCATGAACGAGATGTCCTGGGTCGATTACCAGGCCCGCATCGAACGCGATGCACCTCCCGTGCTGCTGCCGGTGGGCGCGCTTGAACAGCACGGCCCGCACCTGCCGCTCGGCACCGACGGGCTGCTGTCCACCGCGGTGGCAGCCGATGCGGCGCGGCGTGTCGGCGGCCTCGTCGCGCCGGGGCTGTCGTATGGCTACAAGTCGCAGCCCAAGTGCGGTGGCGGCCAGCACTTCTGCGGCACCACGAGCGTCGACGCGGCCACGCTGATCGGCTCGGTGCGCGATGCGGTGCGCGAGTTCGAGCGCCACGGCGTGAAGCGGCTCGTGATCGTCAACGGCCACTACGAGAACCAGTGGTTCCTGACCGAGGGCATCGACCTCGGCCTGCGCGATCTGGGCGCGGGCGCGGCCCTCGAAGTGGTGCGCCTGGAGTATTGGGATTTCCTCACCGAGGCGACGCTCGCCGCGGTGTTCCCCGATGGCTTCCCCGGTTTCGCGCTCGAACACGCGGCGGTGATCGAGACCTCGCTGATGCTGCACTACCACCCGAACCTGGTGCGTGTGGACCTGATCCCGGACGACGGGCCGGCCGACTTCCCGCCCTACGACGCGTACCCGTCGCGCCGCCATTGGGTGCCGTTGTCGGGCGTCTTATCGTCGGCGCGCGGCAGCGATGCGGCGAAGGGCCGGCTGATCGCGGAGGAGGTGGCGCAGCGCTTGGCCACTGCCATCGAGGCACGATTCCCGTGAACATGGTCGCCGGTGCAACAACGGCGCTGCTGATCATCGACATGCAGCGCGATTTCTGCGCGCCCGGCGGCTACGCGGCGCAGGCCGGGCTCGACGTGGCGCGGCTGGCCGCACCGGTGGCGAATGTGCGCCGCCTGCTCGATGCCGCACGGCGCGCCGCGACCCTGGTGGTGCACACCCGCGAAGGCCACCGCGCCGACCTGTCGGATTGCCCGCCGGTGAAGTTGCAACGGTCCATCGCTGCGGGCGCACCGATCGGCGGACCCGGTCCGCTCGGGCGCCTGCTGGTGCGTGGCGAAGCGGGTCACGACTTCATCGATGAGTTGCAACCCATGCCCGGCGAACCGATCGTCGACAAACCGGGCTACGGCGCCTTCCACCAAACCGACCTGGCGCAGATCCTCGCCAACCGCGGCATCACGCAGCTCATCCTGTGCGGCGTGACCACCGAGGTCTG